>NZ_JBAJGT010000005.1:0-422371 GCF_036706555.1 Pseudomonas sp. JDS28PS106 | reverse complement strand
GGGAAGAGTGGACGGCAGCTTGGCTCCTACACGTGCTCAAGGGCACCGCGATTAGACAGCTTGCCGTCCACCCCTCTCACCCCAGACTTTAGCCTGATGGAAGACACAAGCGGATTTATCCGCGATCTGCCGCAACGCGGCAGCAAATCAGGCGACGCGTTCACTGAGCTAAACCGCCTCAGCATTTATCGCCAGCAAGCTGGCTCCTACAGACCCTGTAGGAGCCAGCTTGCTGGCGATCATCCGAGGCTACACGGCCGTCAGAACTTGTAACCCACACCCACCATGTACACCCACGGATCGATATCCACGTCCACTTTGGTCTTGCCGACGCTTAGCGCGGAAGGGCCATCCACCGACGCCTTGGTGTCGATATCGACGTACCACACCGATGCGTTGAGCAGGATATTGTCGGTGAGCATGTAGTCCATGCCCACTTGGCCGGCCAGGCCTACCGAATCCTTGAGTTTGAGGTCGCTGAAGCCTTGGTCCTTGCGGGTGCCGGTCAGGTCGGTGTCGAAGAAGGTCGTGTAGTTGATACCTACTCCGGCGTAAGGCTGAAACCGGGAGGAGGGCTCCATCGGGTAGTACTGCAGCGACAGGGTTGGCGGCAGTTGCTTCACATCGGCCAGTTTGCCATCCAGACCCGGCCCCAGACCCTTGACCGAAATGGTGTGGCTGAAAGGCGTGGCTGCCAGCAACTCGATGCCGACATGTTCGGTGAGCATGTAGGCGAAGGTCAGCCCCAACTGATTTTCGCCATCGGCGGTGGCCTTGGTACCCGATACGCGGGTGCCGTCGAGCTTCACTTCGCCGCTGTCCTCGTTCGGTTCGACATGGGCGACGCCCGCGCGCACGATGAAATCGCCCGGCTGGTAGGCATGGGCGGCCGCGGGGGCGGCAATTGCGAGCGCAAGCACGGAGGCGCGAAGCAGGTACGAGTTCATGGGGGCTCCAAATGATGATCCAGAAAAATTCTGGATCCATGTTAAAGCCCGCTTTTCGATGCAACCTTGATACAGCTCAATGAATAGCCGGTAACCCGCGTTCTATCAGGACTCCGGCAGTTCGTAGATCAGAATCTTGTCGGCCTGCATCTGATAACCCGCTTCGGCCAGTTCACTGCTGGACGGTTTGACCTGCATCGGCCCTTCGATCCAGTAGGGCTGATACAGCTCGTCGACCTTCACGCCCAGCTCGCTGGTGCCATGCACGATCTGATTCGACGGCGGAGGCGGCACGTGGATGCAGGCGCCGAAATACGGCACCAGCAGGAAGTCCGTCACCCGGCCTTCCTCGCTGACTTCCAACGGTACGATGTAGCCCGGCAGTCGTACCTGTTTGCCGTCCAGCGCCTTGACCACGGGCGCGTGGGGCGAAGCCTGCTTCGCGGCAGGGGCCGACTCCATTGCCAGCGCGTCGGACAGCTTCGACAGATCATGGATCGGCGCCGTCGCCGGCGCGACAACCGGCGCATCGGGCGGGATCATGTCTTCCCAGGTCAGCACCCGCGGCTCCGCCGCCCACAGGGAAGGGCTGAAGGCGAGCGACAGAAGCAACATCAGGTGCCGCATAGTGAAACCCCTCATAAACGAATCGACAAACCGTCGGCCAGGGACTGTCGATACGCGCGCCATGCCGGCACGATACCCATCACCAGAGCCGCTGCGAGAATACCGCCCAGCAGCGTCCATTCATATTGGCTCGGTGCGGACAGGGCCAGATACAGACCATAGCTGTTCTGCACATAGTCCTGGGCCGCGAAGATTCCCACGTAGAGCAGGACCAGGCCGCTGACCACGCCGGCCAGCGCCAGGGCGAAGGCCTCCAGGACCAGCAGACTTGCGATATGCCAGGGCCGCGCGCCCACCGAGCGCAGAATCGCCATCTCACGGCGCCGCTCGTTGAGGCTGGTCAGAATGGCGGTCAACATGCCGATCAGGCCGGTGAGCACGACGAACAGCGATATCACGAACAGCGCCTTTTCGGCCGTGCCCATCAGGCTCCATAGCTCCTGAAGCGCCACGCCGGGCAAAATCGCCAGCATTGGCTCGCCTCGGAACTCGTTGATCTCGCGCTGCAGGCTGAAGATGGAAATCTTGCTGTTCAAGCCCAGCATGAAGGCGGTGATCGCCTTGGGTTGCAAATCCATGTTGCGGGCCTGATCGGCGGAGATTCGCTCGCTGCCGCGGGCCGGCGCGCCGTTATGCCAGTCGATATGGATTGCTTCCATGCCGCCCAGGCTGATGTGCAGAGTCCGGTCGACCGGAGTGCCGGTGGGCTTGAGGATGCCGACCACGGTAAATGGCTTGTCGTCATGCTTGACCAGACTGATGGCCGCCACGCCATGTGCCAGCACCAGCTTGTCGCCCAGCTTGTAGTGCAGCGCCTTGGCGACCTCGGAGCCGAGCACGACTTCGAACGGATCCGTCTGGAACGGCCGGCCTTGCGCCAGCTCCAGCGGCTGCTGGCGGCCGAACCGGTAATGATCGAAATAAGCGCCGCTGGTGCCCATGACCCGATAGCCCCGATGGGAATCGCCCAGGGAAATCGGGATGGCCCATTTCACCTGCTTGTCCTCGGCGAAATGCTCGTAGCTGTCCCAGCGAATGTTGTTGGTGGCGTTGCCGATGCGAAACACTGAGTACAGCAACAGGTTGACGGAGCCGGAGCGCGCGCCGACGATCAGGTCGGTACCGCTGATGGTGCTGGCGAAGCTGTTCCGCGCTTCAGTACGGACCCGCTCCACGGCCAGCAGCAGGCACACCGAGAGGGCGATGGCGAAGGCGGTGAGGAATGCCGTGAAGCGGCGGTTGGACAAACTGGCCAGGGCCAGACGAAACAGATACATCTCAGATCTCCACGGCGACGGCGGCACGATTGAGTTCGGCCAGCGACAGATGGCGGTCGAACAGTGGAGCCAGGCTCTGGTCATGACTGACGAACAGCAGGCTGGCGCCCGCGTCGCGACATTCCGTGAACAGCAACTGGATGAAGGCTTCGCGGGTATCGGCATCGAGAGCCGAGGTCGGCTCGTCGGCAATGACCAGCTCGGGCTGGCCGATCAGCGCCCGCGCGGCAGCGACCCGTTGCTGTTGGCCGATCGAAAGCGAGTCGGCGCGGCGCTCAAGCAAGGCCGCGTCTTTCAGGCCCAGGTGTGCAAGCAAAGCAGTCGTGGCTTGTTCGACGCTGCCATGGCGCTGCTTCGCGCGCTCGCTGCGGACCCGGGAAAAATGGCAAGGCAGTTCCACGTTTTCCCGAACCGACAGGAAGGGCAGCAGGTTGAACTGCTGGAAGATGTAGCCGGTGTGATCGACCCGAAACCGGTCGCGGGCGCTGGCGGACAGTTGCGAAAGATCCTGGCCCAGAAGGCGGATACTGCCCTGGGCGGGTTGCTGCACGCCGCCCAGAAGACCCAACAGGGTCGTTTTGCCGCTGCCGCTCGGTCCCTTGAGAAACAGGGTCTCACCCGCTTGCAGGTGAAAGCGCGGGATATCCAGCAGCAGCGGATGTCCCGGCCAGTTGAAGGTCAGATCCGAGAGTTCGATCAGAGGGTGGGTCATGGGGCGGTCCATTGAAAGCAGACGACCGGGCCAGGCCCGGTCGATGGATAACGTGGCGCAATCAGAATTTGACTGAAGGATTCGCCGCGATGACTTCCGCACCCGACTGGCCGCCCGGCGAGATCAGCTGGACCTGGAGCTTTTTGGTGTCGGGAAAGGTTTTGAAAATATTCGACAGATCCAGCTTCTTGAGAACGGCCGGCGCATCGCAGACGAAGGCATAGCGCCCATGGATCTCGCTGTGTTCGTGATCATGCTCTTCGGCCTTGGCATGGTCCTGGTGCTCATCCTTGTCGCCGAACAGCGGGCTGGACAACTTGACCGACGTCGCCGAGCAGTTCGCGCCGTCGGGAATGTTGAACAGCGCGTTGGGCTTGAGCAGCAGTTCTCGCGCCTGAGCCACCTTGGCCTTGTCTTCGGCGGACGTTGCTTCGTGCTCGAAACCCACGATATTCATGGCCGGACTGTCGAACTGCAGCTCCAGCGTCTTGCCTTCCAGCACCACATCCAGCCTGCCGACACCATGCTCGTGAGCGCCCAGGCTCGCGTGCTCCTCGCCGTGCGCATGGTCGTGATCATGATGATGTTCCGCCGCATGAGCGACCAGGGGCAAAAGGGCGAAGGGCAGGGCGAGAAGCAGATGACGCATGACGTACTCCGAAAGTAATCCGAGGGCTGTTATGTAATCTTATAACAGCTCATGGTTCGAAGTGATGGCTTTTTTATTTTCGTTCAGCTTGTGTTCCTGCAACGGCAGCTGGTCGGCCTGGAGCTTGCGCGTCCGGTCACAACCCCTACGCTGGAAAAGGAACCCAAGCATGCAGGCGCGGGTTTAACCCTGGAGCTTCAACGCGTCGCGTACGCACATCAAGGATGAACGACCATGAGCAACGATCATAGAAACGTGCATAGAAACGTGGAAACCTTGCGTGTCTTGTACCAGGACCTGACCCGAATCGATGAATTCGCAGACCCGGCCATCGTTCTGCACAAGGCTGATCGCGGCGCGGGCGGTGGCTTGTCGATGGCGATTGGTAAACGCGCCGTGCGCAATCACGAACTGGAACTCGTCGAGCGCGCCCATCAGACCCTCCAGATGGAAGTCCATGAAATCGTCGCCAATGATGATTTCGGCACCGTCCTCGGGACCCTTCACGCCACCTGCGAAGGCCAGACCATCGGCATGCCGTTCTGCGGCGTCTGGCGTTTTCAGGATGGCAAGGTGATCGAGCATTGGGAGCACGCCTTCGATGCCAGGGTGCTGGGCGGTTTCCTGATGGGCGACCCGACGCGGGCAGTTCGCTGGATCGGTCGCTAGACGTGGGCTTGGCGGCCGTCCTGTGGGAGCATGTGCACCTGAGTATTTGCAGGTGAAAGACATGTTGCGTATTCGTGGAACGGTAGGCCAATGGCCCGTGGACCTGACCCTGGAGCTGGATGACGAGGATTGGGCAAAGCTGGGTGCGCAGATCCAGCCGATGGTCGAGCCGGCGGCGCCCGCTACGCCCGAAGCCCGGCCCGCCAGCCAGGATGATAAAACCTGGCAGGCGGCGCTCGATATCCTTCGCGCGGCGGGACAGACCAGCGGCCCGCAATTGCTGGATCAGCTATCGGCGTTGAGCGGCAGTACCGCGGCCGGCAAGCGCCTGCTGGTACGCATGCGCCACAGCGCCCAGGTCAAGGTCGACAGCGGAGCCGATGCTCCGCTGTACAGCTGGGTGGGATAGGCGCTTTCAGTACAGCGCGGCGAACAGCTTGCGGCGGTAAGTGGTCACCAGTGGGTGATCGTTACCCAGCAGATCGAACACCTGCAGCAGGGTCTTGTGTGGCAAGCCGTCGGACCAGGCGCGATTGCGTGCGAACAGCTTGAGCAGCGCATCCAGGGCCGTGTCGTACTGCTGACGAGACAGTTGCAGCACTGCCAGTTGATAAACGGCTTCGTCATCCTGCGGGTTCTGGGCAAGGCGCGACTTGAGTTCGGCCGCTTCCGGCAGCGCCGCCGCCTGAGCCAGGAAAGTCAGTTGCGCACGGGCGCCGGCCAGTTCGGACTTGTGGGCGTCGCTCTTCACCGCATCCAGCACGGTGCCGGCTTCGCTCAGTTCGCCACGCTCCGCCAGGCAGCGCGCATATAGAATCAGCGCGGTGGCGTTGGTGTTGTCTTCGCCCAGCACATGCTTGAGCACCGTCTCGGCATCGGCAAAACGGCTGTCGGCAAACAACTGCTGGGCCTGTTTGAGCGGGTCGGCCGCAGGAGGCGGCGGCATCACGACATGCTGCTCCAGCAGCTTGCGAATTTCCGACTCCGGTTGTGCACCGGCAAAGCCATCCACCGGCTGGCCGTCCTTGAACAGCACCACGGTTGGAAGACTGCGGATGCCGAACCGCGCGACGATATCCTGCTCGACATCGCAATTGACCTTCGCCAGCAGCAGCTCGCCCTGATAGCTCTCGGTGATCTGCTGCAGCAAGGGCATCAGCACTTTGCACGGCGCGCACCACTCCGCCCAGAAGTCCACCAGCACAGGCTGATCGAACGACTTCTCGATCACCTGCTGATCGAAAGTCGCGGAAGTTGCGTCGAAAATGTAAGCGGTATCCTGGCTCATTGCGTTTCTCGCACAATCTGAATAGCGCCAATCATAAATGTCGCCGGGCATTGCTGAAAGCGCAGCCTGATGTTCCGCATGCGCCGGCTCTGTGGGAAGGACTGCATCGCCAGCAAGCTGGCTCCTACGACACGAATGACCTGCGCCCCAAATATTTGCGGCGCAGGTCACGAAACTCGTAGGAGCCAGCTTGCTGGCGATAGGAGGCGCTTACAGCCGGGAGGCGTAATACAGGCTCACATCGCGAAATTCATGAGGCTCGGCCAGGTCAGGCAAGGTAAGCGCATGCAGCATCCCCAGTCGCCGGTACGCCGGGTGCTGGAAATCGCGGACTCTGGAATCGGCCACCAGTGCTTGCTTGCCGCGGCTCAAGAACTGATCCAGCAGCGGCAGATTGGCCCGGTCATACAACACATCCGCAACCAGAATCAGGTCAAAACGATCGGCCTCGGCAAAGAAGTCCCGGGAGTAGCCCAGTTCCACGCCATTGAGCCGGGCATTGGCCTGGCATGCGGCGATTGCCAGCGGATCGAGATCGCAGGCCACCACCTCAATGGCGCCAGCCTTGCACGCCGCGATACCCGCCACGCCCGAGCCGGCGCCGAAATCCAGCACCTGCTTGCCCTTTACCCATTGCGGTTGCTCGATGAGAAAGCGCGCTACCGCCAGGCCGCTTGCCCAGCAGAACCCCCAGTAAGGCGGTTCGTCGAGAATACGCCGCGTTTCCTCGGGGCTGAACGCCCGGTCCATGTTATCGGCGTCGATCAACCACAGCCGCAGATCGGTATCCGGCAAGGGCGTGGCGACCAGGCGTGCGTCTCCCAGCAAAGCGTTCAGCGCATTTTGCAGCTGTGGTGGAGCGGTCACGGCGTGGCGACGAACTGCAACGGACCCAGCACCTGAGTAGTGGCCTGCTGGATGCGCATGGAGGGCAGATGCAGGATCAGCTGACCAGACTTGATGGCGCGTCCGCGCAGTTCGACCTGCCCCATTGCCGGGAATGCTTCGGGATTGAAGCGCAACTGGAACGGCAGCGACTGGCCGTTACCTTGCAGCGTGGTGCTGGTCAGCAGCTTCTGCGGACGTCCGCGCTCGTCCACGACCAGCATTGCCATTTCCACTTCGGTGCCGGCGGGAATGCCGAGCAACTGGCCGCTCAGCTCGCGCTGGTACGGCTGTAACGGGCCGGGGCCGGCCGGGACCTTGAGCACCGGAGCGACGGGTTTCGGCGTCGCCGGCTGGGGTGCTTCGTTGCTGCTGCAAGCGGCCAGCAGGCCGAGCATGCTCAGCAAAATCAGGGGGCGTAGCGTCATGAAAGCTCCACAGGACAAAAATCGAAAGGCTAAGTGACGCTGCGACGTGCGCGGCTGCCCGGTCAGGGCAATTTCATATCACATCCATGGGCGTTATATACCGTAAACCCCAAGTCTTGTCTTGCGGGCGGGATGCGCTACCATGACGCTCCTTCTCAGTTTGTTGCCTGCCACCATGCACTGTCCGTTCTGCGGTGCCAATGACACCAAAGTCATCGACTCTCGCCTCGTCGCCGAAGGCGAACAGGTTCGCCGCCGTCGCGAATGCCTGGCGTGCGTCGAGCGCTTCACCACGTTCGAAACCGCCGAGCTGGTCATGCCCCGCCTGATCAAGCAGGACGGCAGTCGCCAGCCGTTCGACGAAGAAAAACTGCGCGCCGGCATGCAGCGCGCGCTGGAGAAACGTCCTGTGAGCGTCGAACGCCTGGAAGCCGCGCTGGTGCACATCAAGCACAAGCTGCGCGCCACTGGCGAACGCGAGGTCAAATCCCTGGTGGTGGGGGAGCTGGTCATGGCCGAATTGCAGAAGCTCGATGAGGTGGCTTACATCCGCTTCGCCTCGGTGTACCGGCGTTTTCAGGATCTCAACGAATTCCGGGAAGAAATCGAGCGACTGGCGCGCGAGCCGGGCAAGGAATGAACGGCGTGTCGACTGAACAAAGCGCTCTGGATATCCAGTACATGGCCCGGGCGCTGGAGCTGGCGCGCAAGGGCATTTATTCCGCTCACCCCAATCCCAGGGTCGGCTGCGTCATCGTTCGCAACGGGCAGATCGTCGGCGAAGGCTGGCATGCCCGAGCGGGCGAGCCGCATGCCGAAGTTCATGCGCTGCGCCAGGCCGGCGACAAGGCGCGCGGCGCCACGGCTTATGTCACCCTTGAACCTTGCAGCCACCATGGACGCACGCCGCCTTGTGCCGATGCGCTGGTGAACGCCGGTGTAGGCCGCGTGGTCGCCGCCATGCAGGACCCCAATCCCGAAGTCGCCGGTCGCGGCCTGCTGCGCCTCGTGGCCGCCGGGATTACTACGCAAAGTGGCGTGCTCGAAGCCGAGGCGAGGGCCTTGAACAAAGGTTTCCTCAAACGCATGGAAAAAGGCCTGCCGTACGTGCGGGTCAAACTGGCGATGAGCCTGGACGGGCGCACGGCGATGGCCAGCGGCGAGAGCCAGTGGATCACCGGCCCCGAAGCGCGCTCCGCCGTGCAGCGCCTGCGGGCTCAATCCAGTGTCGTATTGACCGGCGCCGACACGGTACTGACCGACAAGGCGCGGCTGACGGTGCGCCCGGATGAGCTGGGCCTGAGCGCGGAGCTTACGGCGCTTGCCTCGTTGCGTCCGCCGCTGCGCGTACTGATCGATGGCCGCCTGCGGGTGCCGCTCGACGCACCCTTCTTTCAGGCCGGCCCGGCGCTGGTCGCCACGCTCGCCGCGGCTTCCGCCCGCAGCCGCTATCAGGAAGAAGGACACGAAATCCTCGCCATGACCGACAGTTCGGCGCATGTGGACCTGCACAAGCTGCTGGGCGAACTCGCGGCGCGCGGCGTCAACGATGTGCTGGTCGAAGCCGGGCCACGTCTGGCCGGGGCCTTCACCCGCCAGGGGCTGGTAGACGAGTTTCAGATCTTCATCGCCGGCAAGCTGCTCGGGTCTTCGGCGCGGCCGCTGCTCGACTTGCCATTGACGCAGATGAGCGAGGCACTGGAGCTGAACATCGTAGAAATGCGTGCCGTGGGCAATGACTGGCGAGTCACTGCGCTCCCTGTTTACGCTCCCGGCGTATAATTCCCGGCTTTCGCCTGGCGAAGGCTCTGTTCTCCTGGAGGACCCATGTTTACCGGCATTATCGAATCCATCGGCAGCATCCGCGCACTAACCCCCAAAGGCGGCGATGTCCGTGTCCACGTCGCCACCGGCAAGCTCGACCTGAGCGATGTAAAGCTGGGCGACAGTATCGCGGTCAACGGCGTGTGCCTGACTGCGGTGGAGTTGCCCGGTGATGGTTTCTGGGCAGACGTCAGTCGCGAGACGCTGGATGTGACGGCGTTCGTCGACCTGAAAGTCGGCAGCCGCGTCAATCTGGAAAAGGCCTTGACCCCGACCACGCGCCTGGGCGGGCACCTGGTCAGCGGCCATGTCGACGGTGTCGGCGAAGTCCTGTCCCGCCAAGAGAACGCGCGCGCCATTCAATTCCGCGTACGCGCGCCGCGTGAGCTTGCCAAGTACATCTCCCACAAGGGGTCGATCACGGTCGACGGCACCAGCCTGACCGTGAACGCCGTCGACGGCGCCGAGTTCGAGCTGACCATCGTGCCCCACACCCTGGCCGAAACCATCATGGCTGATTACAGCCCCGGCCGTAAGGTCAACCTGGAGGTCGACCTGCTGGCGCGCTATCTGGAGCGTCTGCTGCTGGGCGACAAGGCGGCCGAGCCGACCAAGGGCGGGATCACCGAAAGCTTTCTGGCCGAGAACGGCTACCTCAAATCCTGAATTGAAGGGGGTGCCGAGTGGCGCTCAACACTGTCGAAGAACTGGTTGAAGACATCCGCCAGGGCAAGATGGTCATCCTCATGGATGACGAAGACCGCGAGAACGAAGGCGACCTGATCATGGCCGCCGAATGCGTGAAGGCCGAGCACATCAACTTTATGGCGCGCTACGCCCGGGGCCTGATCTGCATGCCGATGACCCGCGAGCGGTGCGAAACCCTGAAGCTGCCTCTGATGGCGCCGCGCAACGGTTCGGGTTTCGGCACCAAGTTCACCGTGTCCATCGAAGCCGCCGAGGGCGTGACCACCGGCATTTCCGCAGCAGACCGCGCGCGTACCGTTCAGGCCGCCGCGGCCCGGGATGCGAAGGCCGAAGACATCGTCAGCCCAGGCCACATCTTTCCATTGATGGCGCAGGCCGGCGGCACTCTGGCGCGCGCTGGCCATACCGAAGCCGCGTGCGATCTGGCGCGCATGGCCGGTTTCGAGCCCAGCGGTGTCATCTGCGAAGTGATGAACGATGATGGCACCATGTCCCGGCGCGCCGAACTCGAGGCGTTCGCGCTCGAACATGGCATCAAGATCGGCACCATCGCCGACCTGATTCACTACCGGATGATCCACGAACGTACCGTTCAGCGGATTGCCGAGCAGCCTCTGGACAGCGAACTGGGTCATTTCAACCTGGTGACCTACCGCGATTCGGTGGAAGGCGACGTTCACCTGGCCCTCACGCTTGGCACCATCAGCGGCGACCAGCCGACCCTGGTCCGAGTGCACAATATGGACCCGCTGCGCGATCTGCTGATGGTCAACCAGCCCGGTCGCTGGAGCCTGCGGGCCGCGATGAGCGCGGTTTCCGAGGCGGGCAGCGGCGTGGTGCTGTTGCTGGGCCATCCGCTGGACGGCGATGCCGTGCTGGCGCATATCCGCGAAACCACCGGTCAGTTGCCGGCCAAAACGCCGACCACTTACAGCACGGTCGGCGCCGGTTCGCAGATTCTGCGCGACCTGGGTGTGCGCAAGATGCGCCTGATGAGTTCGCCGATGAAGTTCAATGCGATATCCGGTTTCGATCTGGAAGTTGTAGAATACGTGCCCTCCGAATGAATACCGGCGGACAAGCCGCGCGAACGCCTCGTTTCGCAGGCCTGTCCGGCAGTCGAGATTCGTGGCTAAACTCCCTCAAAGTCCGCCGATACGGCGGGCTTGCTCTTTATACGAGACTCACCGAATGCCCTTGAAGACCATCGAAGGTACTTTCATCGCCCCCCAGGGCCGTTACGCCCTGGTTGTCGGCCGTTTCAACAGCTTCGTCGTGGAAAGCCTGGTAAGCGGTGCGGTCGACGCGCTGGTACGCCATGGCGTCAATGAAAACGACATCACCATCATCCGCGCGCCGGGTGCGTTCGAGATCCCGCTGGTGGTGCAGAAGGTCGCCGAGCGCAAGGAATTCGACGCCATCGTCGCGCTGGGCGCGGTAATCCGCGGCGGCACTCCACACTTCGAATACGTGGCCGGTGAGTGCGTCAAAGGTCTGTCCCACGTTTCCATGCAGTTCGGCGTTCCGGTCGCTTTCGGCGTGCTGACCGTCGACACTATCGAGCAGGCCATCGAGCGCTCCGGCACCAAGGCCGGCAACAAGGGCGCCGAGGCTGCACTGTCCGCTCTCGAAATGGTCAGTCTGCTGTCGCAGCTGGAGGCCAAGTGATTTCCGACGATAGCGATCAGTTCAACCCGCGCGAACCCAAATCGCCCGAGGCCGCCAAGGGCAAGAGCGCCAAGCGCCGCGAAGCGCGTCAGCTGGCGACCCAGGCCCTTTACCAGTGGCAGATGGCGGGTCACTCGCTGAACGAGATCGAAGCGCAATTCCGCGTCGATAACGATTTCAGCAACGTCGACGGTGCCTACTTCCGTGAGCTGTTGCACGGCGTTGCCACCAGCAAGACCGAAATCGACGTCGCCCTGGCACCTTGCCTGGATCTGACCATCGACGAGCTGGACCCGGTCGAACTGGCAGTGCTGCGTCTGTCGACCTTCGAGTTGCTCAAGCGTATCGACGTGCCTTATCGCGTGGTGATCAACGAAGGTATCGAGCTGGCGAAGGTCTACGGTTCCACCGACGGTCACAAGTTCGTCAATGGCGTGCTCGACAAGCTGGCTCCGCGTTTGCGTGAAGTCGAAGTGAAGGCCAACAAGCGCTGATTGGCGCTGTCGCTGGCCATGGGTGAGTTCGAGCTGATCCGCAAGTACTTCGCCGCTGCGTCCTGCGCGCAGGTCGGCGGAGACGTTGCGCTGGGCATCGGCGACGATTGTGCGCTGCTGGCACTGCCGGCTGGCGAACAGCTGGCGATTTCCACCGACACGCTGGTTGCCGGCGTGCACTTCCCGGAAGTCTGCGATCCGTTTCTGCTGGCGCAACGCGCGCTGGCTGTGTCCGCCAGCGATCTGGCGGCCATGGGCGCTCGTCCCGTAGCCTTCACGCTCGCCCTGACGCTTGCGGATGTCGACGCCGACTGGCTGGAAGCCTTCGCCCGGGGGCTCAATCGCATGGCGCAGGCCTGCGAGCTGCGGTTGATCGGCGGCGATACGACCCGTGGACCGCTCAGCATGACCTTGACGGTGTTCGGTGCCGTGCCTTCCGGCCAGGCCCTGACGCGCAGCGGCGCGAGGGACGGCGATCTGTTGTGCGTCGGCGGCAATCTGGGCGAGGGCGCAGGCGCGCTGTCCCTGGTGCTCGGACAGCGCAACACCGAACCTTCGGTCGCCGATTACCTGCTGGGGCGTTACTGGTCGCCCCAACCTCAACTGGCCCTCGGGCAAGCGCTGGTGGGCAAGGCCACTGCGGCGCTGGATATTTCCGATGGTCTGCTGGCCGATTGCGGACATATCGCCAAGGCATCAGGGGTCCGGCTCCTGATCGAGCGCGACCGGCTACCACTGTCCACGCAACTGCTCACGCTGTTCGAGGCGCAAGCCGCGCAGCAGGCCGCATTGAGTGGTGGCGACGATTATGTACTGGCTTTCACCCTTCGCCCGCAAGTACTGACCGGACTGATGGATGCGGGCTGGCCGGTGCATGTCATCGGCCGGGTAATGGCCGGGGAGGGCGTCACGCTGATCGATGCGTCAGGCAGCGACGTCACGCCCGCCGTGCGCGGTTATCAGCATTTCGGGAGCAGGCAGTGAAAGACGATCCCAAGCCGGTTTCGGCCGAATTCGTTCCGCCGTCAGTCTGGACCAATCCCTGGCATTTCATGGCGTTCGGCTTCGGTTCCGGCACCTTGCCCAAGGCGCCTGGAACCTGGGGCTCGCTGGTCGCGCTGCCGTTCATCCCGCTCTGGCAAATGATGCCGGACTGGGGCTACTGGCTGATGCTTGGGCTGACGATGCTGTTCGGTTTCTGGCTGTGCGGCAGGGTCGCCGACGATCTCGGCGTGCATGACCACGAAGGTATCGTCTGGGACGAAATGGTCGGCATGTGGATAACCTTGTGGCTGGTTCCCGAGGGCTGGCCCTGGCTGATCGTCGGTTTTCTGGTCTTCCGCTTTTTCGATATTCTCAAACCCTGGCCGATACGCTGGGTCGACCGCCATCTTCACGGTGGCTTCGGCATCATGCTGGACGACGTTCTGGCCGGCGTACTGGCCTGGATCGCCATGCAGGGCCTGGTCTGGGTCTGGGTTCGATCATCGATTTTCGCTATCTGACTGCTTAGTATTCCGGCTAAGCGTCTGTAGGACGCTGCTGTTACAATGCAGCCCTTGTCCGTTTTCATACTGATCAGGAGCACACGGTGCCCGTTGCATTTGTCGCCGCTTCCAAGCTGCCTACCCCTTTTGCACAATTCACCATGCATGGCTTTCTCGAGTCGGCCACCGGGCGTGAACACGTCGTTCTGAGTCTGGGTGATATCGCGGATGGCGCTCCGGTCCTCGGTCGGGTGCATTCCGAGTGTCTGACAGGCGATGCCTTGTTCAGCCAGCGCTGCGATTGCGGTTCGCAACTGGAAGCCGCGTTGCGCGCCATTGCCACTGAAGGGCGGGGCGTATTGCTTTATCTGCGACAGGAAGGTCGGGGCATCGGCCTGATGAACAAGATTCGGGCCTATGAGCTACAGGATGGCGGCGCCGATACGGTCGAGGCCAACGAGCGGCTGGGCTTCGCAGCCGATCAGCGCGACTACGCGATCTGTCTGCCGATGCTGCAACACCTGGGTGTCGAGTCGCTGCGGTTGATGACCAACAACCCGCGCAAGGTGAAGGCTTTGACCGATATGGGCATCAAGGTTGCCGAGCGGGTCCCTCTGCATACCGGTCAGAACCCGCACAACAAACTGTATCTCGCCACCAAGGCCGGCAAGCTTGGGCACATGATGGGCAACGAGCATCAGAGCGAAGTCGATCCCGTCTGATCGCGAAGCGGGCAGCTCCAGGAGCTGCCCGCTAGCACTTCCTTAGCCGATCAGCGCCAGACGCTCGCTGATCGCCGCCTCTATACCCGCCGCGTCCAGGCCGCACTCGGCCAGCATCTGCGCGGGCTTTGCGTGTTCCACGTAGATATCCGGCAAGCCCAGGTGCAGCACTGACTTGAGAATATTCTCTCGGGCGAGGAATTCGCTGACTGCCGCGCCGGCGCCACCCATGATGGCGTTTTCTTCGACAGTGACCAGCAGTTCGTGATTGGCTGCCGCGTCGCGTACCAGTGCCTCGTCCAGCGGTTTCACGAAGCGCATGTCGATGACGGTCGCATCCAGTTTGTCCGCCACGACCAGCGCATCGGCCAGCTGCACGCCGAACACCAGAATCGCAACGCCCTGGCCCTCGCGGCGTACGACGCCCTTGCCGATCTCCAGCGGTTCGAGGTTGTCCTCGATAGTCGCGTTCGGACCGGTGCCGCGTGGATAGCGCACGGCGGCGGGGCCGGTATGCAGATACCCCGTGCTGAGCATCTTGCGCAATTCGTTCTCGTCGCTCGGGGTCATGATGACCATGCCGGGGATGCAGCGCAGATACGAAAGGTCGAAGCTGCCGGCATGGGTCGGACCGTCTTCGCCCACTAGGCCGGCACGGTCGATGGCGAACAGCACGTCGAGGTTCTGCACCGCGACGTCATGCACCAATTGGTCATAACCGCGTTGCAGGAACGTGGAGTAGATCGCCACGACCGGCTTGCTGCCTTCGCACGCCATGCCCGCCGCCAGAGTGACGGCATGCTGTTCGGCGATGGCAACGTCGAAATAGCGGTCCGGATAGCGTTCGCTGAATGCAACCAGGTCCGAGCCTTCCTTCATGGCCGGCGTGATGCCGACCAGTCGCGAATCGGCTTTTGCCATGTCGCACAGCCATTGGCCGAACACTGCGGAGTATTTGGGACCACCGGCCTGACGCGGCGCGGAGACGGGTGCGTCGAGCGGTTCGAGCTTGGTGATGGCGTGATAGCCGATCGGGTCGACCTCGGCGGGCGCGAAGCCCTTGCCCTTTTTGGTCACGACATGCAGGAACTGCGGTCCCTTGAGGTCGCGCATGTTACGCAGGGTCGCGATCAGCGTCGGCAGGTCATGACCGTCGATCGGGCCGATGTAATTCCAGCCCAGCTCCTCGAACAAGGTGCCGGGCACCAGCATGCCCTTTGCGTATTCTTCTGTGCGGCGAGCGATTTCCCAGGCACCGGGCAGGCGCGACAACACCTTCTTGCTGCCTTCGCGCATGCTGCTGTAAGTGCGGCTGGAAAGAATCTTCGCCAGGTAGTTCGACAGTCCGCCGACATTCCGGGAGATCGACATGTCGTTGTCGTTGAGGATCACCAGCATGTCGGCCGCGACTTCCGGCGCATGGTTGAGCGCCTCGAAAGCCATGCCTGCCGTCAGCGCGCCGTCGCCGATCACAGCGATCGACTTGCGCTCGCTACCCTGCAGCCGCGCGGCGATCGCCATGCCCAGCGCGGCACTGATCGAGGTGCTGGAGTGGCCGACGCCAAAGGTGTCGTATTCGCTTTCGCTGCGACGCGGGAAGGCGGCCACGCCGTCCTTCTGGCGCAAGGTCGGCATGCGCTCGCGACGACCGGTGAGGATCTTGTGCGGGTAGGCTTGATGGCCGACGTCCCACACCAGACGGTCGTCCGGTGTGTCGAAGACGTAGTGCAGCGCGATGGTCAGCTCGATCACGCCAAGGCCGGCGCCGAAATGTCCCCCGGTCTGGCCGACGGAGTAGAGGAGCTCCAGGCGCAATTCATCGGCCAGGGTTTCCAGCTCGGCTTCGCCCAGGCGGCGCAGCCCGTCCGGCGTATTGGCGCGGTCGAGCAACGGCGTAAGCGGGCGCTCGCGGGGAATCTCTTTGAACGTCGTGGGCATCAGGCGAATCGTTATAAGTAAAAGAGGCGGCAGTTTACCTTATGCATCGCAAGCTGCCCATGAACTGCGACCTGCGTGTCGCAGGTCGCGATGCGTAGTAACACTCTGACCGATCTGATCCTGGTTGATTCATCCGGCCTCAAAGTTCGTTCAGTTGCGTCGCTCGACAATATAGTGGGCCAGCTGGCGCAGCGGTTCGGCTGCCTCACCGAAGGTGCCGAGCGCTTGCAGAGCCTGGTCACGCAACTCCAGCGCATACGCCTTGGCGGCGTCCAGTCCCAGCAACGCCGGATAAGTCGGCTTGTCACGCGCGATATCTGCGCCCTGGCGCTTGCCCAGCGTAGCCGTATCGCTTTCTACATCGAGAATATCGTCCTGCACCTGGAATGCCAGGCCCACGGCGCGGGCGTATGTCTGCAACGCATCCAGGCTGGCGGCACTCGAACGGCCGCTCGCCAGTGCGCCGAGCCGCACGCTGGCTTCGATCAGCGCGCCGGTCTTGTGCCGGTGCATGTATTCGAGAGCGGTCTGATCCAGTTTGAGGCCTACCGAGCCCAGGTCGATAGCCTGACCGCCGACCATGCCGGCCGGTCCGGCGGCATGTGCCAGCGCCTGCACCATCGACAGACGCGTGGCTGCATCCTGGGTCGTCAGCGCGGGATCGAGCAGGGCAGTGAACGCCAGGCTCTGCAAGCCGTCGCCGGCCAGGATCGCACAGGCTTCATCGAATGCTTTATGGGTGGTGGGCTGGCCGCGACGCAGGTCGTCATCGTCCATGGCTGGCAGGTCGTCGTGAACCAGCGAGTAGGCGTGGATCAGTTCCACCGCGCAGGCCGCGCCGTTGGCGTCCTTGGCGACGCCGCCCAGTGCTTCGCATGCCGCATAGGCGAGCAGTGGGCGAACACGCTTGCCGCCGTTCATGACGCTGTAGCGCATCGCTTCATAGAGCCGCGCCAGTTCCGGACCGGGTGCTGTGAACAAACCTTCGAGCGCTGCGTTGACCCGCGCCTGGCTCTGGGCCTGATAGCTCGCGATCATTCGGGTTGTTCCGCGTCGAAGGGTTCTTCGGCCAGTTCGCCATCGCGTTCCAGCAGAACCTGAACCTTCTGTTCTGCCTGAGCCAGTGCGCTTTGACAATCGCGCGTCAAACGCACGCCTTGCTCGAAGGCGGTAAGGGAGTCTTCCAGAGACAGTTCGCCGTTCTCCAGTCGTTCCACCAGTACTTGCAGATCGGCGAGGGACTGTTCGAAATCCAGTGCAGCTTTCTTGCGGGCCATGGCGCAATTCCGGTAGAGACTAAACCGCGCGACACTAGCAGAGGCGGGGCTCTGGAGCAAACCGCCGTCAGATCCCGGCAGCCGCGGCGAAGCCTGCCCGCAGATCGGCGATCAGGTCATCCGGGCTCTCCAGGCCTATCTGCAGACGCAGCATCGGCCCGAAGGCATTCACCGCGCCGTGATGAAAGACCTCGCTGATCAGACTTTCGAATCCGCCCCAGGAATAACCTATCCCGAACAGCTTCAATGCGCCGACGAAGCGGTCGAGCACCTCCCGCTCGGTTGACTTGAATTCGAAGCTCAACAAGCCGTTGCAGCCATGGAAATCACGCTTCCAGATTGCGTGCCCTGGATCTCCCGGCAACGCCGGATAGAAAACCCGCGCAACCTGATCCTGGTCTTGCAGCCATTCGGCGACCTGCAGCGCGTGGCGTTCATGCATCGCCATCCGGGCGGCAAGGCTTCGGGCGCCGCGCAGCACCAGATAGGCGTCGTCCGGGCTGACCGTGTTGCCGACCGCGGTGTTCATGGTCTTGAGCGTCTGCCAGTGAGCCTCGGTCGTGCTGACGCTGCCCATCATCACATCGGAATGACCGGCAACGTACTTGGTGAGCGCCATCAGCGATATGTCCGCGCCCAGTTCGAGAGGCTTGAACAGCACGCCCGAACCCCAGGAGTTATCCACAGCCAGCAGCAGTCCTCGCGCTTTGCACAGGCGCGACAGCGCCGGCAGGTCACAGAATGCGTAAGTCAGCGAGCCAGGCACTTCGGCGTAGATCATGCGTGTGTTGGGCTTGATAGACGATTCGACGTCGCTGCCGTCCGGCGCGTAGAAATCGTATTCGATATCGAAGGCCGTCAGCATGGTATGCGCCAGTCGTCGCACCGGGCCATATACCGAGTCGGTGATCAGCACATGATCGCCGGGCCTCAGGAAAGCCTGAAACATCTGCGCGATGGCCGCCAGACCGGTTGCATACAGACAGGTGCCGTGAGCGCCTTCCAGCTCGGTGATCAGATCCTGCAAGGCAAACGCGGTGGGGTTGCCGTTGGCCCCATATGTCAATGAGCGCTCGGGGCCCGCCGTACGAACTTCCGCCTCCCGCAGGCTGGCAAGGCTGTCGAACAACACCGTGCTGACCCGCACCACCGGCGGGTTGACGGACAAGCCCGGCCCGCTGCTTGCGCTACGCCCCCGCTGCGAGAGTGCGGTATGAGCGCGAGGGTCTTTGTCGTGCGGCATGTGTGGCTCCGATGGCGGTGGCAGACGGTCTAGCGTAAGCGATCCGGGCGCGGATTACTCGGACAGGGTGTTCAGGGCGTAGAACTCGTGCAGTTTGGCCTGCAGCAGTTGCTTGTCCGGCAAGCGGGTCTGGTATTCGGCGATCAGTGCCGGCGACAGCGAGCGGTTGAGCGCATACTCGACCACCTCGTCCTCTTTGCTGGCACACAGGAGCACCCCGATGGCCGGGTTTTCATGCGGCTTGCGCTCGTTGCGATCCAGGGCTTCGAGGTAGAAGTCCAGCTTGCCCAGATACTCGGGCTCGAAACGGCCGACCTTGAGTTCGATGGCGATCAGGCAGTTGAGCCCTCGATGGAAAAACAACAGGTCCAGGGCGAAATCCCGGCTGCCCACCTGGATCGGATACTCCGAGCCGATAAAGCAGAAATCCCGTCCGAGCTCGTTGAGGAATTCCTTGAGGCGCTGCAGCAGGCCGCGATGCAGATCCGCTTCGGCGTGGCCGGAGGGCAGCCCGAGAAATTCCACGACGTAGGCGTCGCGAAAAACGTCCAGAGCATCTGGTCTTGTTTGCTTGAGTGCTGTGGAAGCCTTGGCCGGTTGGGTAACCGTGCGCTCGAACAGGGCGGTCTTGAATTGGCGTTCCAGGTCGCGGCTTGACCATTTTTCCTGTATCGCCGTGCGTAGATAGAACTCGCGCTCTTCCGGCCGTTTGCTCTGGCTGAAGATGATCAGGTGGTGGGTCCAGGGTAATTGTGTCAGCAGTGCCGACACTTTTTCGTCACCTTGGTAAGTCTCGTAGAACTGTCGCATCCTGAATAAATTGCGCTTGTTGAAGCCCCGCAACCCCGGCTGAGTCTGAGCCAGATGCTCCGCCAGCTGGCTGACCACGGCGTCGCCCCATTCGGCCAGCTCGATCTTGCGGCTGATATAAGCGCCGACTTGCCAGTACAGCTGGATCAGATGCGTATTGACCGTCTGCAAGGTCTGGCGGCGAGCTTCATGAATCATCGCGATCACTTCATCGAAGCGGTTACCGGCACTGGTGGCAGGGATTCCTTGGGTCATGTCTTGCGCGTCCTTGGCTGGAAGAGGGCGCCAGTTTACGTGTCAGCCGCGACGCAGATGCGGTAACTATGTATCGCGCGGCTGCATTACAGGGCTCTGATGGACATGAATTTTTACGGTTCGCGCATTTCCGCCGCCACAGTGTCAATGCCACCCTTTGTCCAAATGTGCCAATTTCCATCCATCTGGATACATCCGGTAAAAATACGCTGATATCATCTGCGCCTGAGAATCAGTCGTATCGGCATGGAGGCCGTCCAAATTAATACTAATAAACGGGTATTCATCTCATGGCTGCGCCATTCCCTTCGCGACCCACGCTGCTCGCGATCTGCTGTTCTCTGAGTCTCGCCGCGCACGCAGCGCCGCCGGTCGTGGAGCTTGGAGCCACTGACGTTTCCGCCGATGCGCTCAAGCCCAATCCCCACGCGCTGCCAGTCGAATTCGCCGGCGGTCAGGTTGCCCGTGGCTCGCAGATGGGTGTTCTGGGTAATCAGGACAATATGGACGTGCCCTTCACCGCGACCAGCTATACCTCGAAACTGATCGAGGATCAGCAGGCCGAGGACGTCGGTGACGTGCTGCTCAACGATCCGTCGGTACGCCAGTCGTTCGGCTTCGGCAATCAGGCGCAGGTCTTCGTGATCCGGGGTTTGCCGCTCAATAGCGATGACATTTCCTACAACGGTCTGTATGGCGTCCTGCCACGGCAGATCATTTCCACCGACGCCGTCGAGCGTGTGGAAGTCTTCAAGGGGCCGAATGCCTTTATCAACGGTGTCAGCCCGACCGGTTCCGGGCTGGGCGGCAGCGTCAACCTGCAACCCAAGCGCGCCGGAGACGTGCCGACGCGTCGCTACACGCAGGAGATCACCACTGACGGTCGTATCGGCGAGCATCTGGACATCGGTCAGCGTTTTGGCGAAGACAACCGTTTCGGCGCGCGGCTCAACCTCAGCCAGCGCGAAGGCGAAACCGCCATCGACGATCAGGATCAGCGGACCAAACTGTTCGTCGCCGGCCTAGACTATCGTGGCGATGGCTTCCGTGCTTCGACCGATTTCGGTTATCAGAAGCAGCGTCTGAACCATCTGCGCAACTCGGTACGGCTTGGTCCCGCATTCAGCACCCCAGTGCTTGCCGCTGGCGTAAGCATTCCAAATGCGCCCGACGCGAGTAAGAACTACGGACAGGATTGGACATATACCGAAACCGAAGACACCTTTGGCATGGCCCGTGGCGAATGGGACCTGAACGAGAACTGGACCGCTTACCTTGCCGGAGGTGCCAAGCACGCCCATGAAACCGGTGTCTATGGCACGCCAGTCCTGGCTAATGGCAGCGGTCAGGCGAGTATCGGTGGCTCCCAGATTGCGCATAATGAGGACAACGTCACTTTCAGCGCGGGATTAAATGGTCGTCTGCAAACCGGCCCGGTCAGCCATCAGATCAGCATCGGCGGCTCGACCATCTGGACCGAGCAGGAGAACGCTTATGTGTTCTATTCCGGGGGCAGTACTAACATCCATAACCCGGTCAAGTTGCCAGCACCAACTAACGAAACCAGCACCGGCGGTGAAATGGGAGATCCGGGCATTACGGGCAAGACCCGCAATCGCAGTCTGGCAATTTCCGACACCCTTGGCTTTTTCGATGATTCGTTGTTGATCACCGCTGGTTTGCGTCGTCAGCAGCTGCGTGTGGAAGGTTATAGTTACGACGGTGCTACCCGGTCCGGCAGACCTTTGGATCCGTACCCTGACGGCAGTCGTACTGCGCTTTACGACGAATCCATCACCACCCCGGTGTACGGCATCGTGTACAAACCGACCGAATCCATCTCGCTGTACGCCAACCGCATTGAAGGCTTGGCCAAAGGCGATACCGCCCCCGCTGATGCCGTCAACAGAGGTCAGGTTTTTGCGCCGGGTCGCACCAAGCAACTGGAGGCCGGTATCAAACTGGATATGCAGTCCTTCGGCGCCAATCTTGGGGTCTTCCGGATCGAAAAGCCTACCGACGGTTATCTCGGCGGCAACGATGTTTTCGTACGTGACGGTGAGCAGATCAACAAAGGCGTCGAGCTGAGCGTTTTCGGCGAACCTGTCGAAGGCCTGCGCTTGATGGCGGGCGGCACTCGCATGACCTCTGAACTCAAAGGCACTCAGGGTGGAGCCAACGATGGCAACCATGCCGTCGGCGTGCCGACCTTCCAGCTCAACGCTTCGGTCGACTGGGATGTGCCGGGAATGGAAGGCCTCGCCCTGAACGCGCGCATGCTGCGCACCGGTGGTCAATACGCGGATCCAGCCAACAGGCTTAGCCTGCCCACCTGGAACCGCTTCGACGCCGGCGCCCGCTACAAGCTCAAACTCGCCGAGAACGACCTGACCCTGCGGGTCAACGTCGAAAACATCAGTGACAAGAACTACTGGGCCTCGGCCAACGGCGGCTATCTGACTCAAGGCGAACCGCGTCTGGTGAAGTTCTCGGGGACCATCGACTTTTAAACGTTTATCGCCAGCAAGACGGATCGCCGCCCGCTGGCTACGGGCTCTTGTGGGAGGGACCTTGGTCGCGACAGCCGTTGCGCGGTGTGACTGATACGCCGCGTCGTCTGCATCGCCAGCAAGACGAATCGCCGCCCGCTGGCTCCTACGCAGGGTATAACCCGTAGGAGCCAGCTTGCTGGCGATACCTTCACGTATCAGACGGGCTCTGAAAATCAAAAAGCCGGCTTGTGGCCGGCTTCTCAAGGACGATCTTGATTTATTTTTGGTAAACCGCAATCGCCTTTAACAGGTGCGTCCTCAGGGAACGCTGAAAAAGGGCAGGACGAGCGGATCGTTCGCCGTGCGGGCATCGTCGCGGGGCGTCGATGCCGGGGTGCGGTAGAGGATACTGGGGTTTGTCCGTGATGCCCAGCCTTGAAGCGCTTTGTAACATTTCGGTATCACTTCAACGCAGCAACGGATTGTTGCGCCTTTGACTGAAAGTCGACCACCAGAATACCCAGCCGAGGATTTTCAGGTGTTGCTGTTCTATCTCTTGAGCAGTGAATAATTCATCCGGATACTCGCCGGGGTTGTGACTGCGCAACCGCAAGCCGCCGTTGGGCAAGCGATAGAGATAGCGTACCCGAAGGATGCCGCCGTGTTCGAGGGCGTATACCTCGCCGTCGATCACTTGAGTCTGGTTGCGGTCCACGCCCAGTAGCGAGCCGTCCTGGATCTTGTCGGCCATGCTGCCGCCGACCATCACCACGCACAGGCAATCTTTCGGATCGATCCCCATCGCCTGCAATGACTGCAAAGGCAGCCGGATTTTCTGACCAGGCGCTTCGGTCAGCACCGTCTTGCCTGAACCGGGGGTGGACGCGGCTTCCTTGAAAATCTGGATTTCCGCATCACCACGCAGCGAACCGCGTCCCTGGGATGATGCGGCCCGGGTGTCGCCGCCGGTAATTTCGTTGGCAGGGTCGGTGGGATGTTTGGGACCTTCGCCGGTGCGCAGCCAGCGGGCGTTGACGGTCAATAGCTCAGCCACTTCATCGAGCCGCGCCATGGGCACGCCGCGCTTGAACCAATTGTTCACATGCTGGGGCGTGATCTTGCGGTTGGCGGCAAAATCCGTAGCGCTGAGATGGCACTCCCGCAGGAGGATACGTAGTCGATCACCTGATGTATTCATGAAGCGGATATTACGAAGACCACAGCCGCGTTTAAATGAACGAGGTGTTCAAGGCGGCGCTATCCCTGATCTGCGATGGCTAATGCCTTACAGACCAGACGAATCTTTCGTGGGACATTTCGTAAAGTACGCTTTTTCGGGAACACAGTCGGCGCCGGAGAGTGACGGTTTTCTCGTGTGAACAGACTGTTTATCCAGTGGCGGCAGGCGGGCGGAATGTGAAGTGATTTTTAATCGCCGGCAATGCAGCGAATCGACGGAGGACGTCATGAATACGAGAGGAGGAGAGGAGGCGTTCGGGACACCTGGACCAGGCATCCCGAAGCGGGCGAATCGGTGAATCAGCCTTTGAAGGCTTCGACCGATTTCAGGATCTCGGCACGGGCCGCGTCAGCGTTGCCCCAGCCATCGATCTTCACCCATTTGCCTTTTTCGAGATCCTTGTAGTTCTCGAAGAAGTGCTTGATCTGCTCCAGCAGCAGAGGCGGCAGGTCGGTGTACTCTTTCACGTCGACGTACAGCTGGGACAGCTTGTCGTGCGGAACAGCGATGACTTTGGCATCGCCACCGCCGTCGTCGGTCATGTTCAGGATGCCGACCGGACGGGCGCGGATCACCGAACCTGGGGCGACCGGATAAGGCGTGACAACCAGCACGTCGAGGGGGTCGCCATCGTCAGCCAGGGTGTTGGGGATGAAACCGTAGTTGGCCGGGTAGAACATCGGGGTGGCCATGAAACGGTCAACGAACAGGCAATCGGATTCTTTGTCGATTTCGTACTTGATCGGCGCATGGTTGGCCGGGATTTCGATCGCGACATAGATGTCGTTCGGCAGGTCTTTGCCCGCAGGAATCTTGCTGTAGCTCATTGGGCGTTGCCCCCATAGTTGACCAGACAGAGATTGGCGCGAACGCCAAAAAGTGGCCCGGATTATAGGCACATTCTGCCGGTGATGCCACGCGCCGCGTTGGCTCAGTGCTGGCCCTGATGATGGCTCGAATGCTGCTCGGCGTAAGCCGGGTCCTGGCGCTGCAGCGCCTGCAGACGGCTCAATGTGTCCTGGCGGTAGAACGCCTGCAATTGCTCGTAAACGCGAGGGTAGGCCGCGTGCAACAGGTCCGGCGCGCTGAAGAAGTATTCGCTGGTCACGGCGAAGAATTCCGCAGGGTCCTCGGCGGCGTAGGGGTCGATAGCCGGCTCGGCGTCCGGATGCGCGTCGAGCTGATGGTTCAGGTTGTCGAAGGCCTGCTGCATGACGCTCGCCCAGTCGCTGATCTTCATGTCGCTGTGCAGTGGCGGCAGGCCGTTGGCATCGCCGTTGAGCATGTCCAGCTTGTGCGCCAGTTCGTGGATGACGAGGTTGTAGCCATCCCAGCCGCCGCTGGCCAGAACGCCCGGCCAGGCCAGAATCACCGGGCCCCGCAACCAGGCTTCGCCGCTGTGTTCTCCGTCCCATTCATGCTCGACCCCGCTGGGGTCGCGATAGCGCTGCGGGCTGCGGAAATCGTCCGGGTACAGCACGATTTCGTGAAAGCCCTGATACCAGTCGAGATCGGCCAGACCCAGCAGCGGCAATTGCGCCTGGGCTGCCAGGAACAGTCGCTGCCCGTCGTCCAGTTCCACGCCTGGAAGCGTCGTGAGGTGTTTGTCATGCAGAAACAACACGCTGGCGTCACGCAGCCGGTCCAGTTGTGCCTGACTCAGCCCATCCAGAATCGGCAGCTGTCGGCACAGGTCGCGCCACAGATCCGGCGCAACCGAGTGTTTGGCCAGGGTTCGTTGCCGACGCCAGTTGCGCAGTGACCACATGGGTCAGAGAACGTCGGCGGAGCGGCCGCCGCGGCTGCGGATGACGCCGACGACCATCGGCAGCAACGACAGCGCGATGATGAACAGCACCAGCAGCGTCAGGTTTTGCTTGATGAACGGGACGTTGCCGAAGAAGAAGCCAAGCGTCACCAGACTGCCGACCCACAGGACCGAACCCAGCACGCTGAACCCCAGGAAGCGGCCGTAAGGCATGTGGCCGACCCCTGCCACGAAAGGCGCGAAGGTGCGAATGATCGGCAGAAAGCGCGCCAGCGTAACGGTCTTGCCGCCATGAACGGCATAGAACGCTTGGGTCCGCAGCAGATAGTCGCGGCGGAATACCTTCGACTTAGGATTGCTGAACAGTTTTTCGCCGGCGGTACGGCCAATGATGTAATTGGTGCTGTCGCCCACGATTGCGGCTGTCATCAGCAGGCCTGCCAGCAGCACCGGGTCCATGCCGCCGCCCGCGGCCACTGCGCCGGCGATGAACAGCAGCGAGTCGCCCGGCAGGAACGGCATCACCACGAGGCCGGTTTCGCAGAAGATCACCATGAACAGAATCGCGTAGATCCATGAGCCATAGTTGGTTACCAGCAGATCGAGGTAGACGTCGAGATGCAGGATGAGGTCGAGCGGGTTGAAGTCCATTGGCACACCTGGAGCGGTGACCCTGAGGCGGGTCGCAAGCGGAAGAAACTGCTGAGTGATACGCGCGGCATTATAGAAGGGAATGTGCGACCGGCGCTCGCACATCGAGAGAGGAAGAAGTGATCGGCGAAGTCGGCCCGGTGCCGGCAGTCAGTTGATCGGCAACACGTAATTCTTGAATTGAGTGTCCAGCCTGAATCCGATGGACTCGTAGACCCGTTGCGCAATGACATTGTCACTGCTGGTGGCGACCCGCATGCGGATGGCCTGGGTTTCCTTCGCCATGCTCCTTGCGTGCCGCATCAACTGATCGGCAACCAGCTGGCGGCGCGATTCCTCGGCGACGTAGATGTCGTTGAGAATCCATACCCGCTTGAGCGACAACGACGAGAAACTCGGATAGAGCTGGCAAAAGCCTAGCGCCCTGGTTTCATCATCCTTCGCCACCGCCAGATAGATCACCGACTCATCGCGACCGATGCGTTTTTCGAGAAATTCCCGAGAAGCCTCCGGATACGCCATCTCGCCATAGAACTCGCGGTATTTGACGAACAGAGGGCACAGCAGGTCCAGATGTTCTAGCGTGGCTTTGATGATCCGCATGGTTCGGGCCTCGACTTCACTGTTGGGCAGCACGGCACTGGGTGCGTTTCGATGCTCTATCACGACGTTAGAAAGCGCAATCTAATGTGGCTCGGCGGGTTTGCAGAGCAGGAAATTCTCCTTCTTGTCGGCGCAGGACTCCGATTCAAGCGTGTTCAGTTGCGCGTCGTCCTTGAGGTTCACGCCGGACAGCTGCCTGCGGCAGGCTTCACGCATCAGATAGAGCAGGCGATGGGTCGCCACCGCATAGCTCAGGCCTTCCAGCCTGATGTTGGAGATGCAGTTGCGATGCGAATCGTTCAGGCCGGTCTTCGGCGCGTAGGTGAAGTACAGGCCCAGACTGTCCGGTGAGCTGAGACCGGGCCTTTCGCCGATCAGGATCACCGCCATCTTCGCTCCGAGCAGCTCGCCGATCTGATCGGCAATCGCCACCCGACCCTGTTCCACCAGGATGACGGGCGACAGGCTCCAGCCATCGGCATCGGCGTCTTCTCGCAGACGGCGCAGCATGGGTACGGCATGGTTATGGACGGCCAGCGCGGACAGACCGTCGGCAATCACCACGGCCAGGTCCACGCCGCCCGGATGGGCGGCGACGTGATCCCGCAGTTGTTGCACGGATTCATCGTCCAGGCGGCGGCCCAGGTCCGGACGTTGCAGATAGACGTCCCGATTTTCGGCGGCGCTGTGTACCAGCAGCGTTTCGTGGCTCAGTTCGGCCAGTTGGGCACTGATCGCCGAATGATCGAACGCCGTGTGCACCGCGTCACGTGCCTGGGCGTGGGCCAGCTGAAAATCGAGCTGTGCGGCCGTCGGCAGGCTGGTGCCGACGCGGCCCAGCGCGATGCGCGCGGGCGTAAGGTTGCGCAGTTGCTGCCAGGAAGTCAGAGGCTGCTGGTCGTCGCTGTCTGGCCGATCACTCATGCGATACGCCCTAGCGCCTGACGAAACGCCGGCGGCAGGCTGTCCGCGAAGCGCACCCGGCCGTCCGTCTGGGTGAAGATGCCCATGCGTTCCAGCCATGCCTCGTACTCGGGCGCCGGTCGCAACCCCAGGCTTTGTCTGGCGTACAAGGCGTCGTGAAAGGATGTGGTCTGATAGTTGAGCATGATGTCGTCCGACCCCGGGATGCCCATGATGAAGTTGATGCCCGCCACACCCAGCAAGGTCAGCAGCGTGTCCATGTCGTCCTGATCGGCTTCGGCATGATTGGTGTAACAGATGTCGCAGCCCATCGGCACGCCGAGCAACTTGCCGCAGAAATGATCTTCGAGGCCCGCGCGAATGATCTGCTTGCCGTTGTACAGGTACTCCGGCCCGATGAAGCCTACCACCGTGTTGACCAGCAGCGGGTTGTAGCGCCGCGCGACGCCATAGGCCCGGGTTTCGCAGGTTTGCTGGTCCACGCCATGATGGGCATTGGCCGACAGCGCGCTGCCCTGTCCCGTCTCGAAGTACATCAGGTTCTGGCCGACCGTTCCGCGGTTCAGGCTGAGCCCCGCTTCGTAACCTTCCTGCAACAGGTCGAGGGTGATGCCGAAGCTGGCATTGGCGGCTTCGGTGCCGGTGATCGACTGGAAAATCAGGTCGACCGGTACACCGCGATTGACCGCTTCGATGGAAGTGGTGACATGGGTCAGCACGCAGGACTGAGTCGGAATCTCATAACGCTGGACGATGGCGTCGAGCATCTCCAGCAGGGCGATGATAGAGGAGGTGTTATCGGTCGCCGGGTTGATGCCGATGACCGCATCCCCATTGCCGTACAACAGGCCGTCGAGGATGCTGGCGGCGATCCCGGAGGGATCGTCGGTCGGGTGGTTGGGTTGCAGGCGGGTCGACAATCGCCCGCGCAGCCCGACGGTATTGCGAAAACGGGTGACCACGCGAATCTTCTGCGCGACCAGCACCAGGTCTTGAACCCGCATGATCTTCGACACGGCTGCGGCCATCTCTGGCATCAGGCCAGGCGCAAGCGCGCGCAAACTGGCTTCGTCGGCACTGTCGCTGAGCAGCCAGTCGCGAAAACCGCCCACCGTCAGGTGGCTGATGGGTGCGAACGCCTCTTTGTCGTGCGTGTCGACGATCAGTCGGGTGACTTCGTCCTCTTCATAGGGAATCAGCGCTTCGTTCAGAAAGTGCCGAAGCGGCAGGTCAGCCAGCGCCATCTGTGCGGCGACCCGCTCGGCATCGCTCTGTGCCGCGACACCGGCCAGGAAATCACCCGAACGCGCCGGGCTGGCCTTGGCCATCAGCTCTTTGAGGCTTTCGAAGCGATAAGTGCGCGCGCCGACAGCCTGGGAAAAACGGGCCATTCTGATCCTCCATTACCAGGTCATGGGCTACAGCGAAGCAATTAGCACGCCATCTATAGAGCGCCGTGTAGGAGCCAGCTTGCTGGCGATCTGCCGCATACGCGACACCAGATGATCGCCAGCAAGCTGGCTCCTACAGCGCCGGGGGGGGGGGGGGTTAGAAGAACCCCAGCGGGCTGGTGTCGTAGCTCACCAGCAGGTTTTTGGTCTGCTGGTAATGCTCCAGCGCGATCTTGTGGGTTTCACGACCTACCCCGGATTTCTTGTAGCCCCCGAACGCCGCATGCGCGGGGTACAGGTGATAGCAATTGGTCCAGACTCGTCCGGCCTTGATCGCCCGACCGACGCGGTAGGCGCGATTGATATCGCGGGTCCAGACACCGGCGCCGAGGCCGAACTCGGTGTCGTTGGCGATTGCCAGTGCTTCAGCCTCGTCCTTGAACGTGGTGACGCTGACCACCGGGCCGAAGATTTCTTCCTGGAACACCCGCATCCGGTTATTGCCTTTGAGCAGGGTCGGCTGGATGTAGTAACCGCTGGACAGATCGCCTTCCAGCGCCTCGACCTTGCCACCGGTAAGCAGCTCGGCGCCTTCGTTTTTGGCAATGTCCAGATAGGACAAAATCTTGTCGAACTGCTGCTCGGACGCCTGCGCGCCGACCATGGTGTCGGTGTCCAGCGGATCGCCGCGCTTGATCTTCTCGATCTTAGCCATGACCGCTTCCATGAACTGCGGATAGATCGATTCCTGAACCAGCGCCCGGGATGGGCAGGTGCAGACCTCGCCCTGGTTGAAGAACGCCAGCACCAGGCCTTCGGCGGCTTTCTCGATGAACTCCGGTTCGGCGCTCATGATGTCTTCGAAGAAAATGTTCGGCGATTTGCCGCCCAGTTCGACAGTCGAGGGAATGATGTTGTCCGCCGCGAGTTTCATGATGTGCGAGCCGACCGGCGTCGAGCCTGTGAAAGCGATCTTGGCGATTCGTTTGCTGCTGGCCAGCGCCTCGCCGGCCTCGCGGCCATAACCCTGCACGATATTCACCACGCCTGCCGGCAGCAGGTCGCCGATCAGTTCCAGCAGCACGCTGATGCCTAGCGGCGTCTGCTCGGCGGGCTTGAGCACCACGCAGTTGCCGGCCGCCAGCGCAGGGGCGAGCTTCCAGGCGGCCATCAGGATCGGGAAGTTCCAGGGAATGATCTGCCCGACCACGCCCAGTGGCTCATGAATGTGATAGGCGACGGTATTGCCGTCGATTTCCGCGGCGCTGCCTTCCTGGGCGCGCAGCGCGCCGGCGAAATAGCGGAAGTGGTCGGCGGCCAGCGGAATGTCGGCGTTGAGGGTTTCGCGGATCGCCTTGCCGTTGTCCCAGGTTTCGGTGATCGCCAGGGTTTCCAGATTGGCCTCGATGCGATCGGCGATCTTCAACAGGATCAGCGAGCGGGCCTGTACCGAAGTCGCGCCCCAGGCGGGCGCGGCCGTGTGGGCGGCGTCCAGCGCGTTCTCGATGTCCTCGGCGCTGGAGCGGGGAAATTCGGCGATGGGCTTGCCGTTGACCGGCGACGTGTTGGTGAAATATTCGCCCTTGACCGGCGGGACGAACTCGCCGCCAATGTAGTTACCGTAGCGTTCCTTGAAAGTGACGATGGCGCCCTGGGTGCCGGGATGTGCGTAACGCATGGTGATGTCTCCTGATTCTTGTTCGTGGAGGGAGTCTGTATGGTTCTCGCGTTCAAACTCTGGCAGGCAATACCCAAGCGTAGGCCATATATGCGTGGTTCGTGACTTGGACCTTTGGCGCACGGCCGGCAGAGTCGCACGTCGGGCGTGCACATTCGCGAACAAACACCGGGTGCCATTTCCATGCCCCTGAGCTAACCTGCGCGCATGTTCTAAGAGGTAGTCATGCATATTCATATCCTTGGTATCTGCGGCACTTTCATGGGTTCGCTGGCGGTGCTCGCCAAAGAGCTGGGGCATCGGGTGACCGGCTCCGACGCCAACGTCTACCCGCCGATGAGCACCCAATTGCAGGCACAGGGCATAGAGCTGACCCAGGGTTACGATCCGGCCCAGCTCGACCCGGCACCGGACCTGATCGTGATCGGCAATGCGCTGTCGCGTGGCAACCCGGCGGTGGAATATGTGCTGAACAAGGGCTTGCCCTATGTATCCGGCCCGCAATGGCTGGCCGACCATGTGCTGCAAGGCCGTTGGGTGCTGGCGGTAGCCGGGACGCACGGCAAGACCACCACCAGCAGCATGCTGGCCTGGGTGCTGGAGCATGCGGGGATGAGCCCGGGCTTTCTGATCGGCGGCGTGCCGCAGAACTTCTCGGTGTCGGCGCGCCTGGGCGGCACGCCGTTCTTTGTGGTAGAGGCCGACGAATACGACAGCGCGTTCTTCGACAAGCGCTCCAAGTTCGTGCATTACCACCCGCGCACCGCGATCCTGAACAACCTGGAATTCGACCACGCCGACATTTTCCCTGACCTGGCGGCCATCGAGCGGCAATTCCATCATCTGGTACGCACCATTCCAAGCGAAGGCCTGGTCATCCATCCAACGACCGAACCCGCACTGTCACGGGTCATCGGCATGGGCTGCTGGACGCCGGTGCAAAGCACGGGCGAGGGTGGCCAGTGGCAGGCGCGCCTGCTCAGCGAGGACGGTTCGCGCTTCGAGGTGTTGCTCAAGGGGCAGCTGCAAGGCGTCGTCGAGTGGGGCATGACCGGTCAGCATAACGTTGCCAATGCCTTGGCGACGCTGGCGGCAGCGCGTCATGTGGGCGTGGTGCCCCAGCTGGGCGTGGAAGCGCTCAACGCTTTCAAGAGCGTGAAGCGCCGCATGGAGAAAGTAGCGGACATTCGCGGCATCACGATCTACGACGATTTCGCTCACCATCCGACCGCCATCGCCACCACCCTCGACGGATTGCGCAAGAAAGTCGGCGATGCGCCGGTAATCGCAGTGATCGAGCCGCGTTCCAACTCCATGAAGCTGGGCGCGCATCGCGACGGCCTGCCTGAAAGCGTACGTCAGGCCGACCAGGTGGTCTGGTACGCGCCGGCCAACCTCGGCTGGGATCTAGGGACAACGGCAGCCGAATGCACCGTGCCCGCGGTGGTCTGCGATTCCCTCGAAGGCATCATCGAACGCGTCAAGAGTCAGGCTCAGCCGGGCACTCACATCGTGATCATGAGCAACGGTGGCTTTGGCGGGCTGCATGGCAAACTGGCCGAGGCGCTGCAATGAGCGGTCCGGAACGTATCACGCTGGCGATGACCGGTGCGTCCGGCGCCCAGTACGGCCTGCGTTTGCTGGACTGCCTGGTGCGCGAGGATCGGGAAGTGCACTTCCTGATTTCCAAGGCCGCGCAGTTGGTGGTCGCGACCGAAACCGACGTTCGGCTGCCGCCCAAGCCGACCATGCTGCAGGCATTCCTCACCGAGTACACCGGCGCGTCGTCCGGGCAGATCCGGGTCTACGGGCGCGATGACTGGATGTCGCCGGTGGCATCGGGGTCGGGTTCGCCGAGCGCGATGGTAATAGTGCCTTGCTCGACCGGCACCTTGTCGGCCATCGCCAGCGGCGCCTGCAACAACCTGATCGAGCGCGCTGCCGATGTCACGCTCAAGGAGCGCCGCCAGCTGATTCTGGTGCCGCGGGAAGCGCCGTTCTCCAGCATTCATCTGGAGAACATGCTCAAGCTGTCGAATCTGGGAGCGGTCATCCTGCCGGCGTCGCCCGGTTTCTACCATCAGCCGCAAACCATCGACGATATGGTGGATTTCGTAGTGGCGCGGATTCTCAATCTGTTGAATATCCCTCAGGACATGTTGCCGCGCTGGGGGGAGCATCACATAGGCAGCGATGAGTAGGATCGCACTGCTGGCGCTGGTGGTGACGCTGTCCGGCTGCGCCACGGCCCGGACGCTCGATGCCGCCAAACCGGGCGCGCCGGTGGTCTATGCCGGGACCCGTTTGAACCTGTATGCGCTTGAAGGCGGGTGCTGCGCGATGGATCGCTTCGGCGCCGAAGCGCCACGCTATCCCGGCCTGGACCTGCCGGGCAGCGCGCTGCTCGATACCCTGCTGCTGCCGCTGTCATTGCTGACCGCCGCGGGGTTCGGCGTCCAGGCGCAAGGCGGGCTGTGAACACTGGATCGCTGTAGGAGCGGATTTATCCGCGATCTGCCGCAAGGCGGCAGCAAATCAGGCAACGCAGCCAGGTCGTCGCTCCTACTTACCCAATCTCCTCAACTCATCCGACTCCACCACCCGCACGCCATCCTGTTCCTCCAACGCCAGGCGCCACATGGCGCGGGCCAGTTGACAGGCTTCGATGGCGCCGTATTTTCCAGGTATCAACTTGGCGATCGGCGCCGCCAGTTGCTCGGCCCAGCGGGTTTCGGGGCGATTGCCCACCAGCAGGGACGGACGCGCGATGGTCAGTTGCGGCCAGTCCTGAGCGCGCAGTGCCTGTTCCATTTCACCTTTGACGCGGCTATAGAAAACGCTGGACTCCGTGTCGGCGTTGACCGCGCTGATCACCAGCAGATGACGGGCGCCCAGCTCGCGGGCGCGCTTGGCAAACGCCACCACCAGATCCAGATCCACAGCCTTGAACGCCTCCTGCGAACCGGCCTGCTTGATTGTGCTGCCCAGGCAGCAGAAGGCGATATCGACCTGCCCGCCCAGTGCGGGCAACAGGCCGTGAAGGTCGCCAACCGGATTTTCCAGATGAGGATGTTCCGCCAGCGGGCGGCGGGTGGGCGCCAGCACACGGCTGACGGTCGGTTCGTTGAGCAGACGGTCGAGCAGATGCTCGCCCGTCAATCCCGTAGCCCCAGCGAGCAGGATGTGTTGCGGCGTCAGGTACATAGTGTTTCTCCCTTGAGAGGGTGTCTACACAATGGCTACGCTCGGCAATACTGCGTTGAAATCGGTCTCAAAATGCTCATTTACTCCTTGTAAACTCCGCTTTTTCGACCGATTTCGCCTTGTCTTGCCTTCGCTCGCCGATTGTGTAAACACCCTCTTGATACTGAACAGCCTAGCGGCTGGTCGAGGACTTCGCTTCCTTGCGAGTCAACGTCGTATTCAGCGCGCGCTCAGCCTGATTTTTGCGCAACATCTGCCAGCGGGCCAGGACCGCGTCGGGCGCCCAGATCTGAGGCTCGGAGGCTTCGAATTCATCTTCGGCCTCTCGTTGTGCCACATATTCGCTGGCGCTGGCGAAAGCCTGCTGCAAGTCATCGCTTTCGACCAATGCCCTGCCGAATAGTGCATCGCCAAAATAAGTGAAGTCAGCTTCTTCCGAGCAACCGAACGACACCCGGTCAGCGCGCGAGGCCGTCATTACCAACGTGCGGTCATCCTTGAGGCCAGGGATGAAGCCGCCGGAATAGCAGGCTGAAATCACGATGATCTTGTCCCGGTTCTTCAGCGGCGCGAGCGCGTCGACGAGGGCGTCGGCCGGCAGATCGGCGAGTGACAGGCGCGGCTGTTCGAGCACCAGCTCATGCTCCGCTGTCCCGTGGCTGGTCAGGTAGATGAAGATGAGATCTTCAGGCCCGGTGCGTTGTGCCAGCGTCTGCGCCGCACGCTGAATCGTCTCCCGGGTCGCCAGGGGCCGGTCATTCATATGGTCCCGGTGATTGGCCAGGGTGATCTGACCGTGAGCGCCGAATCGGGTCGCCAGCAGGCGAGTGACGTAATCCGCTTCGCGCAGGAACACGCTTTGCTTGCCATCCCCAGCGACCACCAGGCTGTACAGTTCGGTGGCAGGCGTCGAGGCAGGTACTGCCTGCAAGGCCTTGTCCAGCAAGGCGCCCTGGGCGAGCAGCCCGGTTTCCAGCGGGTCGGGCAGCAATCTGCCGTCGGCATCACGCACACGCTGGCCATTGATCCAGGTGCCTTTCTGAACGCTGCCATCAGCCAGTGTCAGGGTGCCGGCGCCCTGATAAGTGTCGTTGGCGAAACCGCCTTCATAATGACTGCCGTCAGCCAGTTGAAGGCGGCCCTCGCCCGTGAATCGCCCGTTGACGAAGCGGCCCTGATAACGGCTGCCGTCGGCACCGATCAGCTCGCCCCGGCCGGTCAGGGCGCCTTCCTTGAATTCGCCGCTCCAGACATCGCCGTCGCTGTTTTCGTAGCGACCCTTGCCATCGATCTGGTTGTCGCGAAAGCCGCCCACGTACTGATCGCCGTCCGGGCTGCTGAAACTGCCGTTGCCCTGCAGCTGGCCGTTGACGAATCGACCGCTGTACTGGTTGCCATTGGTGTCGGTGCGCACCCCTTCGCCATTGGGCAGGCCGTTGGCGAACTGGCCCTGGTGATTACTGCCATCGGCCAGTTCCAGTCGTCCCGCACCGTGATACAGGCCGTTCTTGAACTGGCCGCGATACACCATGCCTTTTTCCTTGAACGTGCCTTCACCTTCACGCCGGCCGTGGGCAAAACCACCCACATAACTGCTGCCGCCACGCGTCGTCAGCTTGCCCTGGCCGTGGTACAGGCCGTTCTCGAAACCACCAACGTAGACATCGCCGTTGTCGGCATGCCATTCGCCGCGACCTTGCCGCTGCCCGCGCTCGAATTCACCGGCATACCAGCTGCCGTCGGGATAATCGATCCGGCCTTCGCCTTGCAACAGACCGTTGACCAGATCGCCACGATAGCGTCCGCCATCTGCCAGCAGACCATCGGGAGGCAGCAGGGATTCACCGTCGCCGCAACCGGCGAGCAGGAGTGTAAGAGCCAGCGGAGCGAGCGCGCGCATTCGGGATCTCGAGGGAAAGTTGATTCAGGCGTGGTGCGTTCCCGCCTCGCGGGGGAACCAGCCGCGAAAGTATGCCGCAGCCGGTCAGCGGGGCGAAACAGTCAGTTACGACTGTTTCGCCCCGAAGTGTCTCAGATAAAACACATGGACAATGGTTCGGCAACGAATGCCGGTCGTTCTTCGCCCTCGATTTCCAGCGTGGCGATTGCCTTGAGCAGCCATTGCCCCGGTTTCTTTTCGGTCACTTCGTTCAGCTCGACCTTCAGTCGCACCCGGGAATCGACCTTCACCGGCTGCACGAAACGCACGTTGTCCAGCCCATAGTTGACGACCATCTTCAAGCCTTCAGGCAATACCAGCAGATCCTCCATCAACTTGGGGATCAGCGACAGCGACAGAAAGCCGTGCGCGATAGTCCCGCCGAAAGGCGTCTGCGCCGCGCGCTCGGGATCGACGTGGATGAACTGGAAATCACCGGTGGCTTCGGCGAACAGATTGATGCGTTCCTGGTCGATGGTCAGCCATTCGGAACGTCCCAGTTCCTTGCCAACGTACTGCGTAAGCTCTGTAACAGGTACAAAAGGCATATCACTCTCCTTGTCATGTGATCGTATTTCATACCCGGGCGCGCCCGGGCGACCTGAAGATCAGCAGAGGGTCGGCGGTTGGTCAAGCGCGGCGCCCGGACGAAATGCGTCTGCATGGCCTTTTGCGCAGCGTGTTTATAATGCGCGCTGGATTCGTCCGGGACGTTCATTGCGCTGGAGTTCTCATGTTGCTAAGAGGCCTGACATGGCTGGTGCTGTTCCAATTGCTGGGAACGGCGCTCAACCATCTTTTCCTGTCGATGCTGCCGGGGCCGATCATCGGTCTTGTGCTGTTGATGGGGTATCTGATGTGGCGCGGCGAGGTGAGCGAGCCGGTCAGCGTCGCTGCCGGAAGTTTGCTGCGTTATCTGCCTCTGCTGCTGGTGCCGCCGGCGGTGGGGGTGATGGTCTGGGTCTCGGCCCTCGTCGAAGATTTCTGGGCCATCTTCGGCACTCTGGCGCTCTCGCTGATGCTGTCGGTGACCTTCGCCGGCTGGCTGATGCAGAAACTCATCGACCGGCAGGCACGCCGTGAGGAGCGCACATGAATCCAGACTGGCAGGGGGCCTGGGCATCGGTCGTTCATCACCCGCTGTTCGGCATCGCCATCACCCTCGGTGCCTATCAGCTCGCCATTGCCGCTTACGAACGGACTCGCTGGCTGTTCCTGCAACCGGTGCTGGTCTCGATGCTGGTGGTTATCGCGATCTTGCTGACCTGTGGCATCGATTACGTGGAATATCGCAGCAGTACCGCCATTCTTGGCATTCTACTGGGGCCGGCGACCGTTGCCCTGGCCGTGCCGCTTTATCTGAATCTGCGACGCATTCGTCAGTTGCTGTGGCCGACCTTGACTACGCTGGTGATTGGCGGAGTGTTTGCCACGGGCCTTTGCGTGGGGCTGGGCACGCTGCTCGGGGCCGATCACATGATCCTGATGACCATGGCGCCGAAGTCCGTGACCACGCCGATTGCCATGCTGGTAGCTCAGCAGATAGGCGGGGTCGCGGCTCTGGCAGCCGTGTTCGTCCTGATTACCGGCGTGTTCGGCGCCATCTTCGGGCCGACGCTGTTGAACCTGGCGGGTGTGCGCCATCAGGCGGCCCGCGGCATGGCGCTGGGGTTGACCGCGCACGCGGTGGGCACCTCTGTCGCGTTGCATGAAGGTGAAGAGGCGGGGGCGTTCGCTGCGCTGGCGATGAGCCTCATGGGCGTGGCGACCGCGCTGTTTCTGCCGCTGGCTGTGTCTCTGACCGTTTAAGGATGATTTTTTATGATGTTGCCTCTGTTTCCGCTCAACGCTGTGCTGTTTCCGGGGTGTGTGCTCGACTTGCAGCTTTTCGAGGCACGCTATCTGGACATGATCGGCCGCTGCATGAAGCAGGGTACGGGGTTTGGCGTGGTGTGCATCACCGAGGGCAGTGAAGTGGGCGTGGTCCCGGCCGGCCATTCGATGATCGGTTGCGAAGCGCTGGTCCGTGACTTTCAGCAGCAGGACAACGGCCTGCTGGGTATCCGCGTAGTGGGTGGGCGACGCTTTCACGTGCTGGAAACCGAGGTCCAGCGCGACCAGTTGCTGGTCGCTCGCGTGCAGTGGCTGGAAGACTGGGAGGAGCGCCCGTTGCAGGAAGAGGACGCGGATCTGGTCGCATTGCTCGAAGCACTGGCCGAGCACCCCATGGTGGCGTCGCTGAACATGGGCGTCTCGGCGCAAGGCCAGCAGTCACTCTCGAATCAGCTGGCGTATCTGCTGCCGTTCACCGAGCAGGACAAGATCGACCTGCTGGAAATCGATGATCCCGAGGAGCGCCTGGATGCCATCCAGGAGCTGCTCGACGAGATGCAGGGCGATCTCCAGGCCTGATCAGTATTGATAACGCAATACGGCGTGGGATAGAGCATTCACCGCAAAGGTGCCCAGCAACGCGGTCAGCGCCGGCACCACCAGCCACCAGACCTTGGTCGACATCGCAGGCAGTGGCTGTCGGTACTGGATCAGCGCAAGGCTGGTGGCGCAGACACAGAACGCCAGCATCATGCCCGCCAGGATGTCGGTCGGCCAGTGCACCCCCAAGTACACCCGCGACAGGGCAATCGCCAGCGCCGGAATTCCCCCCAGCAGCATCCAGGTCAGGCGCAGCCGCACGGGTTGCCCGCGTCCGGCCAGCACCGCCAGGCTCATGAACAGCGCGAACGCCGCTGAACTATGGCCGCTGGGCATGCTGAAGGTGGTCAAGGGTTCGACCAGCACTTCGGGGCGAGTCCGGGCGAACAGCGCCTTGAGCGTACCGTTGGCCACTGCCGTACCCAGGGTCGTCGCCAGCGCGAACGCGGCATGCCGCCACTGACGGGCGATCAGCAACGCCAGAACCAGCACGCAGGCCGCCAGCAACTGAGCCTTGAAGTCGCCGATGCTGGTGATCAGGATCACGATGTTCTGCGCGGCCTCGCTGCGATGCTCCTGCACCAGCGTCATCAGCCCCTGATCGAAGTCGTTCAGGTACGGCCAGCCAAGGAACAACGCGGTCAGCAGGATCAGGCTGAGCACGGCGATGACCTTGGTCGCGTAGCGCTTTTTGCGCATGCTGCTCTGAATGCTCAGGCCGAACAGCAGCGCCAGGCCCGCGCCGACCACGGCGGCTTCGGTCCAGAAACCTTCCGGCAACGGCAGACGGATCGCCGCGCCCGCCGCCCAGCCGGGCATCAGGTAGACGATCGACCAGCCGGCGGCAGCGATCAGGCTGACCCCGATGAAGCGCGGCAGCGGCATGTCGCACATTCCCGCGATCATCGGCAGCATGGGCCGCAGCGGGCCGATGAAGCGCCCGACCAGCAGGCTGGCGATGCCATAGCGATGGAAATAGGCTTCGGCGCCGGTCATCCATTCCGGGTGAGTGCGCAGGCCGGGCAGTTGGCGGATGTTCTGGTGGAATCGTCTGCCGATCGCATAGGACACGGCGTCGCCGAGCAAGCCGCCCAGAAACCCCAGAAGCAGCACTTCGCCCAAGGGCAGGATGCCGCTGCCGGCCAGCGCCGCGATGGCGAACATGACGACCGTGCCCGGCACGATGATCCCGACGATGGCGACGCATTCGACAAAGGCCACCACAAAAATCGCAACCGCTACCCAGGAGGGGTTGGCGGCCAGCCAGTCGGTCATGCCAGAGAGCCATTCGCCCATGTGTCAGCTTCCTTGTTCGAGCAGTAGATAATCGCGGCCTTCGACCTGACCGCGCCTCAGGGGGTTCCGCGTGCAGAAGCGGGCATAATCGGCATCGACGAAACGGTAGAGCAGATGTTCGTCCCGGCCCGTCGGGATGCCCAGTCGGGTGGTCTGGATAATGCGCTGCGGGGTCTGGCCCACGTCCTCGACCCGCAGTCTGAGCGGGTCGAACCGCTTGGCGTCCCACATTGGCACCTTCAGGCCCAGCGCCTTGCACAACAGCGTCTGCCCCGCGCAAAGCCGCTCCGGCGGGCGAATGCCGCCGCTGGCGTCGGGATTGTTCAACTGCATCCGTGCCAGTGCGTTTTCGTCGCTCAGCTCATCGACCCAGGGAAAACCCGACTTGATCAGGACCGCATTACCCGGTCCCTCGGCACTGAAATTGATCGAATCGCCACCGCGTGCGTAGTACATGTAGATGTGACCGCCCTCCAGAAACAGCGCCTTGCGCTTTTCGGTATAGCCCAGCGACGAATGACTGCCTTTTTCGGCCTGGTAATAGGCCTCGGTCTCGATGATGCGGGCCGCGAGCCAGAACTCGCCAACCTTGTGGCGCAGCACCTTGCCCAGCAGATCGCGGGCAAGGGTCTGGGCGTCGCGGTGGAAAAAACTGTCGGGAAGGGCTGAATGCATGAGGCTGGACCAACTGTGGGAACAGGCCGCCGATCATAGCAAGCGCCGGGTTAATTGCAGCTGAATGTGTCGCGGCGGGGCGTTCAGTTGTTTCCGGGCGTGACAATCAGGGAAACGGGTGCGTTGCGCGATATGTGGGAGGGAGCTTGCTCGCGACCGCAGAGTGCCAGTCGCCTTTTCTGTGTCTGATCATCCGCGGTCGCGAGCAAGCTCCCTCCCACACAAGCCTTAAGCCCGTAGATTCTGTCGACCATCTGCCCGTCCGCGCTGTCGTTCGGACGCCGTGACCGCTATAATCGGCCGCTTTCTTCTCTGCCAAGACTTCTGAGACCATGACCGAGTCCGTTCTTGACTACATGACCCGCCTGGGCCGCGCCGCTCGCGAAGCATCGCGGGTGATCGGTCGTGCCAGTACAGCGCAGAAAAATCGCGCGCTGCTGGCCGCCGCCGCCGCGCTGGATGCCGCGCGTGACGAACTGACCGCCGCCAACGAGCTGGACCTGGCCAACGGCCGCGCCAACGGTCTCGAAGCGGCGATGCTCGAACGCCTGGCCCTGACCCCCGCGCGCATTGACGGCATGATCGTCGGGTTGCGTCAGGTCGCCAGTCTGCCGGACCCGGTCGGAGCGATCCGCGACATGAGCTATCGGCCGTCCGGCATTCAGGTCGGCAAGATGCGCGTGCCGCTCGGCGTAGTCGGCATCATTTACGAGTCGCGACCGAACGTGACCATCGATGCGGCCAGTCTCTGCCTGAAGTCGGGCAATGCGACCATCCTGCGTGGCGGTTCCGAAGCCATTCATTCGAACCGGGCGATTGCCGCCTGCATCGAGCGCGGCCTGGCCGAAGCCGGGTTGCCCGCTGCCGTCGTACAGGTCGTCGAGACCACGGACCGCGCCGCCGTCGGCGCGCTGATCACCATGCCCGAGTATGTGGATGTCATCGTTCCGCGTGGCGGCAAAGGTCTGATCGAGCGCGTCAGCCGCGACGCGCGGGTGCCGGTCATCAAGCATCTGGACGGTATCTGCCACGTCTACGTCAGCGCTCACGCGGATCTGGCCAAAGCGCAGGACATCGCCTTCAACGCCAAGACTTATCGTTACGGCATCTGCGGGGCCATGGAAACCCTGCTGGTGGACCAGACGGCCGCCGCGGACTTCCTGCCGCCGATGGCTGCCCGCTTGCGCGAGAAAGGTGTCGAGCTGCGCGGCTGCGAGCGTACCCGTGAGCTGATCGACGCTGTTCCGGCCACCGAGGAAGACTGGCACACCGAGTATCTGGCGGCGATCCTGTCGATTCGCGTGGTCACCGGCCTGGAGCAGGCCATCGAGCACATCAACCATTACGGTTCGCATCACAGCGACGCCATCGTTTCCGACCATCAGGGTCAGATTCGTCGCTTCATGGCCGAAGTGGATTCCAGTTCGGTCATGGTCAACGCGCCGACCTGTTTCGCCGACGGGTTCGAGTACGGGCTCGGTGCCGAAATCGGGATTTCCACCGACAAGCTGCACGCGCGGGGTCCGGTCGGGCTGGAAGGTCTGACGTGCGAGAAATACATCGTGATCGGCGACGGTCAGTTGCGCGGGCAAGCCTGACTTGAGCAAGCCTGTCGCCGCGATGCCCAGACGTATCGGCATCCTCGGGGGGACCTTCGATCCGGTGCACATCGGCCACCTGCGCGGTGCGCTCGAAGTCGCCGAATTGCTCGAACTCGACGAGTTGCGCCTGACGCCCAGCGCCCGGCCGCCGCATCGCGATCTGCCCGGTGTGACCGCGCTGGACCGCCTGGCGATGGTGGAATGCGCGGTGGCGGGCGTGTCGCCACTGACTGTCGACGATCGTGAGCTGAAGCGCGACAAGCCTTCGTATACCATCGATACACTCGAATCGATGCGCGCCGAGCTGGGCACGGACAATCAGCTGTTTCTGCTGCTGGGTTGGGACGCATTCTGCGGCCTGCCGGGCTGGCACCGGTGGGAAGAACTGCTGGACCATTGCCACATTGTGGTACTGCAGCGACCGGACGCCGACAGCGAGTCGCCGGACGCTCTGCGAAACCTGCTGGCGGCGCGCGCCGTCAGCGATCCCAAGGCCCTGAACGGGCCGGCGGGCAAGATTACATTCGTCTGGCAGACGCCCTTGTCGGTGTCTGCCACCCAGATCCGACAGCTGCTGGCCAGCGGCAAGTCGGTACGTTTTCTGGTGCCGGACGCAGTACTGGCCTACATCGAAGCGCACGGGTTCTATCGTGCGTCGAACACCGATGGAGCGCCCTGAAACAGCTTCGATAGACAAGCGTTTGGGCGTTTCCACACTATGAGTTGAATGAGTTTCTTATGACCAAGCAAAAAATGAGCAGTGAAGAAGTCGTCGCGCTGGCAACCGCCGCGCTGGAAGACGTCAAAGGTACCGATATCCTCGCCATCGACGTGCGTGACAAGACCAGCATCGCCGATTACATGCTGATCTGCACCGGTACCTCCAACCGCCAGCTGAACGCGCTGGTCGACAACGTTCGCGAGAAGGTCAAGGCCGCCGGCCTGATGCCGCTCAGCGAAGAAGGCAAGGGCGACAGCGACTGGGTTCTGCTGGACCTGGGCGACGTCCTGGTTCACGTGATGACCGCCGCCGCGCGTCAGTTCTATGACCTGGAGCGTCTGTGGCAGGGCGCCGAGCAAAGTCGCGCTGCCAGCGCCGCGCACCATACTCCGGGCCACGAATAAGGCATCACTGTGCGTTTGCGTCTGATCGCCGTTGGTTCACGCATGCCTAAATGGGTGGAAGAGGGTTGGCATGAGTATGCCAAGCGTCTGCCGCCCGAGCTTGCCCTGGAGCTTGTGGAAATTCCGCTCAATACCCGCGGCAAGAACGCCGACGTGGCGCGCCTGATCCGTCAGGAAGGCGAAGCCATGCTGGCCAAGGTTCAGCCAGGCGAGCGGATCGTCACCCTCGAAGTGCACGGCAAGCCTTGGAGTACCGAGCAACTGGCGGTCGAGCTCGACCGCTGGCGGCTGGATGCGCGCACCGTCAATCTGATGGTCGGCGGTCCCGAGGGGCTGGCGCCGGAAGTCTGCGCCCGCAGCGAGCAACGCTGGTCGTTGTCGCCCCTGACGCTGCCGCACCCGCTGGTGCGCATCCTCATTGGCGAACAGATGTATCGCGCCTGGACGGTCCTGTCCGGGCACCCTTATCACAAGTAGCACCGCCTTTATTGTGAACACGGCCTAAATGTCTCAACCGATCCGTCTCAAAGACCACGAGAAAGACGCCCGCCTGGTGCGCGGACGGGTCGTGGTCGGTGCGGTGGCGATCATGTTTCTGGTGTGCGTGCTGATTGCCCGGCTGTACCTGCTGCAGGTCATCCAGTACGACTACCATTCCACCCTCTCCGAGAATAACCGGGTTCACGTCCAGCCGATTCCGCCGAGCCGGGGGCTGATCTTCGACCGCAATGGCGTCGTGGTCGCCGACAACCGGCCCAGCTTCAGCCTGAGCGTGACCCGTGAACGTTCCGGGGAGTGGTCCAAGGTGCTCGACACCATTGTCGAGGTGCTGCAGCTCACGCCGGACGACCGGGTGATCTTCGAAAAGCGCATGAAACAAGGGCGTCGGCCATTCGAACCGGTGCCGATTCTGTTCGAGCTGACCGAAGAACAGATCGCCCTGATCGCCGTCAATCAGTTCCGCCTTCCCGGTGTGGAAGTGGTGGCCCAGCTGGTGCGTCATTACCCGCAGGGTCCGCACTTCGCGCACTCGGTGGGCTACATGGGGCGCATCAACGAGAAAGAACTCAAGACCCTCGATCCGGTGAACTACAGCGGCACTCACCATATCGGCAAGACCGGCATCGAGCGCTTCTACGAGTCGGAGCTGCATGGTCAGGTCGGCTATGAGGAAGTCGAAACCAATGCCCGAGGCCGGGTATTGCGGGTGCTCAAGCGCACCGACCCGGTGCCTGGCAAGGACATCGTCCTGAGCCTGGACATCAAGTTGCAGGAAGCTGCCGAAGCGGCCCTGGGCGGGCGGCGTGGCGCGGTCGTGGCGCTCGACCCGGCGACTGGCGAAGTGCTGGCAATGGTCAGCGCGCCGAGCTTCGACCCGAACCTGTTCGTGACCGGCATCAGCTTCAAGGCTTACGCCGAACTGCGCGATTCCATCGACCGGCCGCTGTTCAACCGCATCTTGCGCGGCCTGTATCCGCCGGGTTCGACCATCAAGCCAGCGGTGGCCATCGCCGGGCTGGATGCCGGTGTGGTGACACCCGGTTCTCGGGTGTTCGACCCCGGTTTCTATCAGTTGCCCAACTATGACCACAAGTACCGCAACTGGAACCGCAGCGGCGACGGCTGGGTCGACCTCGATACCGCGATCATGCGCTCCAACGACACCTACTTCTACGATCTGGCGCACAAGCTGGGCATCGACCGGCTGGCCGCCTACATGAATCAGTTCGGGCTGGGCCAGAAGGTGTCGCTGGACATGTTCGAAGAGTCCCCGGGCCTGATGCCGTCGCGGGACTGGAAGCGGGCAACCCGCCGTCAGGCCTGGTTCCCTGGCGAAACCCTGATTCTCGGGATCGGCCAGGGCTATATGCAGGCCACGCCGCTGCAACTGGCTCAGGCCACGGCACTGGTGGCGAACAAGGGCAAGTGGAATCGTCCGCATCTGGCCAAGACCATCGAAGGCAAGGCGCCGGTGGACGAGAACCCCATGCCTGATATCGTTCTGCGCGACCCGGCGAACTGGGCGCGGGTCAATCACGGCATGCAGGAAGTGATGCATGGCGCGCGCGGCACGGCGCGCAAGGCTTCGATCGGCGCGCAATATCGCATTGCGGGCAAGAGCGGGACCGCACAGGTCGTCGCCATCAAGCAGGGCGAGAAATACGATCGTACCAAGGTTCAGGAGCGTCACCGCGACCACGCCTTGTTCGTCGGCTTTGCGCCGGCCGACAACCCCAAGATAGTGGTGTCCGTCATGGTCGAGAACGGCGAGTCCGGTTCCGGCGTCGCGGCGCCTGTGGTTCGTCAGGTCCTGGACGCCTGGCTGCTCGATGAAAACGGCGTGCTCAAGCCTGAGTACGCCAGCTCCCGGAATCTGGAGGCTGCGGCCCGTGAAGAGTAGTTTTGACCGCGTCCTGTCCAGCGAAGACGTGATGCGCCGCCGCGCCACCTTCCTGCAGCGCATCCACATCGACGGCCCGCTGTTGATCCTGTTGCTCACCCTGGCCGCCGGCAGCCTGTTCGTGCTGTATTCGGCCAGCGGCAAGAACTGGGACCTGCTCATCAAACAGGCCAGTTCGTTCGGTATCGGCATGGTGGCCATGGTCGTGATCGCCCAGTTCGAGCCGCGTTTCATGGCGCGCTGGGTGCCAGTGCTGTATGTGATCGGCGTGCTGTTGCTGGTCGTCGTGGACGTCATGGGTCATAACGCCATGGGTGCCACCCGCTGGATCAACATTCCGGGGGTCATCCGCTTCCAGCCCTCGGAATTCCTCAAGATCATCATGCCGGCGACCATCGCCTGGTATCTGTCCAAGCGCACTTTGCCACCGGACCTCAAGCACGTCGCCGTCAGCCTGGCGCTGATCGGTGTGCCGTTCATCCTGATCGTCCGTCAGCCGGATCTCGGCACCTCGCTGCTGATTCTCGCCTCCGGCGCCTTCGTGCTGTTCATGGCCGGCCTGCGCTGGCGCTGGATTCTCAGCGTGCTGGCCGCCGCCGTGCCCGCAGCGGTCGCGATGTGGTTCTTCTTCATGCACGACTATCAGAAGCAGCGCGTGCTGACCTTCCTCGATCCGGAAAGCGATCCGCTCGGCACCGGCTGGAACATCATCCAGTCCAAGGCAGCGATCGGCTCGGGCGGCGTTTTCGGCAAGGGCTGGCTGCTGGGCACCCAGTCGCACCTCGACTTTCTGCCCGAGAGCCATACCGACTTCATTATCGCGGTACTGGGCGAGGAATTCGGCCTGGTGGGCATCTGCGCGCTGCTGATCATCTATCTACTGCTGATCGGACGTGGGCTGGTCATCACCGCTCAGGCGCAGACGCTGTTCGGCAAGCTGCTCGCCGGCGCGCTGACCATGACGTTCTTCGTCTACGTCTTCGTCAACATCGGCATGGTCAGCGGTCTGCTGCCAGTAGTGGGCGTGCCCCTGCCCTTCATTAGCTACGGTGGAACTTCGCTCGTGACGCTGCTGTCAGCGTTTGGGGTTTTGATGTCGATCCATACGCATCGCAAATGGATTGCCCAGGTTTGATTAAGGTGAACAACTCAATGCAAGCAATGCGCAACTGGGCTCGATATGCACCGGTGGTCAGCCTGGTGGGCATCCTTGGATCGATGCAGGAAGCGATCGCGGCAGGCGAGTACGAAGGCTCGCCGCAGGTTGCAGCGTTCGTCGGCGAAATGACCCGCGACTATGGCTTTGCCGGCGAGCAGTTGATGGACGTGTTCCGTGAAGTGGAGCGCAAACAGCCCATCCTCGATGCGATTTCCCGTCCGGCCGAACGGGTCAAGCAATGGAAAGATTATCGGCCGATGTTCATCACTGACGCCCGCATCGCGCGCGGCGTCGATTTCTGGCGCCAGCACGAGGCCGCCCTGGCCCGAGCCGAGCAGGAATACGGTGTCCCGGCGCAGATCATCGTGTCGATCATCGGCGTGGAAACATTCTTCGGCCGCAACACCGGCAACTTCCGCGTCATGGATGCATTGTCCACGCTGGGCTTCGACTACCCGCCGCGTGCCGACTTCTTCCGCAAGGAATTGCGTGAATTCCTCCTGCTCGCCCGGGAGCAGCAGCTCGACCCGCTGACCCTCAAGGGTTCCTACGCGGGCGCGATGGGCCTGCCGCAGTTCATGCCCAGCAGTTTCCGCGCCTATGCCGTCGATTTCGATGGCGACGGACATATCAATATCTGGACCGATCCGGACGACGCCATCGGCAGTGTCGCCAGCTATTTCAAGCGTCATGGCTGGGTCGCCGGCGAACAGGTCGTCAGCCGCGCCAGTGCCAGCGGTCAGCAGGTGGATCAGGGTCTGAGCCCCGGTCTGGACCCCGTTATGTCGGTTGGGGAGTTGCGAGGGCTGGGGTGGGCGAGTCATGATGCGCTGCGCGACGACTTGCCCGTCACGGCGTTTCGCCTGGAAGGGGCGAGCGGCCCCGAATACTGGTTGGGATTGAACAATTTTTATGCAATCACCCGTTATAACCGCAGTGTGATGTACGCCATGGCCGTGTATCAGCTATCCGAATCCTTGGTTCAAGCTCGAGGCGTCAAGTAATGCGGGCAGTGCCGAAGGTTAAAACTTTGAAAATTCTGGCGCTGGCTGGGTTGGCGATGCTCGTCGCCAGCTGCTCTTCGCCTTCCAGGACCACCCAGCCGGGCAAGGCCGGCCCTGTGGTTCGTGCCACGCCGGGCCTGGATATCAACCGTGCCCACAAGGACGGCGCGCCCTGGTGGGATGTCGACGTATCGCGTATTCCCGACGCGACGCCGACCGTACACACCGGTCCCTACAAGGCCAACCCTTATACCGTGCTGGGCAAGACCTACTTTCCGATGAGCGAGTCCAAGCGTTATGTCGCTTCGGGCACTGCGTCGTGGTACGGCACCAAGTTTCACGGCCAGAACACCGCCAACGGCGAAGTCTACGACCTGTACGGCATGAGCGCGGCGCACAAGACGCTGCCGCTGCCCAGCTACGTCAAGGTCACCAACCTGGACAACAACCGCACCGTGATCCTGCGGGTAAACGACCGGGGGCCATTCTATTCCGACCGGATCATCGATCTGTCCTACGCGGCGGCCAAGAAGCTCGGCTATGCCGAGACCGGTACCGCGCGGGTCAAGGTCGAAGGCATCGATCCCCAGGAATGGTGGGCGCAACGCGGGCAACCGGCGCCGCTGCTGCTCAATCAGCCGCAGGTGGTCGCCAAGGCCCAGGCGGCAACGATCACGGCGTCAACCGGCACCGTCGAGCAATATACACCGCCGCCCCAGCAACACGCGGCACCCGCCGCGCCGCTGCCGGTCGAGGCAAAAAAAAACGTTTCAGGACCAGCCGCTGGGCTGTTTCTCCAGGTCGGAGCCTTCGCCAACCCGGACGCTGCGGAACTGTTGAGATCCAAACTGAGCGGGATGGTGCGAGCGCCTGTGTTCGTGAGTTCGATTGCCCGCAACCAGCAGACGCTCTATCGCGTCAGACTGGGTCCGATCGACACGCCGGGTGAAGCCCAGCAGTTGCAGAACAGCGTCAGGCTGGCCAACCTCGGCCAGCCCAGCGTAGTGACATCGGATCAGTAAACGCCCGGCAGCATCGGGTGCGTTCAATCGCCGCCTCCCGGCAACAGTGGGAAGCGGCAGCGGTCGCCGGCAGCGCGTACTTGCCATCAGAGCAAGCGGTGCGGGCGAGCGTCCACAAGGTCGTGTGTCGAACAGGCGATCTTGTCAGCCAGGGTGTGAGCCTGGCGCCATGAGCCGTGCCGGAGCCTCAGGCTTCGCCGGTCTGTTCAGCTTTGCCCGCAAGGGCATGTTTGCCCATTAGCAATTTCGAGAGACGGATGAACATCACCACCTTTGCAAAACGTTTGTGCCTGCTTGTGCCACTGATCATCGCCCCGAGCGCCTGGGCCGTAGAGCAGATGACACCGGCTGCCCCGCAGCTGGCCGCCAAATCCTACGTGCTGATGGATGCCAGCAGTGGCAACGTCCTGGTCGAGAACAACGGTGACCAGCGTCTGGCTCCGGCGAGCCTGACCAAGCTGATGACGGCCTACATTGCGACCCTGGAAATCCGTCGTGGCCAGATCGGCGAGAACGATCCGGTCACCGTCAGCGAAAACGCCTGGCGCACCGGCGGCTCGCGGATGTTCATCAAAGTGGGCAGCCAGGTCACCGTCAGCGACCTGCTGCACGGCATCATCATTCAGTCCGGCAACGACGCCAGCGTCGCGGTGGCCGAGCACATCGCCGGCAGCGAAGACGCCTTCGCCGACATGATGAACAAGACGGCCGCCGACCTGGGCCTGACCAACAGCCACTTCATGAACCCGACCGGTCTGCCGAACCCCGAGCACTACTCGTCGGCTCATGACATGGCCAAACTGGCTCGCGCCATCATCCACGAAGACCCGGCTCACTACGCGATCTACTCGCAGAAGGAGTTCTTCTGGAACGGCATCAAGCAGCCCAACCGCAACCTGCTGCTGTGGCGCGACAAGACTGTCGACGGTCTGAAGACCGGTCACACCGAAGAAGCCGGCTACTGCATGGTGTCCTCGGCCGTTCGTGACGGCATGCGTCTGATCGCGGTAGTGTTCGGCACCAACAGCGAACAGGCTCGCGCGGCGGAAACCCAGAAGCTGCTGACCTACGGCTTCCGCTTCTTCGAAACCCAGAACTTCTACCAAAAGGGCACCGAACTGGCCCAGGCGCCAGTCTGGAAAGGCACGGCGCGTCAGGTCAAGGCGGGTCTGGCGCAAGACCTGACTCTCACCATGCCTAAAGGCGAGATGAAGAAGCTGACCGCCAGCATGACCATGAACCCGCAGATCACCGCGCCAATCGCTCAGGGCGACGTCATCGGCAAGGTCGAAGTGAAGTCGGAAGACAAGGTGGTCCACACGGCGAACCTCATCGCGCTGGAGCCCGTTGAAGAAGGTGGCATTTTCCGCCGCCTGTGGGATAGCATTCGCCTGTTCTTCTACGGCTTGTTCAACTGACCTTTAAGTAATCAATGCCGACCTTCTCGCGGCCCGCTCGAGATTCGAGCGGGCCGCGTGTCCGTCGTCACGGCTTGTGAGACCTTTACTGCCATGACAGATACCGACGTCAAGTCGCACAAAATCGAATTTCCCTGCAACGACTACCCGATCAAGGTGATCGGCGACACTAGCGTGGGCTTCACCGATGCCGTCATCGAAATCCTGAGCAAGCACGCCAAGGTAGACCTCGCTACCCTGGCCGAGCGCCAGAGCAGCAACGGGAAGTACACCACCGTGCAGCTGCACATCGTCGCCACCGGCGAGGACCAGCTGCGCGACATCAACAGTGCCCTTCGCGCAACGGGCGTCGTGCACATGGTGCTTTGATGGCGCAGGTTCTGGGTTTTCGTGATCTGGGCCTGCTCGATTACGAACCCGCCTGGCATGCCATGCAGCGCTTCACCGACGAGCGCGATCGGGACACCGCGGACGAGATCTGGCTGGTCCAGCATCCGTCCGTGTTCACCCAGGGGCAGTCGGGCAAGGCCGAACATTTGCTGGTGCCGGGCGATATTCCTGTCGTACAGGTCGATCGTGGCGGCCAAGTAACCTATCATGGCCCCGGCCAGCTGGTGGCGTACCTGATGCTCGACGTCAGGCGCCTCGGTTTCGGCGTTCGCGATCTGGTCACCCGGATGGAGAACGCCCTGATCGCCGTGCTGGCCAGTTACGGCGTAACGGCCGCGGCCAAGGCCGATGCCCCTGGCGTCTACGTCGACGGCGCGAAGATCGCGTCGCTCGGCCTGCGCATTCGTAACGGCTGCTCGTTTCATGGACTGGCGTTGAACGTCGACATGGACCTGGCGCCGTTTCGCCGGATTAACCCCTGCGGCTATGCCGGGCTGGCAATGACCCAGCTTCGCGACCATGCAGGGCAGATAGAATTTTCCGAGGTCAGTGCGAGGCTGCGCGCGCAGCTCGTCAAGCACCTCGACTATGCTGAGCAGGCGACCCTTACGGGCGGAATACATTCTCATGACTGATACCGTGCAAACCCTGATTCCCACGCTTGACGTATCCGAGCGTGCGGCCCGTCCGAAAGTCGAAGCCGGCGTAAAGCTGCGTGGTGCGGAGAAAGTCGCACGCATCCCGGTAAAGATCATTCCGACCGTCGAACTGCCCAAGAAGCCGGACTGGATCCGGGTGCGCATTCCGGTGTCTCCCGAGGTCGACCGCATCAAGCAACTGCTGCGCAAGCACAAGCTGCACAGTGTCTGCGAAGAAGCGTCCTGCCCGAACCTGGGCGAGTGCTTCTCCGGCGGCACCGCGACCTTCATGATCATGGGCGACATCTGCACCCGTCGTTGCCCGTTCTGCGACGTAGGCCACGGCCGTCCGAAGCCTCTGGACGCCGATGAGCCGAAGAACCTCGCAGTCGCCATCGCTGACCTGCGCCTCAAGTATGTCGTCATCACTTCGGTTGACCGTGACGACCTGCGTGACGGCGGCGCCCAGCATTTCGCCGACTGCATCCGCGAGATTCGCGCGCTGTCGCCGGGCGTTCAGCTGGAAACCCTGGTGCCTGACTACCGCGGCCGCATGGACGTGGCGCTGGAAATCACCGCGGCCGAGCCGCCGGACGTCTTCAACCACAACCTGGAAACCGTGCCGCGCCTGTACAAGGCCGCGCGTCCGGGCTCCGACTACCAGTGGTCGCTGACCCTGCTGCAACGCTTCAAGCAGATGGTGCCGCACGTGCCGACCAAATCCGGTCTGATGCTGGGTCTGGGCGAAACCGATGACGAGGTCATCGAAGTCATGCATCGCATGCGCGAGCACGACATCGACATGCTGACTCTGGGCCAGTACCTGCAACCGTCGCGCAACCACCTGCCGGTGCAGCGCTTCGTGCACCCCGACACCTTCGCCTGGTTCGCCGAGGAAGGCTACCGCATGGGCTTCAAGAACGTCGCCTCCGGCCCGCTGGTGCGATCTTCATACCACGCTGACGAACAGGCCAAGATCGCCAAGGCCGGACTGGTCTGATCTTCGCCACGCGCAGCAAATAAAAAAGGGCCGGATAGCAATATCCGGCCCTTTTTTACACCGTCCCCCGTAGGAGCCAGCTTGCTGGCGATAGCCTGATCACATTGTCCCTATCGCCAGCAAGATGGATCGCCGCCCGCTGGCTCCTACGGGGTCACGGCTGACGCAGCCGGTTCAGCAGCTCATGAGTGGGATATCCATCCGCAGGCCAGCCGAATGACTGCTGCGCGCTGCGAATCGCCTTGCGTGTATTGGCGCCTATGATGCCGTCAGGCGCGCCCGCGTCGTATTGACGGGACGACAACAGGGTCTGCAACTCGATGCGCTCGGAGCGGCTCAGCGGCAGGTCTGAGCGCGGCCAGCTGCCCACGACATAGCCCGCGCCCTTGAAACGATCCGACAGCAGGCTAATCGCCAAGGCGTAGGACGTAGAGTTGTTGTACTTCAGAATCGCCCGGAAATTATCCAAAACCAGGAAGGCCGGACCGCGATAGCCGGCCGGCAGCAGCAATGTCGCCTGCTGCTGACTGGAAGCGACCGGGATCGCCGAGCCATCCGGCTGCTTCAGGCCCAGTTGCTGCCATTCGGCCAGACTCTTGCGGGTCGTGGCATCGGCGAGGGAGTAGTCGAAGCCTGAAGCCAGTACCACTTCAAAGCCCCACGGCTGGCCGCGCTGCCAGCCCGAGCTTTGCAGGTAGTGAGCAGTGGACGCCAGAGCGTCCGCCGGCGTGTTCCAGATGTCGCGGCGGCCATCGCCGTCGAAGTCCACGGCGTGGGTGTTATAGGTGGTGGGGATGAATTGCGTCTGGCCCATGGCCCCTGCCCAGGAGCCCAGCATCTTGTCTGGCGTGATGTCGCCTTGCTGAAGGATCTCCAGTGCCGCCAGCAACTGACTTTGAGCGAATCCAGGACGGCGGCCTTCGTAAGCCAAGGTCGCCAGCGAGCGAATCACCGACTGCGAACCCTGGAATCCGCCGAAGTTGCTTTCCATGCCCCAGACGGCCACCAGCGCCTGACGGTCGACGCCGTACTGCTGCTCGATCTTCTGCAGGTCGTCGGCATACTGCGCGAGCAGCGCCTGGCCCTTGCGCACCCTGGCGGCCGAGATGGCGCCGTCCAGATATTCCCAGACCGGACGACTGAATTCCGGCTGGCTGCGGTCGGCCTTGACCACGCTCATGTCCGGCGTGACGCCGGCAAACGCGCGGTCGAATACCTCCTCCCGGATCCCGGCTTTCAGAGCCTGGGCGCGGAAACCGGTCTGCCATTCGGCGAAAGTCATCGCTGGCTGGATCGTCAGATTCTCATCGACATTCAATGTTGGTGTCGGCGCCGCGACGGGAGCGACAGCGGGTGCCTTGCCGGTCTGGAGGGGCGTTGCATCAGCGGCAGTGGGTTTTTCTGCGCAGGCTACCAGCAGGATGAGGCTGGAAACGGCAAGGAGAGGGCGCAACTGCGGGCGCTGGGTAAAACAGAAAGGCATGCTTGGGTCCAGGAGGATTACCGACAGATATAGACCTTAACACGGCGAAGCGGTCGAAAGCGCCCCCGTCAACATGCGGAAATGTCAGGCAGCCAGAAAGCAAGAAGCCTCCCAGCTTTTAGACTGGAAGGCTTCGCGGCGGTAGCTGCCCTTGCCTTTGGCGGGTCGTTCCTGACGGCTGCGGAACAATGGCTGGGCGACGATGGATTTGGCCTTGTTGGGCCGTTTCGGCTTGCTCATGGCTGAGGCTCCTGGGCTGGTGTTTGCGACGCGCATGTTCGGGCAAAGATGGGCGACTGTCCAATAGTTGTCCGCTATGAGTCATAACCTGTAGGAGCCAGCTTGCTGGCGATTCGCCCCATCGCCAGCAAGCTGGCTCCTACGAGCGTCGTGTGGGTGGATTATTCCGCAGGCAACGCCAGCCGCTGCCCGGCCATCAGCAATGCCAGACGACTCAGGCTGCTCCAGGGCGATCCGGTGGCCTGGCCCTTGATCTGGGCATCGATGCGCTGGGCGTCCAGCAGCAGCTGGCTCCAGCGCTTGGCGGTATGACGTTTCAAGGCTTTGCTCATCAGCGGCTTGCGCTTGTCCCAGACGGGCGGACGCGCGGAGCTGAAGATTTTGTCCAGTGGAATGCCCTGGCTGAACTGCAACGACATGGTCGCCAGCGCGCGCAGTTCGCGGGTCAGTGCCCAGAGAATCACGGGCGTTTCGACCCCTTCGCCGCGCAGCCCTTCGAGTATGCGCAGCGCATGCGCCGCTTCGCCGTTGAGCACCGCGTCGGTCAGGCCGAAGACATCGAAGCGCGCACTGTCCGCCACAGCGGCCTGCACCGTTTCGACGGTCACCTGACCGTCTTCGGCCATCAGCTTGAGCTTTTCGATTTCCTGCGCGGCAGCCAGCAGGTTGCCTTCGACCCGGGCCGCGATCAGTTCCACGGCGTCCTGGGTGGCCGACAGCCCCGCCTGGGACAGGCGTTGGCGAATCCATTGCGGAAGCTGACCGATATCCACCGGCCAGATCTGCACGAACTGAGTCTGCGCGCCTTCGATCAGCGCCTTGCCCCACTTGGTCTTCTGAGCGCTGCCATCGAGTTTCGGCAAGCTGATCAGCAGCAAGGTGTCTTCGGCTGGGCGGGAGCAGTATTCCATGAGCGCAGCGGCGCCCTTGTCGCCGGGCTTGCCGGACGGCAGGCGCAGCTCCAGCAGGCGACGTTCCGCGAACAGCGACATGCTGGCGCCTGCCTGCAACAGCGATCCCCAATCGAAATTGGCGTCGGCGCTGAAGACCTGGCGCTCGTCGAAGCCCTGCCGGCGCGCGGCACCGCGGACGGCGTCCGCGGCTTCCTGGCACAACAACGGGTCATCGCCACTGATCACGTACACTGGCGCGAGCGTGCCTTGCAGGTGTTTGTCGAGTTGGGCGGGGGCGAGTTTCATGGCGGGGTATACCGGGGCCAGTTGCCTGGCCCCTCCGGATTACCTGTTCGGGATTTCGACAGGCGATTGTTGCGGAGTCTCGTCGCGGATTCGCTGAGCCGCTTCCAGCGCGTCCTGTTCAGCCTTGGCAACGGCGTCGGCCTTGGCTTGCAGTTGCTCCAGACCGGCAGGCGTCAGCTGTTGCAGGCGAGCCATGGTGCGCTGGATCAGTTCGTTGCGCATTTCAGTGCGGGCACGTGAGGCTTCCTGATCGGAGCCGGTCAGGTTGTTGCCGTCATGAATGTAGGACTGATCGACGATGACCTCGTCGCCGGTCAAAAGACGATCACGCTCGCCGCGAACTTCGTACTTGAGCGTCGTGGTCAGCAGGTATTCGGCCGCACGGCTTGAGCCGGTCGTGCTGATAGTGCGCTGATCTTCTCTCTCGCTGACCAGCACCAGCTTGTAAGGCGCGCCGGTGTAAACCTTCACGCCCGAGTTGGTGAGCGTGCGAGTCAGCTGGGTGACGGTTTCGCCGTATAGGTTGCGCGCGCTGACATCCAGCTCCTTGAGAGCCATCTCGTTAGTGCCAGTACCACGCAGCTGGAATCCGCAGGCGCTCAGCATGACTGCGAGCCCCATTACCAGCAGATTGCGTTTGATCATCTTGTTGCTCCCCTCGAATCCGTTTGGGACGTCATGGCGTACCCGGGAAATGTGTGCGGCGCCCGACTCGCGTCGGGCGCGCGATCCAATCAGCTTGCGACGATGTTGACCAGTTTGCCCGGCACGACGATCACTTTGCGGATCGTCAGGCCGTCGATGAAGCGCAGCACGTTCTCGTTGACCCGGGCGGCGGCTTCGATTTCTTCACGGCTGGCGCCGGCGGGCAGTTCGATATGGCCGCGCAGCTTGCCGTTGACCTGAATCACCAGTTGCAGGGTGTCCTGCACCAGAGCGCTTTCATCCAGCGCTGGCCAGCCTGCGTCGATGACCGGCGTGGTCTTGCCGAGCGCGTTCCACAGTTCGTGGCTGATGTGCGGCGTGATCGGTGCAAGCAGCAGCACGACGGTTTCCAGACCTTCCTGCAGCAGAGCGCGGTCCTGTCCGGTCGCCTGTGGCGCTTTTTCCAGCACGTTCATCAGGGTCATGACCTGGGCAACAGCGGTGTTGAATTTCTGATGCTGGCCGATATCGACGCTGGCTTGTTTGATCGCCTGGTGAATGGAGCGACGAATCGCCTTCTGGTCGTCGTTCAGAGCGGTCAGGTCCAGGGCGCCCGCGGGACCCTGGGTGACATGCGCCTGAGCCAGACGCCAGACGCGGCGCAGGAAGCGGTGCGAACCTTCGACGCCGGAGTCGGACCATTCCAGACTCATGTCAGGCGGCGAGGCGAACATCATGAACAGACGGCAGGTGTCGGCGCCGTATTGGTCGATCATGGTCTGCGGGTCGATACCGTTCTTTTTCGATTTCGACATCTTCTCGGTGCCGCCGATCTCCACCGGCAGACCGTCGCTGGTCAGGACTGCGCTGATGACCTTGGCCTTGGCGTCACGCTCCAGCGTCACGTCGGCGGGGTTGATCCAGGTCTTCTTGCCGTTGGCTTCCATGCGGAAGTAAGTCTCGGCGTTGACCATGCCCTGGGTCAGCAGGTTCTTGAACGGCTCGTTGGACGTGACCAGCCCTTCGTCGCGCATCAGCTTGTGGAAGAAGCGGGCGTACAGCAGGTGCAGAATCGCGTGTTCGATACCGCCGATGTACTGATCCACAGGCAACCAGTGATTGGCCGCGCCAGGCTCGACCAGGCCGCCTTCATAGTGCGGCGACGCGTAGCGGGCGTAGTACCAGGACGACTCGACGAAGGTGTCCATGGTGTCGGTTTCGCGCTTGGCCGGCGCGCCGCATTTCGGGCAGCTGCATTCGTAGAATTCCGGCATGCGCGCCAACGGCGAACCCGCGCCATCGGGTACGACGTCTTCGGGCAGGACGACAGGCAATTGATCTTCCGGGACCGGCACGTCGCCACAGGCATCGCAATGCACGATCGGAATCGGGCAGCCCCAGTAACGCTGGCGGCTGATGCCCCAGTCGCGCAGACGGAACTGGGTGCGGGACTGGCCGAGATTCTTTTTCACCAGTGCGGTTTCGATGGCGTCGAACGCTGCCTGGAAGTCCAGGCCGTCGAAGTCGCCGGAGTTGATCAGCACGCCGTGTTCGCCGTAAGCGGCCATCCACGGCGCCGGGGTCAGATCGCCGACACTGGTGCGCACCACCGGCTTGATCGGCAGATCGTATTTGGTGGCGAACTCGAAATCGCGCTCGTCGTGGGCAGGAACAGCCATGACCGCGCCGTCACCGTAGTGAATCAGCACGTAGTTCGCGACCCAGACCGGGAGTTTTTCGCCTGTCAGCGGATGCTCGACGAACAGCGAGGTCGGCCGACCCTTTTTCTCCTGAGTGGCGACGTCGGCTTCAGCGACGCTGCCGGCTTTGCATTCCTCGATGAAGGCCCGCAATTCGGCATCGTCACGCGCCGCCAGGGTCGCCAGCGGGTGCTCGGCGGCCACCGCGACATAAGTGGCGCCCATCAGCGTATCGGGACGGGTGGTGAACACCTTCAGTGCGCCGGCCTCGCCGATGGAAGCCTGATGGTACGGGAACTGCACTTCCATGCCGCGCGACTTGCCGATCCAGTTGCGCTGCATGGTCTTGACCTGCTCGGGCCAGCCCGGCAGCTCGTCGAGGCTTTCCAGCAGTTCGTCGGCGTAAGCGGTGATCTTGAAGTAGTACATCGGGATTTCGCGCTTTTCGATCAGCGCGCCCGAACGCCAGCCACGGCCGTCGATGACCTGCTCGTTGGCCAGTACCGTCTGGTCGATCGGGTCCCAGTTGACCGTGCCGTTCTTGCGATAGATGACGCCTTTCTCGAACAGGCGAGTGAACAGCCACTGCTCCCAGCGGTAGTAGTCCGGCTTGCAGGTCGTGACTTCCCGCGACCAGTCGATCGCCAGGCCCAGGCTCTTGAGCTGGGCTTTCATGTAGGCAATGTTTTCGTAGGTCCACTTGGCCGGCGCGACGTTATTGTCGATGGCGGCGTTTTCCGCCGGCATGCCGAACGCGTCCCAGCCCAGCGGTTGCAGGACGTTCTTGCCCTGCATGCGCTGGTAGCGCGAGATCACGTCACCGATGGTGTAGTTGCGCACGTGCCCCATGTGCAGCTTGCCGCTGGGGTAAGGGAACATCGACAGGCAGTAGTAGGTTTCCTTGCCTGGCTGTTCACTGACTTCAAAAGACTTTTGCTCTTCCCAGAAGGTCTGGGCGGCGGCTTCGATTTCGCGGGGCTGATAGAGTTCGTGCATGGCTACTTTTACTAAGGATGGGTGACCCTTGACCTCTTCGTTGCTTCGCCGAGTCTCGTTGCCACCGTTTGCCTGGCGGTGTGTCACCCTGGCGGTGCATCCGGGCTCAAGAGAGCGGAAGTGGAATTACAGGAAGCGTCGTAGCATACATGAGCCCCGACGACCGAGGGAAACCCTGATTGCGTGACCTCCGGCAAAACCGCGTGGTTGAGGGGTTCGCTTGCCCGTTGGTCGCAGTTCCCGGCCGGTTTTCCCAGCAGCGCTAAGCTCATTGACGAGGGTAATGTTTATCTTCGATGAGGTGAGCGGATGACAGAGTTGCAGCACACAGTAAGCACTCCTGAGCTGTATGAACGTTTGATCAATCGTCTGGGACTCGCTCTTGAAATGGCGAGCACCGCTGTCCGGCTCCGAAACGAGTCGCCGGCGGAGCTTGAGCTCAAAGGGTTGAGCAGTGCCGAGTTCGAGCTGATTGAGGCCTACCTTGAAAAAGGTCCGAGGGCGGCAAACGGGGCTGTTAAGGGTAAGTCTGAGGGCAGTTTCATTGTTCCGACGGGACACGCTGATTCGATAGCCAAATCGCACGATCGCGCCAGTGTCATCTGGCTCGATGAAAAACGGCGCGGCAAAGCCTCGAAGCGGTCGAGCCGCTACAGTTCACACAGCACTTTCAAGCTTTAAACCAGCCCAGGGAACGAACCCTGTTCACAAGCATTGTTGCTTGGCACCATTCCTTTTAGGCTTCGGGCATCCAGGAGATGCCCCAATGCCTTTACGTTACCTGTTCAAGACACTCTTGCTGCCGCCGGGCATTCTGCTCGTGCTGCTGCTGATGGCCTGGTGGTTGCGCCGTTCTCGACCGAGGACCGCGGCGCTGTGCTTTGCGCTCGGATTGGGCGGGCTCTGGCTGATGAGCCTGCCGATCGTGGTCGAGCGCGCGGCCAGAGCGCTTGAACAGGATGCGCCGTTGCCGCGCGATCAGTGGCCGTCGCTTGCCAGTCGGGCCGATGTGATCGTGGTGTTGGGCAGCGGTCGAGAGCGCCACGACCCGGTCTGGGGCGAGGATGTGTCGACGGGAACCGGACTGGAGCGTTTGCGTCTGGCGGCACGCCTGGCGAAAGAGTCCGGACTGCCGATCCTGACCACCGGAGGTCTGCACTATGGCGAACCGCCTAGCGAAGCGCAGATCATGGCACGTTCGCTTGAGCAGGACTTTGCAACACCGGTTCGCTGGCAGGAAGGACGCAGCCGTACCACCTGGGAAAACGCCACCTTCACTGCACAAATGCTCGAACCGCTGGGCATCAAGCGCGTGGCGCTGGTTACCCAGGCCTGGCATATGCCTCGCGCTCGCTGGTGTTTCGAACAGGCCGGGCTGGAAGTCGTGGCCGCGCCGGTAGGGTTTCTGGGTGTGGACAATGCCCGGCCGTTCGGCGGCTGGTTGCCGGAAAGCCGGGCGATTACCCAGAGCGGTGCACTGCTGAATGAGGCCGCCGGGTTGATGATGTACCCGCTGGCCTACCCATAAACGTCAGACGGTCTTCGAGATCCGGGCTGCCAGCAGAGCCCACCCGAAAATCAGCAGACAACCAATCGCCAGCGGCCAGGAGCGCCAGCGCAGGTAGGGCGTCAGCTCATGCATCGGCACCACTTCGCCGTACAGTACGGCGCGCTGGAACTGGGGGATCTGGGCGGTGATCCGGCCGAACGGGTCGATCAGACCTGTCACGCCATTGTTGGTGGCGCGAATCATCCAGCGTCCGGCTTCCAGCGCCCGCATCTGAGCCATCTGCAAATGCTGCAAGGGGCCGATGGAAGTCCCGAACCAGGTGTCATTACTGACCGTCAGCAACAGATCGCTGCGAGCTGAAAGCCCGGCGGCAAATTCCGGGTAGACCACTTCGTAGCAAATGAAGGGCGCTACCTGGTAGCCCTTGGCTTGCAACAGCGCCTGATCATCCGGGCCGCGGGCGAAATCCGACATCGGCAGGTCAAAGAACGCGATTAGTCCGCGCAACAGGTCTTGCAGCGGGACGTATTCGCCAAACGGCACCAGTTTCTGTTTGTAGTAAAGCCCGTCACCCTGGCCGGTTACCGTGATGCCATTGTAGTAACGGTTTTCCCCGCGCTCGTTGCGCTCGCGTACCGGCACGCCGGTGATCAGCGCCGCGCCCCGGTCGCTGGCGAAGCGCCCCATCATGGTCAGGTAACCGTCGGCGTTCTCCTTGAGTACCGGTACGGCGGTTTCCGGCCAGACGATCAAGTCGGCCTGGCGGGATGTGAAAGTCATGTCCCGGTACAGTTCAAGCTGGGCGGTCAGCTGGGCCGGGTCCCATTTCATGCTCTGTTCGATATTGCCCTGCAAGACCGCCACTTTCAGCGGATCGCCCGCTGGCGAGGTCCATGCATGGTTCTTGAGCGTCATGCCCGCGACCCATGGGGCGAGCAGCAGCACCAGACCCAGGGCCAGGAACGATTTACGGGCACGCAGTCGATGCAGGTTGCACAGCAGCGCCGCGGTGAGCGCCAGCGCAAAGGAAATCAGCCACACGCCACCCAATGGCGCCAGTCCGGCCAGCGGGCCATCGAGTTGACTGTAACCGGAATACAGCCAGGGGAATCCGGTAAGGAACCAGCCCCTGAACGCTTCCTGCAACAACCACAGCGCGGCGAAGGCGAGAGCGTCAGCCAGCGGCGCTTCGTTTCTGCGCAGCCAGCGTGCCCACAGCCAGGCGGGGAGGGCGAAGAACAGCGCGATGGCGGCGATGAACGCCAGCATCAGCAGGCCGGCGAGCAGCATCGAGGCCCCACCGTAGGTGTGAATGCTGACGTAGATCCAGCTGGTGCCGGCGCCGAACAGGCCGAAACCGTAGCACCAGCCGCGACCGAACGCCTGACGTGGTGTCAGACCGCGCATCCCGAGGTAGAACATTCCGACAGCGACCAGCGCCAATGGCCAGAAGTCGAAAGGCGCCAACGCCAGGGTCGTGACGCCGCCGGCCGCCACGGCCAGCAGATTACCGGGCCAGCCGGGGCGGGTTATCCAGCGCATTTCATTTCCTTGAGACGGTATTACAGGCGTGAGATCGGGGTCAGGCGCAGCAAGTGAATGCGACGGCTGTCGGCGCTCAGAACGCGGAACCGGTAGGCACCGATTTCAGTGATCTCGTTGCGCTTGGGCAAGTGGCCAAAGGCGTTCATGACCAGCCCGCCTACGGTGTCGAATTCATCGTCCGAGAACTGGCTGTCGAAGAATTCGTTGAAGCCTTCGATCGGGGTCAGTGCCTTGACCAGGAAATCGCCGCTTGGCAGAGGCTTGATGTAGCTGTCTTCCTCGACGTCGTGCTCGTCTTCGATGTCGCCGACGATCTGCTCGAGCACGTCTTCGATGGTCACCAGACCCGCCACACCGCCGTACTCGTCGATAACGATGGCCATGTGGTTATGGTTGGCGCGGAATTCGCGCAGCAAGACGTTCAGACGCTTGGACTCGGGCACGAATGTGGCCGGGCGCAGCAAGGTCTTGATGTCGTCGCTGTCGCCATCCGCCTTGAGGATCAGCGGCAGCAGGTCCTTGGCGAGCAGTACACCAAGCACGTCGTCATGGCTTTCGCCGATGACCGGGTAGCGCGAGTGCGCGGCATCGATGACCGCGGGCAGGAACTCCCGTGGCGTCTGGCTGGCCTTGATGCTGATCATCTGCGAGCGCGGCACCATGATGTCGCGTACTTGCAGGTCAGCCACCTGAATGGCGCCTTCGACGATGGCCAGGGCCTCGGTGTCCAGCAGTTTGTTCGTGTGGGCTTCGCGCAGCAGCTCAAGCAGCTCCTGGCGGCTTTTGGGCTCATGGACAAAAGCCTGGGTCAGTTTACCCAGCCATGACTTTTGTCCGTTGGTCGATCGATCTTCGCTCATAGCCCTTACTCGTGTTCCTTGCTCGGTGTTTCTGAATGGGGGTGGTCGGCGCTTTCGTCGTCGGCATAGGGATCGGGAAAGCCCAGTTCGCCAAGCAACGTTCGTTCCAGTGCTTCCATCTCCTCGGCTTCCTCATCCTCGATATGGTCATAGCCCAGAAGATGAAGGCAACCGTGGATAACCAGATGCGCCCAGTGTGCCTCGACGGCCTTGCCCTGTTCCCGCGCCTCGCGATCGACGACCGGGACACAGATCACCAGGTCGCCCAGCAGCGGAATGTCCAGCATGTCGTCGGGCACATCGGCCGGGAAGGACAACACGTTGGTGGCGTAATCCTTGTGCCGCCAGGTGTGGTTGAGCTCGCGGCCTTCGGCTTCGTCCACCAGACGGATGGTCAGCTCCGAATCGGCGCTGCGCTGGCGAAGGCCCATTTCACACCAGAGGCGGAACTGGGCTTCGCTTGGGGCAGGGGTCTGACTCGCTCTCTGCAGGTCCAGCTCAAGCATCGCGTTTGCCCGACGGGTTGTCGCTGAAACGGTCGTCGAAACGCTCATAGGCCTCGACGATGCGCTGCACCAGCGGGTGGCGAACGACGTCCTTGGGCTTGAAGTGGGTAAAGCTGATGCCCGGCACATCCTTGAGTACATCGATGACGTGGGTCAGCCCGGACTTGGTGCCCTTGGGCAGGTCGACCTGAGTGATGTCACCGGTAATCACGGCGGTGGAGCCAAAGCCGATACGGGTCAGGAACATTTTCATCTGCTCGACGGTGGTGTTCTGACTCTCGTCGAGAATGATGAAGCTGTTATTAAGGGTGCGTCCGCGCATGTAGGCCAGCGGAGCCACCTCGATCACCTGCTTCTCGATCAGCTTGGCGACGTGCTCGAAGCCCAGCATCTCGTACAGCGCGTCGTACAGCGGGCGCAGGTACGGGTCGATCTTCTGGGTCAGGTCGCCGGGCAGGAAGCCGAGCTTTTCACCCGCTTCGACTGCCGGACGCACCAGTAGGATGCGGCGGATCTGCTCGCGCTCCAGGGCGTCCACGGCACAGGCGACGGCCAGATAGGTCTTGCCGGTACCGGCGGGGCCGATGCCGAAGTTGATGTCGTTGCCGAGGATTTCCTTGACGTAGCGCTGCTGATTCAGGCCGCGCGGGCGAATCATGCCTTTACGGGTACGCAGGGAAACGCCGACTTCGGCAGCGGGATGGTTGTCCAGCCCTTCGACGCCTGATTCCTGAAGGAACAGGTGCACCATGTCTGGCGTCAGGTCGGTACTCTGGGTTTCCCGATACAGACGACGCAGCAGGTTCTCGGCCGAAGTGGTGCTTTTGGGCTCGCCGATGAGCTCGAACTGATTTCCGCGATTGCGGATCTCGATGTTCAGGCGCTTCTCGATCAAGCGCAGGTGCTCGTCGAGTTGGCCGCACAAGTTGGCGAAGCGATGGGCCTCGAAGGGTTCGAGGGTGAAACGATGAGGTTCTATGGTTGCGTTCAAGGTCGTTTTGTAGCCATCCGACGGCAAATGAGGTGAGTCAGAGAATACTCCTGGCGATGACGACGCGAAAGGGCTCAGGTGTAAATGGCTACCAGTGGTATCGCCGGATCTGTAATGGATGGCTGATCGCCAGCAAGCTGGCTCCTACGGAAGGTATGCGCCTGTAGGAGCCAGCTTGCTGGCGATAGATTTGGCATTCACCGCTTACTGCAATAACGACCCACGCAATGAATGCGGCTGCGCATCGTCGATATGCACGTCAACGAACTGGCCGATCATCTTCGGATCGTGGCAGCGGAAATTGACGATCCGGTTGTTTTCGGTGCGACCCTGCAGTTCGCCGGGGTCTTTCTTGGAATAGTCGGTGACCAGAATGCGCTGGATGCTGCCGACCATCTGCCGGCTGATCTCGAAGCCCTGCTGGTTGAGGCGATGTTGCAATGCCGCCAGACGCTCTTTTTTCAGGCTTTCCGGCGTGTCGTCCTTGAGGTCCGCCGCCGGCGTGCCGGGGCGCGGGCTGTAGACGAACGAGAACGAGAAGTCGAAGCCCACGTCCTGCACCAGCTTCATGGTGTCGTTGAAATCCTTTTCGGTTTCGCCCGGGAAGCCGACGATGAAGTCGGAGCTGATGCTGATACCGGGCACCGCTGCCTTGAGCTTGCGCAGGCGTGACTTGTACTCGAGGGTGGTGTGGTTGCGTTTCATCGCCGCCAGAATCCGGTCCGACCCCGATTGAACCGGCAGATGCAGATGCTTGACCAGCTCCGGGACCTCCGCATGCGCCTGGATCAGGCTGTCGGAGAACTCCAGTGGGTGCGAAGTGGTATAGCGAATGCGGTCGATGCCATCCACGGCCGCGACGACCCGGATCAGGTCCGCCAGATCGGCAACGCCGCCTTCGGATGTGGTGCCGCGATAGCCATTGACGTTCTGCCCCAGCAAGGTGACTTCACGGACACCGTTGTCGGCCAGGTGGATGATTTCACTCAATACGTCCTCGAACGGACGGCTGACCTCTTCGCCACGGGTGTAGGGTACGACACAGAACGTGCAGTATTTGCTGCAGCCTTCCATGACCGACACGTAAGCGCTGGGGCCATCGATGCGTGGCTCGGGCAGATGGTCGAACTTTTCGATTTCCGGGAAGGACACGTCCACCTGCGGCTGGCGCGTCACGCGGGCCACGTCGATCATTTCCGGCAGGCGGTGCAGAGTCTGCGGGCCGAATACCACATCGACGTAGGGCGCGCGATCACGAATGGCGGCGCCTTCCTGGCTGGCGACGCAACCGCCGACGGCAATGACCATGTCCGGATTGGCGAGCTTGAGTTCGCGCCAGCGGCCCAGCTGCGAATAAACGCGATCCTGAGCCCGTTCACGAATAGAACAGGTGTTGAGCAGGATGACGTCGGCGTCTTCCGCGCGGGCAGTGACCTCCAAGGCCTGATGTTCGCCCAGCAGGTCGACCATGCGCGAGCTGTCGTACTCGTTCATCTGGCAACCGTGGGTTTCGATATAGAGCTTCTTGGCCATGCGGGATCATCAGCGGATACAAAGGACCGCGCATTATAGGGACGAAGCGCCCGGCTTCCTAGCGTTGGCTGTCCGGCGGGCATGCTATAGTGCGCGCCCTTTTTTCTGTCCGATCCTTATCCGCCCGTCATGACCAAACGCGAAGCTCCAATCTACAAGGTGATTTTTCTCAACCAAGGCCAGGTTTTCGAAATGTACGCCAAGCAGATCTACCAGAGCGATCTCTGGGGATTTCTGGAGGTGGAAGAATTCGTCTTCGGCGAGCGCACGACCGTGGTGGTGGACCCGAGCGAGGAAAAGCTCAAGGCGCAGTTCGAAGGCGTGGTGCGCAGTTTCGTGCCGATGCATTCGATCGTGCGTATCGATGAGGTCGAACGCATGGGCACGCCCAAGATCAGCGAAGCCCGCGGCACCGGCAACGTGATGCCGTTTCCCATGCCGATGCCGGAGAAGTAAGCGCGTTCACAGGGATCCTGTGGGAGGTACCTTGGTCGCGACAGGGTATTACGCGGTCCGACGGATAGACCGCGTCGTCTGCGTCGCCAGCAAGCTGCCTCCCACAATGATCGCATTCGCAATCCTCGATGGATCGCACAACTCAAGGGCGCCTGTATTCAGGGCAGCGGCGAAAAAGGCGTACGGCCTTCAGCCGTCTGCAACTCCAGCAGATATTTGCGGAAAATCTGTCCGAGCACCTGAGTGGCGACTTCCAGCTCGTCGCGGCGCATCTTCGCCGAGACTTCGTCAGCCGCGTCGAGCGCTTCTTCCGAGCCGTTGACCGCGGCCATCTTCAGCACGATGTAGGCCTGAATATTGTTGGCCCGCACGCCTTCGCCCCGGCTGAACATCAGGCCCAACTGGTACTGCGCCTGAGCATGTCCCTGAAGCGAAGCCTGCTCGAAATAACTCAGCGCCTGCGCCAGATCACGTTCGCCGCTCGTGCCCTGGTAATAGAACTCGCCCAGCTCGTATTGCGCCTGCGCGTCGCCGGCCTGCGCAGCCTGCTGGCACGTGCTGAGGGCCGCGGCCAGGTTCTCCGGCTGCGTATTGAGCGTGCAACGACCCACCGCTGGGATTAACAACGAGTTGCCGCCCGCATTCGCCAGCAGGGGAGAGATAAGCAACAGGCAGCCCAATGCAAGGGTGCGGCCGGTGCGGTTCATGGGAGTCGACTTACCTCTGAAAAGGTGCGGATGTGCCCGTCCAGCGAAACGGGCTGGCTGCGCATTATGAAATAAGCGAGGCCAACCTTACAAAGTCTTTACGGATTTTCTGCTGCGCGGCCTTGAAAAAGCCCTTGTTTGCGGGGTCGAAGCCCGCGGGCCATCGCTGGTCCGCGGACAGCGCCCAGGTCACTTCAGGGCAGCGAAAGCTTTTTCAGCCGCGTCCAGCGTCAGCTTCAGCTCGGCATCGCCATGGGCGATGGAGGTAAAGCCTGCCTCGAACGCACTCGGCGCCAGATACACGCCGCCTTCGAGCATCAGATGGAAGAAGCGCTTGAAGCGTTCCGCGTCGCTGGTCATGACGTCCTGGAAGGTCACGATCGACTTGGCTTCGCTGAAGTACAGTCCGAACATGCCGCCGGCCTGGGTGGTCACGAACGGGATGCCCGCAGCATCGGCGCGCTCCTTGAGACCCTTGAGCAGGCGGGTGGTAAAGGAAGTCAACTCGTCGTGGAAGCCGGGACGGCTGATCAGACGCAGAGTGGTGAGGCCCGCCGCCATTGCCAGCGGGTTGCCCGACAAGGTGCCGGCCTGATAGACGGGGCCGAGCGGAGCGATGTGCGACATGATTTCCCGCTTGCCGCCGAAGCAGCCGACCGGCATGCCGCCGCCGATGATCTTGCCGAAGGTGCTCAGGTCGGGCGTGACGCCGTAGTAGGCCTGGGCGCCGCCCAGAGCCACGCGGAAACCGGTCATGACTTCGTCGAAGATCAGCACCACGCCGTGCTCGTCACACAGTGCGCGCAGACCTTGCAGATAACCGGGCGCCGGAGGCACGCAGTTCATGTTGCCCGCCACCGGCTCGACGATGATGCAGGCCACTTCCTTGCCGACTTCGGCCAGCAGAGCACGGACGGCTTCCAGGTCGTTGAACGGAACGGTCAGGGTGTGCTTGGCGAACGCCGCCGGAACGCCGGGCGAGCTGGGTACGCCCAGGGTCAGCGCGCCGGAACCGGCCTTGACCAGCAGGCTGTCGGAGTGACCGTGGTAGCAGCCTTCGAACTTGATGATGCTGTCCCGGCCGGTGTAGCCACGCGCGAGACGGATGGCGCTCATGGTCGCCTCGGTTCCGGAGCTGACCATGCGCACCATCTCCATCGACGGCACCAGCGAGCAGACCAGATCGGCCATCTGGGTTTCCATCGCCGTTGGCGCGCCGTAGGAAAGACCGTGCTCCAGCTGGCTGCGCACTGCGTCGAGCACCTCGGGATGGCTGTGGCCGAGAATCATCGGCCCCCAGGAACCCACGTAGTCGACGTAGCGTTTGTCGTCCTCGTCTGTCACGTAGGCGCCGGCTGCGTGCTTGAAGAACAGCGGTGTGCCGCCCACGCTCTTGAAAGCGCGAACCGGCGAGTTGACGCCACCGGGGATGTGTTTCTGGGCGTTGGCGAACAGTGTTTCGGAACGGGACATGATCGGGTCTCTGCTGTGCAACGGTAAGTCGTGGCCGCGTCTGGCGCGGCGTGTCGCGGGCGCGGAATGGCGCAGGGTTCCGCACTATAGCAAAAGCCGTCCGCTCGCCGGATGTACATGTCCGAATTCGGCCAGACTTTTGCCCGGGCCTGGAATAGAGTCTGTTCCATGAACACTCTCGATCCGCATATCTGCTACACGGCCTTTGTCGCCCGGGACCGCCGTTTCGACGGCTGGTTCTTCATGGGTGTCTCGTCCACCGGCATCTACTGTCGTCCGGTGTGCCCGGTGCGTGCGCCACTGGCCCGTCATTGCAGTTTCTATCGCTCAGCCGCAGCGGCCGAACGCGCCGGTTTCAGACCGTGCCTGCGCTGCCGGCCGGAACTGGCGCCGGGTAATGGCCTGCTGGACATGTCCAGCCGCCTGGCCCAGGCCGCGGCGCGGCTGCTCGAGGAAGGTTTCCTGAACGGTCGCAGTCTCGATGATCTGGCCGAGCGGGTCGGCGTCACGTCCCGGCATCTGCGGCGCATTTTCGAGGCCGAGTTCGGCGTGACCATGATCGAGTTCGCCCAGACCCAGCGGCTGCTGATTGCCAAACGCTTGCTGACCGACACCGGGCTGTCGATGGCCGAAGTCGCGCTGGCTGCTGGATTCGGCAGCGTCAGGCGCTTCAATGACCTGTTCCAGACCCGCTACGGCCTCAATCCGCTGCGTTTGCGCAAGGCCGCCCATGTGCCCGGAGCCGCGACCCTGCGTTTCGAGCTGGCTTATCGGCCGCCATTTTCATGGAGCGGTGTACTGGAGTTCCTCGCCCATCGCTGCATACAGGGCGTGGAAGCCGTCAGCGAGGACAGCTATTGGCGCGTCATCGAGCTGGAGCACGGCGAGCGCCGGCTGTGTGGCTGGATCCGGGTGAACCATGTTCCGCAACGCCATGCGCTTGCAGTCACGGTTTCATCTTCGCTGCAACCGGCCATCGCACAGGTTCTCGCGCGGGTACGGCGGGTGTTCGATACCGGCTGCCGACCGGATCTGGTTGACGAGCACCTTGGCCCGCTGATCGGCGACCTGCCGGGGATGCGCGTCCCGGGCGCTTTCGACGGCTTCGAGATCGCCGTACGCGCGGTGGCCGGGCAACAGATATCGGTCAGCAATGCCCGCGCGATTCTCGGCCGGATCGCGGCCCGGTTCGGTACTGCGGTCGAGGACGCGCCCGCAGGGCTGCGGCATGCGTTTCCCGATGCGCGAACGGTTGCCGGGCTGGACCGGGAACAGATGGTCGGCACGGGACTGATCGGCATTCGCGCCGAGGCGATTCTGGCCATCGCCCGCGAGGTCGCCGCCCGGCGCATCGTCCTCGAACCGCTGGTGCCGCTGGACGAAACCCTGGCGGCGTTGCGGCATATTCGCGGAGTAGGCGAGTGGACCGTGCAATACATCGCAATGCGGGCGCTGGGCTGGCCTAATGCGTTTCCGGAAGGCGATGCGGTGCTGAAAAAACATCTGGGTTTCACCACGGCCGCGCAGCTCAATGAGCATGCCGGTCAATGGGCGCCATGGCGGGCCTACGCCACGGTGCACGTCTGGCGCCAACGAGAACAGGAGGCACGCACATGATTCAGGGTTATCTGATTTCCAGCCCATTGGGCGATATGGCTTTGTGTGCCGAGGATGATGCACTGACCGGCGTGTTTTTTGTCGGCCAGAAACATTATCCGGCGTTGACCCTGATGCCCGATGACCATGCGGTGCCCAACGTGATTCGCCAGGCGCAGGAACAACTGACCGAGTTCTTCAACGGCGAGCGGCGTGAATTCGACGTGCCGCTGCGGCCGCGTGGTACGCCGTTTCAAGAGCAGGTCTGGCGGGAACTGGCGCGTATTCCCTATGGCGAGGTCGTGTCCTACGGGACGATGGCGCGTAACTTGGGGTTGAGCGCCGGTCACTCCAGGGCAGTCGGCATGGCCAACGGCCGTAACCCGATCTGCATTCTCTTGCCTTGCCACCGGGTCATCGGCGCAAGTGGCGGCCTGACCGGATACGCCGGCGGCATGGAGCGCAAGCTGGCCCTGCTGAAACTGGAAAACGCCATCGGCGTGCCAGAGCTGGCATTGAGTCTGGGGTAAAGAAGAGGGGGCCTCGTCGCGAGCAAGCTCCCTCCCACAAATATCCGCTCCAGATTCACCTCTTCCGTTCATCTGGAACGCGGGTTGTGGGAGGGAGCTTGCTCGCGACCGGTGCAGCGCCGTCCGTGAGACCTCAGATATTCAACAACGCATTGAACGCCCTGGCGCGGCGGGTCACCTCGGCTGCGGTCTCGACACCGAACAGGCCGTGTACCACGGCAAGCAGGTCGGCACCGTGTTCCACCAATGGCGGGGCATTCTCCACGGTGATCCCGCCGATTACCGCGATCGGCAGATTCACGCTGGCGCGAACCTGGTTCAGCAGATCCAGCGGCACGGCCGGCGCATCCGGTTTGGTGTGAGAGGTGAAGAACCGCCCGAACGCCACGTAAGTGGCTCCGTCGGCCTTGGCCTTGCGAGCCAGCTCCAGACTTCCGTGGCAGGTGGCGCCGACGACCGCGCGGTGGCCGAGCAAGGCTCGCGCATCGGGCAGTGAGCCGTCGGTCTGGCCCAGGTGCACGCCAACTCCCAGGCGCGCCGCGAGTTCGGCATCGTCATTGATGATCAGTCGGGTCTTATAGCGCTCGCACAGTTTGAGCAGCTCGCTGGCCTCGCGCAGGCGTCTGGCCTCGTCGCCGCTCTTGTCGCGATATTGCAGCAGGGTTACGCCGCCATCGAGGGCTGCTTCGACGTAAGACAGAAACCGGCCGGCCAGGAGCTGGCCGTCGGTGATGGCGTACAGGCCACGTAGTTTCATGATGCAGATCTCGATGGCATATCGTTACGAGCAGAAATCCAGTGGCAGGCGACGCGGAACGAACTGACCTTTGCCGAGTTGCTCGGCATCGCGCAACGTGCGCCAGGTGTAATCGAGTGCTGTCTTGACCGCGCTGACCAGTTCTTCCCCTTGAGCCAGACGGCCGGCCAGGGCGCTTGCCAGCGTGCAGCCGGAGCCGTGGTAACTGCCCGGCAGGCGCTGGCAGGTAAAAGTGTGGGTCTGGCCGCCACGCAGGTAGAGCCGGTTGTGGATATCTTCTTCTTCGCCATGCCCGCCGGTGATCAGCAAGTGCTCGCAGAACGGCAAAAGACGTTCGGCACACTGGTCGGCGGTGCCTTCGGGCAGCTCGGCCAGAATCCGCGCTTCAGGCAGGTTCGGCGTAGCGATGGTGCACAGCGGCAGCAGCACCTCGCGCATGGCGTAGCCCACTTCATCCTTGCCCAGTCGTCCGCCGCCGCCCGCGCGCAAGACCGGATCGCACACCATCGGCAGAGCGGGGTTGGCACGCAACAGTTCGGCAACTGTTTCGACCATCTCCAGCGAACCGAGCATGCCGAGTTTGACGGCGGCGACCGGAGAATCCTGGAGCACCGCGTTGGCCTGGGCGAGTACCCATTCGCGATCCAGCACACGGAAGTCCCGGACATCGACGGTGTCCTGGACGGTCAGGGCGGTCACGGCGGGCGCAGCATGGCAGCCCTGAGCGAGCAACGCTTCGATATCGGCCTGCAGGCCGGCACCGCCGCTGGGGTCGTGGCCGGACAGACATAGAACAACTGGGCGAGAGCTATACGTATTCATGGTGCGTGAGCTTATCACTAATCCCTCTCCCGACTGCCCGCGCACGGCGATTTTTCTTACTGCGGTGACGACCTCACGCAGAAGAACCGCGTATATAGCCCATCGTTCCTAAAACCTGCGCAACAGAGCTATCGCGTTGATTTACATTGAAAATGGCTGGCGGCATTTCCCGGCTATGCTTTATTGTTCTGGCGCTCCATGGAGCGGGAATCAAGAGCGGTCCGGAATCACACTGAAGCACCTGTTTTCCAATGACCTGCCTTTTCATGGAATGAAGTCACAGGGCGTCGTCTCCAGTGGAGGGATGACCGCGACGATCACATCGGGGCTTCAATGCGTTACTTGCTGATCATCCTGGCTGCCTGTCTGCCGATCCTGGCCCAGGCCATCGAATTCGACGAACACGTTCGAAGCCTCGCGCTGGGGCGATCGATCGAAGTGTTCGAGGATGTCAACGGCAAGGCGACCATCGAGAGCGTAAGCTCGGCAGCCCATTCCGCAGCCTTCCGCCCCCTGGAAACCGAAACCTTCAACGCCGGCTATTCCGATTCGGTGTTCTGGCTGCGCGGTGAGCTGCTTTATCGGCCGAGCAAGTCGACGGGGCCGATGGACTGGATTCTCGAACTGGCCTACCCGCCGCTGGATCGCGTCGACCTGTATCTGCCTGACGCCGCCGGACAGTCGCGCCTGGCTTGGCGGACCGGCGATACGCTGCCGTTCTCCAGCCGACAGATCAAACAAGCCAATTATCTGTTCGACCTGGATCTGCCGCCCGATCAGCCGGTGACCTTCTATCTGCGCGTTTCCAGTGAGGGAGCGGTGCAGGTCCCGCTCAATCTCTGGTCAAGCAAGGCGTTCATCGAGCGTCAGCCCGCGCAGCTACAGATCATGGGGCTGATCTACGGCGTGCTGCTGGGGATGCTGATCTACAACCTGTTCATCCTGATCAGCGTGCGCGACAGAAGTTATCTGTACTTCATCCTCTACATTGCGACCTTCGGGCTGTATCAGCTCTCGATCAGCGGGACGGCCATCGAATACCTCTGGCCGGACAATCCCTGGTGGGCCAATACCGCCACGCCGTTCTTGATGGGCCTGGCGGTATTGTTCAACAGCCTGTTTTCCCGACGCTTCCTGCAGACGGCTCGATTGGGGCGCTGGCTGGATTTGCTGCTGTCGGTGCTGATGGCCTGCGCGGCGGGGGTAATGCTGGCGGCGCTGACCCTGGGTTACGGCCTTGCGCTGCGCGCCGCTACAGCGCTGGTCCTGGCGTGCACCTGGGTCATGCTCCTGTGCGGCGCCACTGCCGTGGCCAAGGGGGTGCGCAGTGCTCGCTTCTATCTGGTTGGATGGATCGTCTTCTACGTCGGCGCGACCATCAATGCCGTGATGCTGCTGGGGTATCTGCCCAACACCTTCTTTGTGCTGTACGTCGGCCACATGGGCGCGGTGCTGGAAATCGCCTTTCTGACGCTGGCGCTGGCGGACCGCCTCAATCAGGTTCGCGAACAGCAGGCGCAGACCCTGCACGAAGCCGGCAGAAACCTTGAGCAGCTCAATCAGCAACTGGCCGCCAGTAACCGCTACAAGGACGAATTTCTCGCGACGCTCACCCATGAACTGCGTACACCGATGAATGGTGTGATCGGCTCGCTGGAGTTGATGAGCACCGTCGAGATGGACAGCGAGATGAAGATGTACCAGCAGACGGCCGCCAGCTCCGCAAAGGACATGATGGCGATGATCAATGGCATCCTCACCTTGAGTGAATTGCAGGCCGGCGCTCTGTACGCCGAATGCCAGGTGTTCGCTCCGGCAACCTTGCTGGAGCGCCCGCGCTTGCGGTTCGGCGAGACGGCTCGCCTGAAGGGCCTGCGCCTGATGCTGGAGCTGGACGAGAGCGTTCCGCCGTACCTCTTCGGCGATGCGCCGAAACTGTATCAATGCGTCGAATGCCTTGTGGACAACGCCATCAAATTCACGTCAAAAGGGACGGTCAGTCTCCGGCTAAGCGGTTGGCAACAGGACAACGATCGATTCGAGCTGCGGATCGACGTAACGGATACCGGCATCGGCTTCAGCCACTTGGACGAGGCGAGGCTCTATCAACATTTCCATCAGATGGACGCTTCGATGACGCGCGAGCACGGCGGGCTGGGCATCGGTCTGGCGATCTGTCGCAAACTGACCGAGCTGATGGGCGGCACCCTGAGCCACCGATCCAAGCCAGGATCCGGCAGCTGTTTTACCCTCAGCCTGAGCCTCTCGCTCGCCCCGTCCGGAGCGCCACGGATCATGTCGCACGCGCCTTTCCTGCGCGAAACCTGAAGCGCCGACAATTCGGCGTGAATGGCACTTTTTAAAGCGCCGGCCGCGTGCTTCACTGCTGCGAATCTCACTGGCAGGCAGGAGAGTCGTCATGAACATCCCCGACCTGAGCTATCTGGCCGAAACTCACCAGGTGACCAATCAGCCGCCACCGCTCGAAGGCGTCAATCTCTATCGCATCGACCTGCCGTTGCAGGACTGGACCCGGCGTTTCGGCGCGCAATGGGCGGCCACGCGAATCGACGCCTATGGCGCGCTTGCCGGCGGCCCGCTGATGGAAGCCGGCTTTCTCGCCAACCAGAACAAACCGGTGTTCGCCAGCCATGATCGTTACGGCCATCGCATCGACCTGGTCGAATTCCACCCGGCCTATCACCAGTTGATGAGCGCGGCCATAGAACACGGTATCCCGTCGTTGCCCTGGACCGATCCGCAGCCCGGCGCCCATGTCGCTCGCGCGGCCATGAGCTATCTGCACACTCAGGCTGAGCCCGGCACAGGCTGTCCGTTGACCATGACCTTCGCCAGCGTGCCGGCGTTGCGCCTGCAACCGGAACTGGCCGAAACCTGGCTGCCGAAGATTCTTGCGACGCGCTACGACCCACGCAATGTCGGCATCGCCCACAAGCACGGCGCGACCATCGGCATGGCGATGACCGAGAAGCAGGGCGGCACCGATGTGCGCGCTAATACCACCCATGCTTACCCGGTTGGCGCGGGCGGTCCGGGCCAGCCTTACGAACTGGTTGGACACAAATGGTTCTGCTCGGCACCGATGTGCGACGCATTCCTGGTGCTGGCGCAGACCGCCAGGGGGCTGAGCTGTTTTCTGTTGCCCAGACACCGGCCGGATGACACCCGCAACGAGTTCTATATCCAGCGCCTGAAGAACAAGCTGGGCAACTGGTCCAATGCCTCCAGCGAGGTCGAGTTTCGCGGCGCGCTGGCGTGGATGATCGGTGAAGAAGGACGCGGCGTGCCGACCATCATCGAAATGGTCGCCATGACCCGCTTCGATTGCATGGTCGGCTCCAGCGCGCTGATGCGACAGGCTCTCACCCAGGCGACCCATCACTGCGCCCATCGCACGGTTGGCGGGCGAGTGCTGGCCGAGCAACCCCTGATGCAGAACGTGCTGGCCGATCTGGCGCTGGAGAGCGAAGCGGCGCTGGCGCTGACGATGCGCATGGGTCGCGCCCTGGACCATCTCGACGATGCTCATGAAGCACATTTCGCCAGGCTGGTGACAGCGGTTGGCAAATACTGGATCTGCAAACGCGCGCCGGCCATGATCAACGAGGCGGCCGAGTGTCTGGGCGGTGCCGGCTATGTGGAAGACAGCATTCTGCCCCGGCTGTATCGCGAAGCGCCGGTCAACTCCACGTGGGAAGGTTCCGGCAATGTGCAGTGCCTGGACGTGTTGCGGGCATTGTCCAAGGAGCCCGGAATGCTCGACATGCTGTTCGATGAGCTGGGAGACGGCCACGGCAGCCGCCCTCTTGCCGAGCATATCCGGCAGCTCAAGCAGGCGTTTTCGGACACTATGGACATCCAGTATCGGGCGCGACAGCTGACCGAGAACATCGCCTTGGCGCTGCAGGCCAGACTCTTGCTCGAAGCCGGAAACGAGACCGTCAGCGAAGCTTTCATCCGGGGCCGACTGGCGGAACCGGGGCGCGTCTATGGCACCTTGCCGAGCGGCGTCGATGTAGCGGCGCTGGTCGCCCGTGCATCGCCGCAGGTGGCATGAGCACGGGAACCCGTTAGGATGCAGGTCTGCAATATCCAGACAGGACGTAGACCGTGACCCAAGCCTTTGTTGTGGTAGAAACCGCCGAGCAAGCCGTGGAGCGGCTGGCCGAACTGCATGAACGTGCAACCGGCGCCCTGAGCCGGGCGCTCAAGCTGTACCTGAAAGACCGCGTCGAGCCCGACGCCGAACAGCGTGCGCTGTTTCGCTACCCTGAGCTTCGCCTGACCTACAAATGCCATGGCGAAGTGCCGCTGACCACCCGTGCCTACGCCAAGGTGCAATTGCCCGGCACCTACAGCGTCACCATTACCCAGCCGGCGGCGTTCCGCAAATACCTGCTCGAACAGCTGCGCCCGCTGATGAGCGACTTCACCGTTTCGGTATCGGTAGGCGTCAGCGAACAAAATATTCCTTACCCGTACGTGGTCGAGCAGGGCGACGAGCTCGCCGGTTCCGGGGTAACGGCCGCGGCGCTGGCTCGTGTGTTCCCCAGCACCGATCTTTCCGCCGCCACCGATGGCATCGCCGACGGTCTGTACGACTGGGCCAACGTCGATCCTCTGCCGCTGGCGCTGTTCGACGCGACCCGCGTGGACTTTTCCCTGCGTCGCCTGGTGCATTACACCGGCAGCGACTGGCGTCATGTGCAGCCCTGGATTCTGCTGACCAACTATCACCGCTATGTCGACCAGTTCATCCTGCATGGTCTGGAAAAACTGCGTGACGACCCGCGCTTCGTGCGCATGGTCTTGCCGGGTAACGTAGTGGTGGACAAGGGCATGAGCGAGGAAGAGGCGCAGGCGATCGTCGCCGGTGTGGTGTGGCACCGCTACCAGATGCCCGCCTATCACCTGATTGCCGACGACGGTCATGGCGTCACCCTGGTCAATATTGGCGTAGGTCCGTCCAACGCCAAGAACATCACCGACCACCTGGCGGTGCTGCGCCCGCATTGCTGGCTGATGATCGGCCACTGCGGCGGCCTGCGTCAGTCGCAGACCATCGGCGATTACGTGCTGGCCCACGCTTACATGCGCCGCGACGGAATCCTCGACCGCGTATTGCCGCCCCACATTCCGATTCCGGCGCTGGCTGAAGTCCAGCTGGCGTTACAGGAATCGGCGGCGCAGATTACCGGCGAGCGCGGTGAAGAGCTCAAGAAGCGGCTGCGTACCGGTACGGTGCTGACCTATGACGACCGCAACTGGGAACTGCGCTGGGCTCAGGAACGTCCGCTCATCAATTTGTCCCGCGCGGTGGCGGTGGACATGGAGAGTGGCACCATCGCGGCGCAAGGCTACCGCCTGCGGGTGCCCTACGGCACGCTGCTGTGTGTTTCGGACAAACCTTTGCACAGCGAAATCAAGCTGCCGGGCTCGGCCAACGCCTTCTACGAGCGAGCCGTCAGCCAGCATTTGAAGATCGGCATCGCGGCGCTTGATCTGCTGCGCACCGAGCTCAATTCGTTGCACTCGCGCAAGCTGCGCAGCTTCGACGAGCCGCCGTTCCGTTAATAGCGTTTTGGTTTTTCGGAAAGGGCCACTAAAGTGGCTCTTTCCGTTTTCGATCAGCGCAATTTCCCATGCCCCGCATCCAACGTCCTACGTCACGTCGCCCGGTTTCGAGCACCGCAAGCGGCCCGCGCCGTGTCGCCAAGGCACCGCCCGCTGTCCCCAGGCTCATCCTGTTCAACAAACCGTTCGACGTCCTGACCCAGTTCAGCGATGGAGAAGGGCGCGCCACGCTCAAGGACTTCATCGATATCCCCGGCATCTACCCGGCCGGCCGACTGGATCGCGACAGTGAAGGCCTGCTGTTGCTGACCAACGACGGGCAGTTACAGGCGCGCATTGCTGACCCGAAGCACAAGCTGGCCAAGACCTACTGGGTGCAGGTGGAAGGCGAACCGAGCGAAGCGCAGTTGCAGCAGTTGCGTGACGGCGTACAGCTTAACGACGGACCGACACTGCCGGCCCAGGCGCGGCAACTGGAAGAACCGCACCTCTGGCCGCGCAACCCGCCGGTACGCTTCCGCAAGAGCGTGCCCACCAGCTGGCTCGAACTGGTCATCAAGGAGGGTCGCAACCGCCAGGTCCGGCGCATGACCGCGGCCGTGGGCCTGCCGACGCTCAGGCTGGTTCGGGTAAGAATCGGCGAGTGGACGCTGGACGGGCTGGATCAGGGCCAATACCGCGAAGTGCCGGCCAGGTTGTAGGAAGGTTCAGGAGCCGTTTTCGATCCAGGCGATCACCACGCTTTTGATCACGAACGCCATGATCCCCAGGCCCAGCACCAGAAACAGGATCAAGGTGCCGAAACGGCCCGCCCCGGACTTTTTCGCCAGGTCCCAGACAATGAACGCCATGAAGCCGATCAGCACGGTGACCAGAAGGGTCATCATCCATTCCTCGAACAGCACCGGGTCCATCGTTCGCTCCAGTCCGACCTGATTCGCTTAGCTGCGCAGATGAGTCAAGGGTAGTTCAGTGCTGGCCAATACCTGATTGAGCACGAAGCTCGACTTGACGCTGGTCACTCCTTCGATGCGGGTAAGATGCCCCAACAGCAGCTTCTGGTAATGATCCATGTCAGGCACCACGACCTTGAGCTGATAGTCGGCGTCCATTCCTGTCACCAGGCTGCACTCCAGCACCTGCGGCAGGTTGCGGATGTGCTGCTCGAAATTTTCGAAACGCTCCGGTGTATGCCGGTCCATGCCGATCAGCACGTAGGCGGTCAGGTTCAGGCCCAGCTGCTTGCGATCCAGCAGGGCGACCTGCCGGACGATGAAGCCATCGTCTTCCAGCTGTTTGACCCGCCGCGAACAGGGCGAGGGGGACAGGCCGATGCGTTCGGCCAGCTCCTGATTGGAAATGCGCGCGTCGCGTTGCAGTTCCGCCAAAATGCTCAAGTCATATCTGTCGAGCTTGCTCACGTTTTATCCCTTGATAAGTTCGATTGCGCCGAATTATTCATCTGAAGCTAAAAATTGCGCAAGTGGTGTTTTGCTGAGCAATCTTAGCAATCCCTTGCCTGTGTGACAGGCCTATCCTTTTTCACAGAATCACTGCCCGGACATCGCGTCCATTGCGGCTCGCCCAATCAGGTCAGCCGCGGCCTGCCATCCCACAGGGTGGAGAAGGCCCCCGGGCTACATACTGTCCAGAAGACGGCATGAGGTGAGCCGGCGTCAAAAGCGTCGAGCCAGGACGAAGTATCTCAAGGGGGCCATTTGGCCCCCTTTTCTTCGTCTCTGATAAAGTGCGCAGAACGGCATAACGCCATTGCAGTCCTAGATTTTGTACGTCGACACACGCGCTAGCGAGGCAAGCATGAGAACCGGTATCTGGCATCTGACGGGGTTGAGCCTTCTGTGCATGAGCATCAGCGCCCAGGTCCTGGCCGACAGTCAGGCTCCGCGCAGCGAGCCCAATGAAAGCGGGCAGCGTGACATTCGCCAGCAGCTCTACCAGCAACGCAGCGTCGAGCGCCAGCAGCAACAGCAAATCAATCAGCAGCAGCGCGAACAGCAGCGGCAGATCAATCAACAGCAGAATCAGGTGCGCCAGGCCGAGCGCCAGCAACAGCAGCAGATCCAGCAGCAGGAGATGCAGCAGCGCAGCGTCGAGCGTCAGCAGCAACAGCAGATCAACCAGGTCAACCGCGATCAACAGCGGCAGATCCAGCAACAACAGAACCAGCAACGCCAGGTCGAGCGCCAGCAGTTGCGCCAGGCCCAGGATAATCTGCCGATCCAGAGCGGTCCGCGTGAGGCCTGGCAAACCCAGCCTCCGCGTCAGGGCTACTACCGCGATATCCCGCGTGACGATCGCAACTGGCGCCCGAACGACCGCTGGGAAGGGCGGCCCGACGGGCACGGCAACGGCTGGGGTCCCGGACCGCAATATCAGCCGGGTCATCTGTTCGACAGAGTGCCAGGCAACTATTCGCGTATACCCTGGCGCGGGCAGGAATATTTCTATGCGGACGGCTACTGGTATCGGCCGCAGAATGACCGCTACGTCGTAGTGGCGCCTCCCTACGGCGCCCGGGTGCGCAGCCTGCCGTCGTATTCGCGGGAAATATGGGTCGGCAGTTCGTTGCTGTTTCTGGCGGCCGGGACTTACTACACCTATCAGCCCAACACGCAGGAATACGTCGTGGTCACCCCGCCGGCCGAGCAAGCAGTCTACGGCGAGACGAGCCAAGGCAATGGCTACGATCCTGTCGCCTGGCCGCAAAACGGTCAGAGTCCGCAGCAGGTCGAACTTGACCACTATCAATGCTACCGCTGGGCCGCTGACGAAAGTGGCTTCGATCCTGCGACCGTGACCTATCAGCCCGCGCCCCAGGTCGTCGATCAATATCGCCGTTCGATGGGTGCCTGTCTCGTACAACGCGGGTACAGCGTCCAGTAAAGCCGATCAGGCGCGTTTGACCACTTCCTGCGGGTCGGCGTGCACCAGCACCTCGGCTCGCGGATAGCGCTGGTGAATCGCATCGGTCACTTGCTCGCACAGATCGTGGGCAACCGACAGTGTCAGATTGCCGGGCAGCTCCAGATGCAACTGGACGAACCAGTGACTGCCGGAAATCCGCGTGCGCAGATCATGGGCACCGAGCACGCCGGGCACTGCGCAGGCCAGCTCCAGCATTCGGCTGCTGACATCCGCCGGCAGCTCCTCGTCCATCAATACCGAAACGGTGTCGCGGGCAATATGAACGGCGCTCCAGAGAATGTAGCCGGCAATCGCCAGCCCGAAATATCCGTCCAGCTCTTGCCAGCCGTACCAGGCTAGAGCCAGCGCTACCAGAATGCTGGCGTTGAGCAGCAAGTCCGAGCGGTAATGCAGGGAGTCGGCGCGAATCGCCGCCGAGCCGGTTTCCTTGATCACCTTGTGCTGCAAGGTCAGCAGACCCAGCGTCACGAAGATCGACATTACCATCACCACAATGCCCAGCAAGGGTGAACCCAGCGGCTGCGGGTTCTGGATGCGTTCGACGGCCTGAAAAGCCACCAGCACGCCGCTGACCGCGATGAACAGTGCCTGAGCCATAGCCGACAAGGCCTCGGCCTTGCCATGGCCGTAGCGGTGATCGTCGTCGGCCGGACGCAGCGCGTAATGCACGGCCACCAGATTGAGGAACGAAGCGGCGCCATCCAGCAGCGAATCGGTAAGCCCCGCCAGCAGACTTACCGACCCGCTCAGCCACCACGCAACGCCTTTGGCGATGATCAGACTCACGGCCACCCCCAAGGATGCTCGGGTGGCCAGTCGTAGCAGGCGCGCGTGATCGGTGCTGATATTCATGAGGCTCCCTGCGGGGCGCGGTTATCAGGCAGCAGGCACCATGCCTAGCGTCGCCAGTTGCTCCGTACTGCCCTTGTGCTGGATCAGACGAGGATCGTCCAGCGGCAGCGAACGGCCCAGCTCGGCCTCGATGATCGCCTGCAGCTTGAGATTGTCGACGCTGCCATCAGGATTCACCGCCCGTTGCAGCTTCTGCGGATCGACCTGCGCATGCTCGCCGGGTGCGTAGTAGATCGCACCGGTAGCGAAGTCCACGGCAAAGGCGATCACACCGGGAATGAGGTAGAACAGCAGGCCGAAGGCATCGAGTGCGGCGATGGCCGGGTCGATCTTGCCATCGATCTGACCGCGACGATCAGGGTAGAAAATACTGCCGCACGCCGAAATCTGGGTGAGCAGGGCGGCAACCAGAACACCGCCGATCAAACGGGAAGGAACGCGCATGGAAAGCTCCTGAAATGAAGAGGCCAACTATACAAGGCAAAGGCTGCAAGGCTAAGACTATTGCGTGCAATGGCGGTTCTCAAATGCCCGGGTTTATCGCCAGCTGCCTGTCAGCCACTGCATCTGATACTGGCGAATCCGTATTATTCCCGACTCAGCCCGGTCAGATGGGCCTTCCATCTCACCCACTCACCCAGCATGTCGGGAACCCTGTCATGACACCTGAGCCAGTCATGCAGGCCGGGGTCGATCCACTTGATGATCTCGGAAAGATCACGATGCACCTCGGATAACGGTTGCCACAACAATGGCTCATGGTGGAAGCAGCGGTTACGAAGGTCTCGGCCCTTATTGAGGCGCGTGCGGATGTGATCAGGTCGACGCATGTTCCTGGGGCAGCAGTAAAACACTCGCATCAAAGGCTTGGACAGCTGTTTGATGGTTGCTCGGTTGAACAGAGATGTCCAAAATCCGAAACTGAGTTCAGCCACTATATTGTCAGGACGGACTTCGACTTTTCGTTGCAGTAACGAATTTTTTGCTACAGCAACCCTGTCGTACAGTTTCTGGAGATGTATGTCACCCGCGCCATTCCAGCTTTCGTACCAGTCAACATGGCCATACTCTCGCGCCATTTCCTTTTGAATACCGTTCCGTAGCGCCACTTCAAGTACGTGGAAGACGGTAACAAGTGACTCTGCAATCTTCATGTTGTGAACATAGGCTTCAGCCGCCCGCGCTTGCGAGCCGCAGTTGCTGTTCAGGTACCGCGACATCCGTGGTGTAGAAAGCTTCGCTTCCAGCGTAAGCCAGACCATACCGAGCTCCTTGATGTTGAGAGGCGGGTTGGCATCCCTGCTACCCCGAGTGGAAGCCTACACGCGGTCCTCGCCCACCCCCAAGCGCCGTCGTGGTATCTGAATATGACGGCAAACCTCTGAGAATTACGCAGCACGGCGACCCTCAGTAATTTGAGGTTGACGTTGTCGAATGCTGTGATAGATTCGCTTGGCTGCCCTGACCACTCCACTCCCGGGATACAGAAACGGTGATGAGATCAGGTTGTGTTATGGCCCCGCTCTGCGGGGCCTTCTCATTTCCGCCGGTCGAGCGAGTCGCTGTCCGGTGCGATGTGCTCAAGTCCTCATATAATCGGCCCCTTGTTCTGGAGCCGCCATGATTTCTCTTCCCATCGATTCAGTCCTGCCGGCCTTGCGCCAGGCGCTCATGTCCCGTGACGAAGCCGTGCTCGAAGCCCCTCCCGGCGCGGGCAAGACGACGCGCGTGCCTCTGGCGCTGCTGGACGAACCCTGGCTGGCGGGGCAGCAGATCCTGATGCTCGAACCTCGCCGGCTGGCGGCGCGCGCCGCGGCCGAGCGACTGGCAAGCGAGCTGGGCGAGAACGTCGGCGAAACGGTCGGCTATCGAATTCGTCTGGAGAGCAAGGTCGGTCCCAGGACCCGTATCGAGGTGGTCACGGAGGGCATCCTGACCCGCCGCCTGCAGGACGATCCCGCGCTGGAAGGCGTCGGTCTGCTGATATTCGATGAGTTTCACGAGCGCAGCCTGGACGCCGACCTGGCCTTGGCGCTGAGCCTGAACGGTCGCGAGCTGTTTCGCGACGAGCAGCCGCTGAAAATCCTGCTGATGTCGGCCACCCTGGAAGGCGAGCGCTTGTCGGCGTTGCTCGACGATGCGCCCGTGGTGCGCAGCGAAGGACGCATGTTTCCGGTGGCGATCAACTGGGGCAGGCCTTTCCAGCCGGGAGAGTTCATTGAGCCGCGCGTGGTGCAGACGCTACTCGACGCCTTGGGCAACGAAAGCGGCAGCGTGCTGGTTTTCCTGCCGGGGCAGGCGGAGATCCGCAGAGTCCATCAGCAATTGGGCGAAGCGCTGGGCGAGCGGGCCGATATCCTGCTCTGCCCGCTGCATGGCGAACTGGACCTGAGCGCTCAGCGCGCCGCCATCGATCCCGCGCCCCAGGGCAAGCGCAAGGTCGTGCTGGCGACCAATATCGCGGAGACCAGCCTGACCATCGATGGCGTGCGGGTCGTGGTGGATGCCGGGCTGGCGCGGGTGCCGCGTTTCGATCCCGGCAGCGGCATGACCCGGCTCGACACTCAGCGTATCTCCCGGGCCAGCGCGACCCAGCGCGCCGGTCGCGCCGGGCGTCTGGAGCCTGGCGTGTGCTATCGCCTGTGGTCCGAAGCTCAACATGAACACCTGGCGGCCTACGGCATCGCCGAAATGCTCCAGGCCGATCTGGCCGGGCTGGCGTTGCAATTGACGCGTTGGGGTGTGTCACCGGGCCAGTTGAAATGGCTGGACATCCCGCCTGCCGCCGCCTTCGCTCAGGCCTGCGATCTGTTGCAGCGTCTGGGCGCGCTGCTGGCCGACGGTCGGTTGAGCGAGCACGGCCAGGCCATGGCCGGCCTGCCGGCGCACCCGCGCATCGCTCATTTGCTGTTGCGCGGCCATGCGCTGGGGCTGGGCGAGATGGCCTGTGACGTGGCGGCCTTGCTTGGCGAACGCGACATCCTGCGCGGCGGCGGGGCGGACCTGCACAATCGCTTGACACTGCTTTCCGGCAGTCAGCGCGGGCACAACGGCGCAGGCCGCGTGCGTCAGCTGGCGCGTCAGTATCGTAACTTTCTGCGCGGCACGCCGGACCAGCCGGTCAGCAACCCTGATCACCCGCGCTGGCTCGGCTGCCTGCTGGCGCTGGCCTATCCGGACCGTATCGCCCGTCAGCGCCGGCCGGGCGGCGCCGAATATCGACTGGCGAACGGCCGCGCCGCCGTATTCGGCGAAGCCGATGCGCTGATGAAGCACGCCTGGCTGGTGGTCGCCGACCTCGGCAGCCGTCAGGGACAGCGAGAAGAACGTATCTATCTGGCAGCTGATCTCGCCCCTGGTCTGTTCGATACGGTGCTGGCCGAGCAAGTGCGAAACGTGGACGAACTGGAATGGGACGAGCGCGAAGGCGCGCTGCGGGCCGAGCGTCAGAGAAAGGTGGGCGAACTGATCCTGAGCAGCGCGCCGCTGACCGGCCTGGACGAAGTGGCGCGTTCCCAGGCACTGGTCAATCTGGTGCGACGCAAAGGACTTGAACTCCTGCCCTGGACACCCGAGCTGCGCCAGTGGCAGGCGCGTGTTGCGCTGTTGCGGGAAATTGACCTGAGCCGGGAGTCAGAGAGTGCGTGGCCGGATCTGAGCGATTCGGCTTTGCTCGATTCCCTGGAAAACTGGCTGCAACCGTACCTGACCCATGTAAACCGGCTAAGCCACTTCGCCCAGCTGGATCTTCAGGCCATCCTTCGAGGTATCCTGACCTGGCCTTTGCCGCAGCAGTTGGACGAGCTGGCTCCGACCCACATCAGTGTCCCTTCCGGCTCTTCGATAAAACTCGATTACAGTGAAACGCCGCCGGTACTGGCCGTCCGCCTCCAAGAGCTGTTCGGGCTTGCGGATACGCCGCGCATCGCCGGAGGTCGTCAGGCGCTCAAATTGCACCTGCTGTCGCCGGCACGTCGCCCGGTGCAGGTTACCCAGGATCTGGCGAGCTTTTGGAACAATACGTACCACGAGGTCAAGAAAGACCTTAAAGGACGCTACCCCAAGCATTACTGGCCCGAAGACCCATTGATCGCTGAACCGACCGCCCGGGCCAAGCCACGCAACCCCTAACGATCAGCCGCAACCGGCAACAGAAACCGCCCGATCAGCGGCAGGTGGTTGGAGATGATCAGCGTGTCTTCGCCGCGCACCCGGGCTTCGATGCGCTTGAGGCTCGGGGAGTGGAACAGGTAGTCGAGGGTGCGATCCGGGCCGCTCACGCGGGTGTCGTTGGGGAAGTAGGTCAGCCAGTGCCTGCGGTCGATGCCGCTGGATTCGGCGTGATTCGGAATCATGGGATATTTGTCCCACAGCGCATGCAGAGGGCTGTCAGGTCGGTAGCCTTCACGCTGCTCGGCCGGCAGCCGCTGATAGTGCCCCAAGGGCAGCAGACTGAAGTCGCCGCCGATCAGCCAGGCAATGCCCTGGCGCTCCAGCTTGTCGAGTTGCTGTTCCACATCTGCCAATTGGGCGCCTGCATGGGCGCCTTGCGCCAGACGGGTGTTGATCACCGCCAGTCGCGTGCCGTCGCGCAGCGGCAGGTAGCTGATCAGCATGGCTTCCTGGGGCTTGAATCGACGGCTGATGAAGTTGCCGTGTGGCTCGGGCAATTGCAGCCGCTCGGCGCGATCGATGCGGTAGCGGCTGAGTGTCGCCAGCTTCCTGCCGACACTGCCCCAGATGTGCGGATCCGGAATGAAGTCGGCCTTCCAGTCGAACGCCTGCGCGCTGCACGGGTACAGATCGATGAGACGCTCCTGTAGCCGCGCCAGTTGATCCTCGTAATCGGTGTTCTTGGCGCCGTCGTTCACTTCCTGCAACAGCACGACATCCGGTTGCTCATCGCGGATGACCCGCGTCACTTCGTCGAGGTTGTAGGCGATGTCTTCAGGCGTGGGGCGCTCGTCCGGTCCGCTGCTGTCGGGCATGTCGTACCAGAACACGTAGCGTTTGCCGGCGAGGTACTGAACGTTCCAAGTCATGACCTTGAGCGCCTGGCCCGGCACCAGCGGCGGTGCCTGGTTTTTCGCATCGCAGCGGGGAGCGACTTCTTCCTGCGCGGCGGGACGCCAGGTCACCTGATAGATCAGGGTGAGCAGCAGGCCCGCGATGATCAGCAGGAGCAGCATCAGACGAAGCAGCAGACGGGTCATTCGCTCGACTCGAAGCAGATGGTGCGCAGGAACGGTTTTGCGACGAGCATAGACGAATCCTCCACACCGCAGGCGCGAGTCACGCCTGTTGCCTTGGCTCGCTGATCAGCATGAACAGGCGAAACAGCACCACGCTGATGAACAACTGGAGAAAGCTCCCGATGCTGCTCAGCGCCAGCGACAGCCCTGCGTTCTGCGGCTCTGGAAACAGATACAGGCTCAGCCCTTCGAGCAACGACAACGGCAGGTACACACAAAGAATGCAGGACAGGATGCGGACAAAATGGCCGGTGGTCATGAGCATGCTTTCGCGTATGGCCATGAACGGGGTGAGTTTGCGCAGTACCAGCAGGTATTCGCAGAACGCCAGTTTGATCATGACCCAGATACCGGGAATCACGAACAGCGACAGCCCGAACATGATCAACAGCGTGCTGATGCCGGAAAGCACAGCGAAGGTCGGCCACAGGCGCAGGGTCATGGCCCAGATATCGCGGGTCGCCGGCTCTTCGCCACGGCTGCGGGCGTCGAGAAACAGGATCAGCGCGCCGGTGTAGAGCGGGTAGAACAACAGGCCGACCAGCAGTTCGTACGCGGGAGAGGCGTCGGCCGCCATGGCGTTGTTCAACGCCTGCTTGGCCAGGGCTTCGAGTACCACCAGCGGCAGACAGAGCACCAGAATACTGCCCAGATGGCGGCGGAAGAAGTACAGCGAATCCTGGATAACGGTCAACGGGTTCATGCGCATGGGTCACGACTGAAAAGCAGGCCGACACTTTAGCCCATGCCGGCGCGGGGAACCAAGGGCGCCGGAGGCAGGCCAGAGCCTTCATGACATTTCGTTCATGTCATTGAACAAGGGCGGGGCAGCCCCATTACTGAATGCAGGTTCGGTACCCGACCGATACGTCAACCAGCAACGGCTATCCAGCGAGGTCGCCATGAACAGCGAAGAGCAAACCCTGATCGACGGTCTTTTCAGCAAACTCCAGGACGCCGAGCGCTCCTCGGCGCCACGCGACGCAGCGGCCGAGGCGCGGATCAAAGAGCATCTGGGCCGCCAGCCGGGCGCGCCTTACTACATGGCCCAGGCGATTCTGGTTCAGGAAGCGGCGGTCAATCAGCTCAACCGGCAGGTTCAGGAGCGTGATGAGCAGATCCAGAAATTGCAGGCCGAACTGTCCCAGGCGCGCGGTCAGTCACCGTCGTTTTCGACAGGCGGCGGTTTTCTGTCCGGGATTTTTGGGGGCGGCGCATCGCGACCTTCCCAGCCGGCATCGAATGGCTGGCGCGACGGACCGGGCGTCAGCCCCGCACCCGCTCAGCAGCAGGGTTACGCTGCGCCGCAAATGTCCAGGGGCAGCGGCTTCCTGGGCGGCGCACTGCAAACCGCGGCGGGCGTGGCCGGTGGTGTGATGCTGGCCGAAGGCATCAGCAGCCTGTTCAGCCACCACGACCAGCCGCAGGAAATCGTTGAGGTCATCCATGACGAACCGGTTCAGAGTCATGACCAGAACGACTGGCAGCAACAGGATTCCCAATATGTCAGTGACAACGACTTCGACGACGGCGGGGATATGTTCTCGGACGACGATTCTTTTGTCTGATACGGCTACGTAGGAGCCAGCTTGCTGGCGATCTTCAGGTACACCGCGCTGCCTGCATCGCCAGCAAGACGGATCGCCGCCCGCTGGCTCCTACGGGCCCTTGCAAGATGGCATACTGGTCGCCCCGCTGGCCGGTCGCTTGCGCATGAGGAGTTGCGGTGAAGAAGATCGCGGTGTTCGCCGACGTACAGAATCTGTATTACACCGTGCGTCAGGCGCATGGCTGCCACTTCAACTACGCCGCGCTGTGGGCGGATGTCAGCAGGCGCGGGGAGATCGTCCAGGCCTTTGCCTACGCCATCGACCGTGGCGACAGCAAACAGCAGCAGTTCCAGCAGATCCTGCGCAACCTGGGTTTCACCGTGAAACTCAAACCGTACATCCAGCGCAGCGACGGTTCGGCGAAAGGTGATTGGGATGTGGGCATCACTATCGATATCATGGACGTCGCGCCGCAGGTCGATGAGATCGTGCTGGCCTCCGGCGACGGCGATTTCGACTTGCTGCTCGAACGCATCATCGCCAAGCACGGCGTCGAAGCCGTCGCCTATGGCGTACCGGGGCTGACCGCTCATTCGCTGATCCGGGCCGCCACCCGCTACGTGCCTGTCGAAGGCGCGCTCCTCCTCAAATGAAACGCTCAAGGGTCTGCATCCAGTGTTGGAACGTGTTGCCGTCATCGACTTCGAAACCACGGGCATATCGCCCGGCCAGGGTTGCCGAGCCACCGAAATCGCCGTGGTCATCATGGAACAGGGGCGTATCGTCGATCGCTATCAAAGCCTGATGAACGCCGGGGTGCGCATCCCCGCCTTCATCGAAGGACTGACCGGTATCAGCAACGCCATGATCCGCACGGCGCCTTCGGCCGAGCGCGTCATGGGCGATGTCAGCGATTTCGTCGGCGCGACGCCGCTGGTCGCCCACAATGCATCCTTCGACCAGAAATTCTGGGACTACGAGTTGTCTCGCATCCAGCGCAGCCGCCAGCAGAGCTTCGCCTGTTCCCTGTTGCTGGCCCGACGCCTGATTCCCGGTGCGCCTAATCACAAGCTGGGGACCCTGACCCGTTATGCGCGTCTGCCGGACACCGGCAGGGCTCACCGGGCGATGGCTGATGCCGAGATGGCCGCCAACCTGACCGCTTACCTCACCAACGAACTGCGCCAGACCCACGGGCTCACCACCATTTCCCACCAGATGCTGTGTTCGCTGCAAAAGGTGCCCGCGGCGAAAATCAGCGAAGCGATCAAGCGTCACCGGGGCGTTTGAGCCTGCGCCGCCTGCTGCTGCGGGATCGAGCGGCAGGCTGACCGAAGCGGCGGGTCCCCGCTGCCCGATTCAATAAAACAGAGCATGGACATGCCTTCCCAAACCCGTTTTCCCTTGCTGCTCATCGGCGCATTCATTGCCCTTTATCTCGTCTGGGGCTCCACGTACCTGGCGATTCGCATCGGCATCGAATCCTGGCCGCCGCTGATGATGGCCGGAACCCGGTTCGTCATCGCCGGCAGTCTGATGTACGGATTCCTGCGTTGGCGGGGTGTGCCTGCGCCGACCTGGGCGCAATGGAAGGCCGCGTTCGTCATCGGCTTCCTCCTACTGGCCTGTGGCAATGGCGGCGTGACGCTGGCCGAGCATGCGGGCGTGGCGTCCGGCGTCGCGGCGCTGGCGATCGCCACCATGCCGCTGTTCACGCTGCTGTTCGGCCTGTTCTGGGGCAATCGCACGACCACGCTGGAATGGGCGGGAATCGTGCTCGGGTTGATCGGCATCGGGCTGTTGAATCTGGGTTCCAACATGCAGGCCAGTCCCTACGGCGCGGCGATAGTGATATTCGCGGCGGCGGCCTGGGCGTTCGGCTCGGTACTGAGCAAACATCTGCCGCTGCCGGCCGGGCCCATGGCCAGCGGCGCGGAAATGATCACCGCGGGCGTGACCCTGCTGGCCGGCAGCCTGCTCAGCGGCGAGCGTCTCGACCACCTGCCCACCGCCGCGGGTTGGGGCGCGCTGCTTTACCTGATCGTCTTCGGCTCCATCATCGCCTTCAGCGCCTACATGTACCTGCTCAAGAATGTGCGACCGGCGGCGGCGACCAGCTACGCCTACGTCAACCCGGCGGTGGCGGTGCTGCTGGGCGTATTGTTCGCCGGCGAAACCATCGGCACGGAAGAGTGCATGGCGATGGTGGTGATCATCGGCGCCGTGGTGCTGATCGGTCTGCCGCAATGGCGCAAGCCGAAACATCAACCGGCGGCGACCGCGCGCGGCCGCTGACTGGCAGCCGCTGACTGAGGCCGCTGACTGCTGCCGCTGACTGTAAGTGCCGTACGGGGTAAACTGCGCGCCTTGCGCTGAATTATCCCTACGGTATCTCCATGACATTCGCTTCACTCGGCCTGATCGAACCCTTGCTGCGCGCGCTCGACGCGCTCGGCTACCAGACTCCGACACCTGTGCAGACACAGGCGATTCCTCCGGTGCTGGCGGGCCGCGACCTGATGGCGGCGGCCCAGACCGGAACCGGCAAGACCGCCGGCTTTGCTCTGCCGCTGCTGCAACGGTTGACCATGGAAGGCCCGAAGGTCGCGCCCAATTCGGTTCGCGCTCTGGTGCTGGCGCCAACTCGCGAGCTGGCCGAGCAGGTTCACGAAAGCATCCGTCAGTACGCCGAACACTTGCCGCTGACCACCTACGCGGTTTACGGCGGCGTGAGCATCAACCCGCAAATGATGAAGCTTCGTCGCGGCGTCGACGTGCTGGTGGCGACGCCGGGCCGTCTGCTGGACCTGCATCGTCAGAACGCCGTGAAGTTCTCGCAGTTGCAGACACTGATTCTCGATGAAGCCGACCGCATGCTGGACCTGGGCTTTGCCGAAGAACTGCGCGGCATCTATGCAGCGCTGCCCAAGCGTCGCCAGACCCTGCTGTTCTCCGCGACTTTTTCCGATCCGATCCGCCTGCTGGCGTCGCAAATGCTCAACGATCCGCTGACCATCGAAGTCAGCCCGCGCAACGTGGCGGCTTCGTCGGTCAAGCAGTGGGTGGTGCCGGTCGACAAGAAGCGCAAGAGCGAGCTGTTCATTCATCTCTTGAAGAAACATCGCTGGGGCCAGGTGCTGGTATTCGCCAAGACCCGGGTCGGGGTGGATCAGTTGGTCGATCGCCTGCAAGCTCTGGGTCTGAATGCCGACGGCATTCATGGCGACAAACCCCAGGCCACGCGCCAGCGGGCGCTGGATCGCTTCAAGGCCAACGAAGTGCAGATTCTGGTGGCGACCGACGTTGCGGCTCGTGGTCTGGACATCGACGATCTGCCGACGGTGGTCAATCTCGACCTGCCGATCGTGGCCGAAGACTACGTGCATCGCATTGGCCGGACCGGCCGCGCGGGGCTGACCGGCGAAGCGATTTCGCTGGTTTGCGCCGATGAAGTGGAACTGCTGTCGGCCATCGAAGTGCTGACCCGCCAGACGTTGCAGCGCAAGGAAGAACAGGACTTCGAGCCGGAGCATCGCGTACCCGCCACCGATGCCAGCGGCCAGATCCTCAAAAAGCCCAAGAAGCCGAAGAAACCCAAGGTGTCGGGCGGCAAGCGCAATTTGGGCAAATGGGTGGACAGCGGAGATTCCGATCCGGAGCCGGTGGTCAAACCCGTGCGCAAAGTGCCCGTCTTCAACACCGGCCCGCGCAAGCGCAAGCCGTAGTCGGCCATTTCCGTGTAGGAGCCAGCTTGCTGGCGATAGACGCATCGCCAGCAAGCTGGCTCCTACACGGTTACGCTCTGCGCAACCACTCGATCATCCCCAACGCCGCCGCGCGGCCGCTGGCGAAGCAGGCGGTGAGCAGGTAACCGCCGGTCGGGGCTTCCCAGTCGAGCATTTCGCCGGCGCAGAACACACCAGGCAATTGCCTGAGCATCAGACGCTCGTCCATCGCCTCGAAGGCTACGCCGCCCGCGGTGCTGATGGCCTCGTCGATGGGGCGGGGCTTGATCAAAGTAAGGGGCAGCGCCTTGATGCAGCGCGCCAGGCGGGCCGGATCGTCGAAGGCTTCGCGGTCCGCCAGTTCGCGCAGCAACGCAGCCTTGACGCCATCAAGCCCCAACTGACCCTGCAAATGCCTGGACATGGAGCGAGAGCCACGGGGTTTGCTCAACGCCCGTTGCACGTCGTCCAGGTTACGGCCCGGCAACAGGTCGATCCACACCGTCGCCGATCCTTGCAGGTTGATGCGCTCGCGTATGCGCGCTGAAAGCGCATACACCAGACTGCCCTCGACACCGTTTTCGGTAAGCACGCATTCGCCGAGCCGTGGCGGCTGATCCTCAACGGCCATGGCGATGTTCTTGAGCGGCGCGCCGGCAAACTTGCTGCGCAGCAGGTCGCTCCAGGCCGCCACCTCGAAACCGCAGTTGGCGGGTTGCAGCACGCGGGTTTCGATGCCGCGCTGATTCAGGACCGGCAACCAGGCGCCGTCCGAACCCAGCCGTGCCCAACTGGCGCCGCCCAGGGCCAGCAAGGTCGCTGCTGGCCGAATCGACAGCTCGCCTTGCGGATGAGCGATGCGCAGACTTCCGGAAGCGTCCCAGCCCAGCCAGCGGTGACGGGTATGAATCGTCACGCCGCCCTCGCGCAACCGCTTGAGCCAGGCGCGCAGTAACGGCGCGGCTTTCATGTCGGTGGGAAAAACCCGGCCCGAGCTGCCGACAAAGGTCTCGATCCCCAGCCCATGAATCCACTCGCACAGCGCAGCGGCATCGAAATCCCGCAGCAAGGGGGCGATTTCAGGCGCTCGCTCGGCATAGCGCGACAGGAATGCCGGATACGGCTCTGAATGGGTAATGTTCATCCCGCCGACGCCCGCCAGCAGGAACTTGCGGCCAACCGAAGGCATGGCGTCGAACAGCTCTACCTTGATTCCGGCCTGACTCAACACTTCGGCCGCCATCAGCCCCGCCGGACCACCTCCGATGATGGCGACGGATGAAGACGAGGGCGGAGTGAGGTCGGTCATGAACTGAATATCGGTGGCAGCGAGGGGTTGCGCATTCTACCCGACTTTCGCCCGCTGCTTTGTCGCTCAGAGCCCGAGGTCGTTCCAGACTTTGTGCGCGGTGTGGTGCAGGATGCCATGACGACGCGCCAGCGCCTGGCGGTCCTTGCTGTAACCACCGCCGATCACGCCCATCACCGGAATGTCACGGCCCAGACAATGTCGCAAGACCGCTTCGTCTCGCGCCGCCAGACCCTGATCGGTCAGCTTCAGGTAACCGAGTGCGTCGTCCTTGTGCACATCGACGCCGGCGTCGTACAGCACCAGATCCGGTTTATGAAAAGGCAGCAGGTAGTTGAGCACATCATCGACCACGTGCAGGTATTCGAGGTCGCCCATGCCCATGGGCAGCGGGATGTCCCAATCGCTTTGGGCCTTGCGCGCCGGAAAGTTCTTTTCGCAGTGCAGCGAAACGGTCACCGCTTCCTCGGTGTCGGCCAGGATTCGCGCGGTGCCATCGCCCTGATGCACGTCGCAATCGAAGATCAGAACCTTGTCCACGCGGCCGCTGGCCAGCAGAAAGCGGCTGATGACCGCCAGATCGTTGAAGATGCAGAAGCCTGCCGGATAGTCGTAATGCGCGTGATGGGTGCCACCCGCCAGATGACAGCCCAACCCGTGTTCCAGCGCTTTCTCTGCGGTCAGCAACGAACCCCCCACCGCGCGAATGGTGCGCCGCGCCAGATCCTCGCTCCAGGGCAGGCCGAGGCGACGCTGGTCCTCCCGGGACAGGTCGCCGCTCAGGTAACGCTCGATATAGGCCGGATCATGGGCGAGGGCGAGGATCTCCGAAGTGCACAACTCAGGTCGCAGCAATTGCGCGTCGCGGGCCAGGCCGCTTTCCACCAGGTGGTCGCGCAGCAGGCGGAACTTGTCCATCGGAAATCGATGGTCCGCTGGAAATTCGGGGCTGTAATCGTCGTGGTAGATGAGCGGCAGGGACATTTTGCGTCCGATCGGAGGTCGAAGGCCGATAGTGCCAGCATTGTCGGTCGGCGCACAGCGAACCGACAGGTCCAACGACTACACTGGCGCACTTTTCAAGCAGGCTAACAGGGGAGAATCGATGGAGCCGATACTCAAGCTCGACAGCGCGCGATTGAAGATGCGCCAATGGCGAGACGACGACTTGCCGGCTTTTGCCGCCCTGTGCGCGGACCCGCAGGTCATGCGCTACTTTCCCGAGCCCTTGAGCCGGCTCGAAAGCGCGGCCATGATCGGGCGGATGCGCGGGCATTTCGCTGAACTTGGCTTCGGGCTGTGGGCGCTCGAACGCAAGGACACTGGGGACTTCATCGGTTTCACTGGCCTGGGGGTGGTGGGTTTCGATGCGCATTTCACGCCTGCAGTCGAAATCGGCTGGCGTCTGGCGCGTGAGCACTGGGGGCTGGGTTTCGCCAGCGAAGCGGCCTGGACCGTGCTGGGCTGCGGCTTCGAGCGCCTGGGACTGGATGAAATAGTGTCCTTCACCGCGTCCAGCAATGAGCCTTCGCAGAAGGTCATGCAGGCCATCGGCATGCGCCGCGATGAATCAGGCAACTTCGATCATCCGAACCTGCCACAGGACCATCCTCTCCAGCCTCATGTGCTGTACCGGATCAGTCGTGAAGAATGGCTCACTACGCTCAAACCCTGAGTGAGTTCCCCCCGCTGACTTCTGTATCATCTCCATCTGCCCAAGCGGGGCCGAGCCGGACCCCGCGCCCAACCTGATCGAGCACCACCGACCTGCTGGCTGGTCGGTACGAGGAACCCCGAATGAGCCGAGTATTGGATGACCTGGTCGAATTGCTGACCCTGGAGTCTATCGAAGAGAACATGTTTCGTGGCCGGAGCCAGGACCTGGGTTTCCGCCAGTTGTTCGGCGGCCAGGTTCTGGGCCAGTCACTGTCGGCCGCCAGCCAGACGGTCGAACAGGACCGGCATGTGCATTCCATGCACGGTTATTTTCTGCGTCCGGGCGATGCCGGACTGCCGGTGGTCTACCTGGTCGACCGGGTTCGCGATGGCGGCAGCTTCAGCACCCGGCGCGTCACGGCGGTGCAGAAGGGCAAACCGATCTTCACCTGCAGCGCGTCGTTTCAGTACGACGAAGAGGGCTTCGAGCATCAGCGCTCGATGCCGGACATCGTCGGGCCTGAAGACCTGCCGACCGAGCTGGAGTTGCTGACTCAGCGCGCGCACCTGATTCCCGAGGCGATGCGCGACAAGTTCCTGTGCCCCAAGCCGATCCAGTTCCGCCCGGTCACTGCTGAAGACCCTTTCAATCCCAAGCCCGGTGACCCGGTCAAATACATCTGGTTTCGCGCCGACGGCACGCTGCCTGACCTGCCCGCGCTGCACAAATACATGCTCGCCTATGCGTCGGATTTCAACCTGCTGACCACCTCGCTGCTGCCCCACGCCAAGACGGTCTGGCAGCGGGACATGCAGGTCGCCAGCCTCGACCATTCGCTGTGGTTCCACAACGATCTGCGTGCCGATGACTGGCTGCTGTACGCGATGGACAGTCCGTGGGCTGGCAATTCCAGGGGTTTTTCCCGTGGCAGCGTCTTCAACCGCGCCGGGCAACTGGTGGCTTCGGTCAGCCAGGAAGGGCTGATTCGCCACCGCAAGGATTGGGCATGAGCCTCGACCGGATTCGCCACTGGGTCTTCGACATGGATGGCACCCTGACCATCCCTGTGCATGATTTCCCGGCGATCAAGCGCGCGCTCGATATTCCCCAGGAGGCGGACATCCTCGGGCACCTGGCCGCGCTGCCTGCCGAAGAGTCCATCGCCAAGCACGCGTGGCTGCTGGAGCATGAGCGTGAACTGGCCCTGGGGTCGAAAGCGGCCGATGGCGCCGTGGAACTGGTTCGAGAACTGGCGGCACGGGGTTACCGGCTGGGTGTGCTGACCCGCAATGCCCGGGAGCTGGCGCATATCACCCTTGAAGCCATTGGCCTCGCGGGCTGTTTCGCGGTGCAGGATGTGCTGGGTCGTGACGAAGCCACCCCCAAGCCACATCCCGCCGGCTTGCTGAAACTGGCCCGCGCCTGGGAAGTAGAACCGTCGCAGATGGTGATGGTCGGCGACTTCCGCCACGACCTGGATTGCGGCCGCGCGGCCGGTGCGAAAACCGTGCTGGTCAACCTGCCGGACAATCCTTGGCCGGAGCTGACCGACTGGCATGCGGTGGATTGCCACGCATTGCGCGGGATGATCGGCTAGAGATTTGCTTTGGCTGCATCGCCAGCATCGCCAGCAAGCTGGCTCCTACACAATATCTGTAGGAGCCAGCTTGCTGGCGATGACGTTCAATCCATCACAACGGCTGAAACAGCGCCGCCTGCCCCTCGGGCGAAGTAAAGATGCCGTCGCCGCTATGCCCGACCTTGGGCACGATGATCAGACGCTGATTCAGCCCGTCCGGATGGCGTTTCTGCAGATACTGGAAATAATTCTGCCCCCGTTGCAGGCGCGACTCGCCCTGTGCTTCGGCCGCGCAGGATTTGTCCAGCGCCGGATGGTTGCGGTCTGTATCCAGTTCGCCCACCAGATAAGTGACATCGCGCTTCACATACGCCTTTTCAATCTCCGCAACGGTTTCCTTGCCTGAATAGAACGGCATGTTCTTCAGCCCGTATTTCCAGCCATCGAAACCGGGACAGCTGTGCGCGGAGACCGGCAGCGGGCGCTGTGCGTCGAAATACGCATAGGACGACGGGTTGGCGACCACATAGCGCAACTTCACGCCTTCGCGGTGCAAGAGGGCATCCTCCTTGCCGCCGATCATCGCGTAGCGCTGCACGACCTGCGCGCCGCCGGAATGCCCGGCGATGACGATTTCCTTCAGGTTGGGAAACAGCTTGCTATCGCTCAGACGCTTGAGGATATGGTCCAGCACCAGAAAGGAGCTGACCGGTTTGGGGCCGACCGCCGCGGCACCTTCCATCCAGTCATCGTGGTGCCAGCGCAGGATGGAATCGGAGAGGTGATGGGCGACGATATCCTGCTCGTTCAAAAACTGCGGAGCGATCAGCAGCGTCTTGCTACGCTCCTTGGACTGGTTGGCGGCCCGTTCGATGCTGCGCAGATACGTCTGTGCGTTGCGCAGGCGTCCATGGAGCATGATGACCACGCGTTCGATGCGGGGTTTGGGATGAACCCATTCCTGACTCAGCCCCAGCGTCGCCTGGCTGCCGTTGATGGCCAGGCGATCGGGGCTGATGGAAATAACCGCTTGATCCTCGGCATGAGCCGCGGGGCTCAGCAGGGCAGCGCTCAACAACAAGGCTACAAGCGGTTTGATCATGTATTCAGAGACTCCTGGCGGCGAACGTGTCGCATGAACTTATCTGGCCCTTTTCAAAGCCGGTCTTGAACCAGCGCACCCGCTGCGCGGAGGTGCCGTGGGTGAAGGAATCCGGCACCACCCGGCCACGGCTCTGCTCTTGCAAGCGATCATCACCGATGGCGTTGGCGGCGTTCAGCGCCTCCTCGATGTCACCCGGCTCCAGCCAGTTCAAACGGTTTTGCGCGTTGTAGGCCCAGACGCCTGCCAGGCAATCGGCCTGCAACTCCTGGCGGACCAGCAGACCGTTGTTGCCTTCCATGCGCTGGCCGGACTGACGCGCGGCTTGTACTTTGGCGGAAATGCCCATCAATGTCTGCACGTGGTGACCAATTTCATGTGCGATGACGTACGCCTGGGCGAAATCCCCTGCGGCGGAGAAGCGCTGGGACATTTCCCGGAAGAAGTCGAAATCCAGATACACCTGCTGGTCGGCGGGGCAATAGAAAGGTCCGGTGGCCGAGGTCGCGAAGCCGCAGGCCGAATTCACCTGGCCACTGAACAGCACCAGCTTCGGGTCCTTGTACTCACGACCGTTCTGGGCAAACACCGCGCGCCAGGTATCTTCGGTATCGCCCAGGACGCTGCGTACGAAGTCGGCCTGCGGGTCGTTGGCCGGCGGCGCCTGACGGGTCTGCGGGCTGACCTGAGCCGAATCCTGGCTCATCTGGCCGGTCAGTTGTCCGAGGATCTGCATCGGGTCCTGGCCGGTCAACAGCCCCAGAGCGACGATAATGACCACGCCTCCCAGGCTCAGGCCCTTGCCGCCGATGCGCATGCCGCCACCGCCGCTGCTTTCGCCGCGGGCATCGACCACGTTGTCACTGCGACGGCCTTTCTTCCAGAGCATGTCGGATCCCTCTCTTGAATCGTGCAAAAAGTGTAGCTGTAGAGAGGCATGCCCCGGCATTAGTTCGCTTGAAGAGGTCGTCGATGGCGTGTCAACGCGCCGCTTCGTGTTCGGCCTTCACGGAATTGATGAACGCCTGCATGGCCGAGGACTGGATACGATGACGCCGGGTAATCAGGCCGTAGGGCGGCAGCCGCGCTTCGAAGGCGATGGGCAGCACTGCGAGCAGCTCGCGCCCGGGATAATCTTCCACCACCGACAAGGGCGTGACGCCCAGCATGTCGGTCTGCTGAACCAGCGACAGCAGGGTCATGATCGAGGTGGTTTCGACGATGCTGCTCGGAATGTCGACCCGCGCGTTATGGAACACCTGATTGATGATCGAGCGCATGGGGCTGGGGTGTTGTTGCAGTACCCAGGTCATGTTCTGCAGTTCCGCCCAGTTCAGGCTGTCGGCCTGCGCCAGGGGATGCTGCGCGCCGGCGATCACGCAGAGGGCTTCTTCGCCCAGACTGTCGAAAATCAGTTCTTCGGCGCGGGCACCGCTGGGAATGCGGCCCAGCACGATGTCCAGTTGATCCTGAAGCAGGGCCTGGACCAGTACGTCGCTGGTGTCGACCTGAATGCTCATCGACAGGCGCGGATGACTGTTCTTGAGATGAGCGATGGTGCGGGTCAGCAGGCCCGAGGCCAGCGCCGGGATTGCACCGACAGCGACTCGCCCCAGATTGCCCGACTCCAGCGCCACCAGCTCCTCGCGCATGCCGCTCAGTTCGGCGAAGACCATGCGGGCGTAGTAGATCACGGTCTCGCCAAAGGGCGTCGGGCGCATGCCGCGCGGCAGCCGCTCGAACAGCTCGACCCCCAGCAGGTCCTCGGCCTCGTGGAGCATTTTGGTCGCCGCCGGCTGGGTCATGCCGATGTGATCGGCGGCACGCCGCAGCGACCCCAGTTCCTGTAGCGCCAGCATCAACCGCAATTGCCGCAGACGCAGCCGGCTGTGGATAACGTTGGCGACGGGAATTCGGGTCATCATGCGGCCTCCTTGGACAGATGCGGCGAGCCTGACAAGAAATGTCAGGCGTTGCCAGCATTGTCGATCAGGACACCGGGTCGGGCTTGTCGCAGGTGCGGCTCCGGGCGTTGAACAACGAGCGGATCGCGCCGGAGATCATGGGCCAGAACAGCATCAGCAGTGCCGCCGTGGTGAGGCTGCCGACCAGCGGGTTGGACCAGAAGATCACCACGGAACCATCCGAAAACAGCATCGACTGGCGGAAGGCGTCTTCGGCCTTGTCGCCCAGTACAGCGGCCAGCACCAGCGGGGCAATCGGATAGCCGAGCTTTTTGAACAGATAACCCAGCGCGCCGAAACCCAGCATCAGCACGATGTCGAACAGCGAGTTATGCACCGAGTAGGCGCCGATGGCGCAGACCATGATGATGATCGGCGCGATGATCGAGAACGGGATGCGCAGGATCGAAGCGAACAGCGGCACCGTTGCCAGCACCACGAGCAGACTCACCACGTTGCCCAGATACATGCTGGCGATCAGGCCCCAGACGAAGTCGTGCTGTTCGACGAACAGCGTCGGGCCGGGGTGCAGGCCCCAGATCATCAGGCCGCCCAGCATCACGGCGGCTGTCGCCGAACCGGGAATGCCCAGGGTCAGCATCGGCAGCAGGGCGCTGGTGCCTGCCGCGTGGTCGGCGGTTTCAGGGGCAATGACGCCTTCTACTTCGCCTTTGCCGAACTTGTCACGGTTGCGCGAGAAACGCCGCGCCAGGCTGTAGCTCATGAAGGATGCGGCAGTCGGCCCGCCGGGCGTGATGCCCATCCAGCAGCCGACCAGTGTGCTGCGCAGAATGGTCAGCCAGTAGCGGGGCAGTCTGGCCCAGGTGCGCAGCACCGTCATTGGCGAAATGCGTGCGTGCTCGCCGCGAAACACCAGGCCTTCCTCGACCGTGCAGAGGATCTCACCGATGCCGAACAAGCCAATAACCGCGACCTCGAAACTGATGCCGGTCATCAGGATCGGCTGGTCGAAGGTCAGGCGCAGGTTGCCCGATACCGTATCCATGCCGACCGCGGCCATGGCGAAACCGATGAGCATGGCGGCCAGTGTCTTGAGCGGCGGATTCTTGCTCATGCCGATGAAAGTGCAGAACGCCAGCAGGTATACCGCGAAGAACTCCGGCGAGCTGAACGACATGGCGAACTCGGCGATGCGGGTCGACAGAAAGGTCAGCAGCAGGACGCCGGCGAGCGCGCCGATCAGCGCCGAGCTGAAAGCGGCGGTCAAGGCTTCGGCGGCACGGCCCTCGCGGGCCATGGGGTAGCCGTCGAAGGTCGTCGCCACGGAAGAAGGCTCGCCCGGGATGTTGAACAGGATCGAGGTGATCGACCCGCCGAACAGCGCCCCCCAGTACATGCACGACAACAGGATAATTGCCGAGACCGGCGACATGGTGAACGTCAGCGGCAATAGCAGCGCCACGCCGTTCGGCGCGCCCAGACCGGGCAAGACGCCGACCAGAATGCCCAGCAGCACGCCAACCACCATGAGGCCGATATGGCCGGGCGTCATGATCAGGTTCATGCCCTGCATCAAGGAATCGAATTCGCTCATTGCAGTGACCTCCCGGCCATCGCCAGCCAGTCACCTACGGGACCGGCGTCCAGCGGCACCTTGAACCACAACGCGAAGATCAGATAACTGGCGAGCACCGCACCGCCCGACACGCCGCAGATCACCAGCTTGCCGTAGGGCCTGGCGCGCAACCGGTCGCGCCACATGAACCAGCCGATGAACGCCGCCGATGCCAGATAGATGCCAGTGAAGGGCATTGCCGCGACGAACAGGGCGATGGGGATGAACACCGACAGCACCTGAACGAACGCCTGCCTGCTGACGAAAGCGACGCTCAAGGCCTGCCAGCGGATGATCGTCAGCACAATATTGCCCAGGCTGGCGCAGGCCAGCAGCAAGCCGATGTAGAAGGGGAAATAACCCGGTTCCGGGCCGGCATCGCCCCAGCCGATGCCCTGTTCCAGACTGCCGTACATGACCACGGCGCCGATCAGGAACGTGAAGAGCGCAAGGCCGAGTTCCATCCAGCGGGTGCCGACCAGGGACGAGGATGAAGAATGAGACATGGATCACCTCCTGCATGAAGCTGCCGCCTCCGGACGCGACGCTTTGGGTCGTGGCCAGAGCGCGACAGCGGGGTGGATCACTTTTGCAGCCAGCCGGCTTCCTGGAACACAGGCGTTACCCGCGCGGTGTCCTGTTCGATGTAGGCGGTCAACTGCTCGCCCTGCAGAAAGGTCGGTACCAGTGCATTCTGCGCCACGTAGGCCTTGAACTCCGGCGCCTCGGTCACCTTGCGCATCAGCTCGACGTAGAACGCACGTTGCTCGGCGCTGACATCGCCGGGCATGAATACCGTGCGCGGGAAGCGGTATTCGTCCACGCCCAGACCCTGCTCGTGGCAGGTCGGAACGTCGGCCCAGGCCTGATCGCCGGCGACCTTGTCGGTGTAGCGCATGCGCTCCTTGCTGAACACGCACAGCGGACGCACCTGATTGCCGCGCCACTGGCTGATGCTCTCGCTAGGATTGTTGACGTTGGCGGCGATGTGTTTGCCGGCCAGCTGGGTCGCCGCTTCGCTGCCGCTTTTGAAGGGGATGTACACCAGCTTGCTGCCGGTGGTCTTGTTCAGCAGCAGTGTGAGCGTCTGGTCGACGTCCTTGGACTGGCTGCCGCCCATGCGCAATTTCGAGCCGTCGGCCTTCACTGTGTCGTAAAGCCCCTTGGCGTCTGCCCAGGGCGCGTCCTTGTAGGTCCAGAGAATGAAGTCGTCCTGCGCCAGCGCGGCAACAGGCGTCAGCTCCTGCCATTTGTAGCCCAGCTTCGACACCAGCGGCAGCAGGTAGATGTTGTTGGTGCCGATCACGAGCTTGTCGGCGTCACCCTTCGACATTTTCATGTCCAGAAACGCCTCGGCACCGTTGCCGCCGCCCTTGTTGAGCACGATGGTGTTTACATCGAGCAGCTTGTGCGTGGTGATGATCGACTGGATGAGCCGACCCAGCTGGTCGGTGCCACCACCCGGTCCTCCCGCGACCACAATCTCGACGTTCTTTTCCGGCTGCCAGGCATGGGCCACAAGGGGAAGGGCGCTGGCGCAGAGGAGGGTACAGCCGAGCAGCAGACGTGAAGCGCCTCGAAAGGATGCTTTTCGCATGGTGAATCCTCTTTTTCTTGTATTTGTTATGAAGACTGCGGTCCGTCGGGATTGCCGGGACGAACCCTGGAAGCGAGTGTGCGAAGCGGAACCGCCCGCGTCTACTCAAAACAATACATACACCGATAACCCATGGTTATAGCTCAGGATCGCAGGCATGCTCGGGCTGCCATAGCCGATCCCGCGCGCACCTATAGCCTGGTGTTATCGGTGTATTTCCAGGTTTGATTAGACGGTTATCGATACGGCTCCGATAGTGAGCCCGGCAAGACATACCAACAAGAACAACAAAGAGGTAAGCCCCATGGCTCGTCACAGCGCCGACGCGCACTTGTCCGCGGCAAGTGCGGACGCCCGTGCATTCGATTCCGCGACCAGCACGGCCACCACCCGCGCCAGCTCGGTTCGCTGGCGGATTTTCGCGATCATCTTTCTGCTGACCATGGTCAACCTGATCGACCGCGTATCGCTGTCCATCGCCATGCCGACGATCGCCAGGGAGTTTTCCTTGTCGCCAAGCATGCAGGGTTTGATTCTCAGCAGTTTTTTCTGGGCCTACGCGCTGTTGCAGGTGCCTGGCGGCTGGCTGATCGATCGCTTCGGCCCGCGCCGGGTCATCACCTGGTCGACCGTGTTGTGGGGCACGTTTCAGGTTTTGGCGGGGCTTGCCACGGGCGGCGCATCGATGCTGTTCGCCCGCGTTGCGCTGGGCGCCGCCGAGGCGCCGTTGTTTCCGTCCGGCGGCAAGCTGATTTCCCTGTGGCTGGCGCCCAGCGAGCGCAGTCGCGGCGCGGTGATGATGGACAGCGGCAGCCCGCTCGGCGTGGCATTGGGCGGGCTGATCATCGCTTACCTGATCGCGGTTCTGGATTCCTGGCGCCTGGCCTTCGTGATCGCCGGGATCGTGACCCTGGCACTGGCCTGGATCGCCTGGCGCTACCTGCGCGACGATCCGTCCACTCATCCGCAAGTCAATGCCCAGGAACTGGCCCGGATCAACGCCGGCCGGGAAACGCCTGCCGCCGAAGCCTCGCGGGCGCCGGTCAAGGGCTTGGGTATCGCCGGACGCTCGTTGGCCGGGTTGCTGATCGGCCGTTCCAGCTGGGCGATGGTGTATTTCGGTCTGTTGACCTGGGGGCCGAGCTATCTCGCCCAGGCGCGGGGCTTCGATATCAAGGGAATCGGCGCGGCGACGTTCGCGATCTTTATCTGCGGTGCGCTCGGTTCGCTGGCCGGCGGCTTTCTGTGCGACGGCTTGATCCGCAGAGGCGTGCGGCGAGGCCTTGCGGTCAAGGGGCTGCTGACGTTTTCCGGCCTGGTGGCCCTGACCGCGCTGTTGCTGCTGCCGACCCTGAGCAATCCGTTCGGCGCGGTGGGCCTGCTGGCGATGACCGCATTCTTTCTGATGTGGGGCAGCCTGTACTGGAGCTTCCCGGCATTGCTCGCCGCGCCGGCACGGGTCGGCCTGATCGGCGGGGTCATGAACCTGGCAGGCAGCGTCGGCGGCATTTTCGTGCCGATCCTGGTCGGCGTGATCCTGCAATTCTCCGGCGGCTTCGGCGCGGTGCTGGCGTTCTTCGCGGTATGCGCCGCGCTGTTCGTCATGGCCACACTGTTCATCAGCCTGGATGGCAAGCGCGAGGTGAGCGATGTCTGAACTCTGGAATGGCCCCATCGTGGATGCCCACCATCATTTCTGGGACCCGCACAGCAACTACCACCCTTGGCTGGCGCCGGAGGCGAACATTCCGTTTCGCTACGGCGATTACTCGGCCATCAAACGTCGTTACTTGCCGCCGGAGTATTTCGCCGATGCCGGCCGGCATCAGGTGGTGCAGACCGTCTATGTCGAAACCGAATGGGACCCGGCCGATCCGGTTGGCGAAACCCGCTTCGTCGAACAACTGGCGGCGCGCTATGGCGTACCCAATGCCATCGTCGCCCAAGCCTGGCTGGACCACCCCGACGCCGAAGCGGTGCTGGCCGAGCAGGCGGCTTTTCCTTCGGTGCGCAGCGTGCGGCACAAGCCCGGCGGCCCTGACGCTCCGGACCGGGTGGGCGAACAGCGCAGCCTGATGAGTGACGACCGCTGGCGCCGCGGCTATACCGCGCTGCTGTCGCTGGGTCTTCATTTCGACCTGCAAACGCCTTGGTGGAACCTTGACGAAGCCGGCCGGCTGGCCCGCGACTTCCCTGACACCACTTTGATTCTCAATCATGCGGGGCTGCCGTCCGACCGCAGCGAGAAAGGCCTGGCCGGTTGGCACGCGGCCATGGCGCGCTTCGCCGAGCAGCCCAACGCGGTCGTGAAAATCTCCGGCCTGGGTCAGCCCGGCAAGGCGTGGCGAGCCGAGGACAACGCTTGGATCGTGCGCGAGATCATCGCCATGTTCGGCACCGAGCGAGCCATGTTCGCCAGCAACTTTCCCGTCGACAGCCTGTGCGGCACTTTCGACGACATCTACAGCGGCTTCAAACGCATCGTCCGGGATCTGCCGAGCGCGGATCAGGAGCGCCTGTTCTACAACAACGCACGCCGTATCTACCGCTGCCACTCTCCAGCCACCGAACAGACGTGGCCTGAACACATGAGGAATCGAGCATGAGCAAGACCCGAATCGCAATGGTGCTGGGCGACCCGGCCGGTATCGGCCCCGAACTGATCGCTCGTCTGCTGGGCGACCCGCAAGTGCGCAGTCAGGCGAACGTGATCCTGATTGCCGACGAGGGTGAGATGCGGCGTGGCATGGACATCGCCGGCCTGGAATTTCCTTATCGTCCAGTGAGTTCGCTCGACGAGCTGGCGTTCAGCGATGACGTCCCGCTGTTCTACGACTATCGCGGTGAGACCAGCGGCGACTTCGCGCGCAGTCAGGCGAGTGCACAGGGCGGGCGTTACTGCCTGGACACGCTCAAGCTGGCTGTGGAATCCACCGCGTCGGGCAGGACCGACGCCGTGCTGTTCGGCCCGCTGAACAAGACGTCGCTGCACATGGCCGGCATGGCCCATAACGACGAACTGCACTGGTTCGCCGAGCTGCTGGGCTTCGACGGGCCGTTCTGCGAATTCAACGTCATGGACAATCTGTGGACCTCGCGGGTGACCTCTCACGTCGCCTTGTCGGAAGTGCCGGCCATGATCACCCACGACCGGGTCGTGCAGGCCATCGAGCTGATCGATACCGCGCTCAAGCGCAACGGCCTGCAGCGTCCACGCATCGGCGTTTGCGGCCTGAACCCGCACAACGGCGATAACGGCTCGTTCGGCCGGGAGGAACTGGACATCATCGGCCCGGCAGTCAAGACCGCGCAGGCGCGAGGAATCGCCGCCGAAGGGCCGTATCCGGGCGATACGATTTTTCTCAAAGTGCAGGGCGATGCCAGCGCATTCGATGCGGTCGTCACCATGTACCACGACCAGGGCCAGATCGCGATCAAGCTGATGGGCTTCTCCCGTGGCGTGACCGTCCAGGGCGGGCTTCCGATCCCGATCACCACCCCGGCCCACGGCACCGCATTCGATATCGCCGGGCAGGGCAAGGCCAACGTCGGCGCCATTCGCCAGGCGTTCGGGATTGCCTGTCGTATGGGCCGAGGTTAAGCCTCATCGCCAGCAAGCTGGCTCCCACGACTCCATACGTAGGAGCCAGCTTGCTGGCGATCCGTCTTGCTGGCGATAACCCGGATTCCAGCTATTGCGCAAAACCGATCACCTGCGGCTATCACTGGATACGCATAAGTGATTAGCGGCCCGCCAACCCCGCTGGCTAAATTCGAGTCATCGAAGCGCAGGTGATCACCGGCATCGACCCACAACTACAAGAAGCCGTCCTGCTCCCGCAGGCAGTGCCAAGGAACTGTCCCTATGAAAATCAAAGCGATTCGTACCCGAGTATTCGAGTGGAAAGGCAAGGTCGTCCCGCCTCAGGCTCACTTCTGCACCAACGCCAGCGATATCCTGTTCGAACGTGGCGATGCCATGGGTTCGTTCCGGTTTCACGGCTGGCTGGTGGTCGAAGTGGAAACCGATTCAGGGATCGTCGGCATCGGCAACTGCGCGCTGGCGCCGCGTGTCGCCAAGGAGATCATCGACACCTACCTGGCTCCCATCGCCATCGGTGAAGACCCTTTCGACAACGAATACATCTGGCAGAAGATGTATCGCCAGAGCCACGCCTGGGGGCGCAAAGGCATTGGCATGGCGGCCATTTCGGCCATCGATATCGCGGTCTGGGACATCATGGGCAAGGCGGTGAACAAGCCGGTGTTCAAACTGCTCGGCGGGCGGACCAAGGAGAAGATCTGGACTTACGCCTCCAAACTCTATGCCAACGACAATCTGGACCTGTTCCTCGAAGAAGCCCAGGGCTATCTGAACCAGGGCTTCACGGCGCTGAAAATGCGCTTCGGCTATGGACCGAAAGACGGTCCGGCGGGCATGCGCCGCAATATCGAACAAGTGCGCGCACTGCGCGAGCTGGCCGGTCCGGACGTCGACATCATGCTCGAATGCTACATGGGCTGGACCCTCGAATACGCCCGGCGCATGCTGCCCAGGCTCGCTGAATTCGAACCACGCTGGCTGGAGGAGCCGGTGATCGCCGACGACATCGAAGGTTACGTCGAGCTGAAAAAGATGGGCATCATGCCGATCTCCGGCGGCGAGCACGAGTTCACCTCCTACGGCTTCAAGGACCTGCTCGAACGCCGCGCGGTCGACGTCATTCAGTACGATACCAACCGCGTCGGCGGCATTACCGCCGCCCGCAAGATCAACGCCATGGCCGAAGCCTGGTCGGTGCCGGTCATTCCCCATGCCGGACAAATGCACAACTATCACCTGACCATGTCCACCACGGCCTCGCCGATGGCCGAGTTCTTCCCGGTCTTCGACGTCGAGGTCGGCAACGAGCTGTTCTACTATGTGTTCAAGGGCGAGCCGCAGCCGGTCAACGGTTATATCCAGCTGGAGGATGACAAGCCGGGGCTTGGCCTTGAGATCTCCGACGACTACCTGAGCGAGTTCAACATCATCGAATGAGGGTCGCGACCCATGCGCCGCAGCTCTTGCGGCGGCGCTTCCCGGAATGATCGGAGATAGACAATGCGCTTGATTCAGTTTGAAAACGATGCGGGACAGCGCCAGGTCGGCGTCGTTAACGGCGATCGTATCGATGTCGTACAGAACGTTGTGACCACCCGCGAGCTGGCGCTGGCGGCCACCGCTGCCGGACGCAGCCTTGAGCAGGAAGTGCATGACCGTGGCGTCGTGTTGGGTCCTGACTACCGGCATTTGCTGGACAATCGTCGGGTGCTGCCGCCACTGGACCATGAAGATCCGGCCCATTGTCTGATCAGCGGCACGGGCCTGACCCACCTCGGCAGTGCGTCAGCGCGTGACAAGATGCATCAGCAGGAGCATCAGGCCGAAGCGGCCATGACCGACACCATGCGCATCTTCAAGTGGGGGCTCGAAGGCGGCAAGCCCGCGTCCGGGCAGGTCGGCGCCCAGCCGGAATGGTTCTACAAAGGCGATGGCCGCTGCGTGGTACGTCCCGGCGCAGACTTTCCCGTGCCGTCCTTCGCCGAAGATGCCGGGGAGGAACCGGAACTGACCGGGCTTTATATCATCGGCCACGACGGGCAGCCTTGGCGACTGGGCTACGCGCTGGGCAACGAGTTCTCGGACCACGTCATGGAGCGGCGCAACTACCTGTATCTCGCCCACTCTAAGCTGCGTTTCTGCGCATATGGCCCTGAACTACGGGTCGGCGCGTTGCCTCGGCATCTGTCCGGCACCAGCCGCGTGCTGCGCGACGGTCAGGTTCTCTGGGAAAAGGAATTTTTGAGCGGCGAGGACAACATGTGCCACAGCCTGGAGAATCTGGAATATCACCACTTCAAGTACACCCAGTTTCTGAATCCGGGTGACGTGCACATTCACTACTTCGGCACCGCGACCCTGTCGTTTGCCGATGGCGTCACGACAAGGCCGGGCGACCGGTTCCAGATCAGCCTCGACGAGTTCGGCGCGCCGCTGGAAAACGGAATCGGGGAGGGCGCGCGCCCGCTGGCGGCCGGGCAGGTTCGCGCGCTTTAAAGGGGCCGTGTCGAACGATCAGTCCGGACGCTTTTCCGGGCTGGCCGTCTCGGCAGGCGCCGCGTCGGCAAAACGGTCCACCCGGCGCAAAGTTTTGAACCCCGTCATCCAGGCCCCGACCACGCCCAGCGTACAGACGCCGCCCAGAATCGCCGCGTTGATCGGCCCCATCAGCGAAGCGGTGGTGCCGGCACGGAATTCGCCCAGTTCGTTGGAAGAACCGATGAACAGCATGTTCACCGCGTTGACCCGCCCACGCATATTGTCCGGGGTCGAGAACTGCACCAGCGCCGAACGTATGTAGACGCTGACCATATCCGCCGCGCCCGCGATCAACAGCGCCAGACACGACAGCCAGAACAGCGTGGACAGCGCGAACACCAGGTTGGCGACGCCAAACACGCCGACCGCTATGAACATGGTCATGCCGACGTTGCGATCCAGCGGGCGCATGCTCAGATACACACCGACTGCCAATTCGCCAAGACTCATCGATGCGCGTAACGCGCCCAGGCCTTGCGGGCCGAGGTGCAGCACTTCATGAGCGTAGATCGGCAACAGGGCGACCACGCCACCCAGCAGGACCGCGAACAGATCCAGAGAAATCGTGCCGAGGATGATCGGCCGCGAGCGAATGAAGGCGATGCCAGCGGTGAAGCGCGTCCAGGCGCCGTCGCTCAGGTCGACCGGTTTGCCAGCAAACGGCGTCGGCACCCGGCCCAGCAGCAGGATGCCGCTGACGAACGCGGCGACGCAGGTCGAATAGGTCAGCTCCGCGCCTCCCAGCGCATAGAGACCGCCGCCGATCAACGGGCCGGCCACCGTGGAGCAGCGCATGATCACGCTGTTGGTGGCGATGGCCGAGGCGAGCTTTTCACGGGGGACGATTTGCGGCAGCAGGCTTTGTAGCGCCGGGCCGGTGAAGGCGCGGGCGCCGCCGTACAGCACCAGCGCGGCGTAGATCAGACGCACGTCCTGCAGATCCAGCGCCGAGAACGCCAGCAGAATCAGGCCGCACAACGCCTGCACACTCCAGCTCAGGCGCAGGATCAGCTTGCGGTCATAACGGTCGATGAGATCGCCGGCTGGCATCAACAGCAGCAACATGGGGATGAACTGGGCCAGACCGACGTAGGCGAGCGCCATCGGCTCGCGGGTCATGTCGTAGACCTGCCAGGCGACCACGACTGCCTGGATCTGCATGGCGAACACCGCCAACAAGCGCGCCAGAATGAAGCTCAGAAAACCCGGCTGGCTGGACAGTTTGAAAGAGGACGACGAAGCGGAAGATTCAGAGCTCAAGAGAACATCCCATCGAAGCGGCGGCAATATCGAGTAACGCTTTATACCCCCAAACCATCGATAGCGACCTAATCATTTAGTTCAACCCCTGCGCGTCAGGCGGTTCATGTGGGAGGGAGCGAAGCTCGCGACATAGCCGTCGCGAGCTTCGCTCCCTCCCACATGTTCAATATGCGCCTGATCGCTCACCGCCGAGCCAGCAACACCCCGGATTCCATATGGTGGGTATACGGAAACTGATCGAACAGCGCGCAGCGCTCGATGCGATGGGTGTCGTGTAGTTGCGCGATGTTGGCGGCCAGGGTTTCCGGATTGCAGGAGATATAAAGGATACGATCGAAGCGGCGGGTCAGTTCGCACGTGTCAGGGTCCATGCCGGCGCGGGGCGGGTCGACGAAGACGCTGCCGAAGTCGTAGCTCTTGAGGTCCACGCCCTGTAGACGGCGGAATGGACGCACGTCGTTGAGCGCCTGGGTCAGTTCTTCGGCCGACAAGCGCACCAGCGTGACGTTATCCACAGCGTTGTCTTCGAGATTGCTTAACGCCGCGTACACCGAGGTCTTGCTGATCTCGGTCGCCAGCACCTTGCGCACGCGGGTCGCCAGCGGCAGGGTGAAGTTGCCGTTGCCGCAGTACAGCTCTAGCAGGTCGTCGCTGCGCTCGCCCAGTGCTTCGAACGCCCAGTTGAGCATCTTGGCGTTCACCGTGCCGTTGGGCTGGGTGAACGCGCCTTCCGGCTGGCGATAGCTGAAGGTGCGCCCGGCCACTTCCAGTTCTTCCGTCACGTAGTCACGTCCGACTACCAGACGCTGGCCTTTCGAACGACCGATCACGCTGACGTCCAGATCGGCGGCCAGTTGTTCGGCTTCCGCCTGCCAGGCCTCGTCCAGCGGGCGGTGATAACACAGGGTGATCATCGCGTCGCCGGCCAGGGTGGTCAGGAAATCGACCTGAAACAGCTTGTGGTTCAGCGCCGGGCTGGCTTCCCAGCGATCGCGCAGCACCGGCATCAAGGCATTGATGCGCTCGCTGGCGATCGGCAGGCTGTCGAGCAGAATCGGCGTGCGCTTGTCGCCGGGATTGAACATCGCGTAGTGGCGCTTCTGATCCTCGCGCCACAGGCGGAATTCGGCCCGCAGGCGGTAATGCTCGCGCGGCGAGTCGAATACCTGCGGCTGCGGCGCATCGAACGGCGCCAGCAGCTCACGCAGGCGTTCGGCTTTCTCTTCGAGCTGACGGTCGTAGCTCGCGGGATCGAAGGGAACACTCATGCGTTGAACCAGCCCAGCTTGATGACGAACAGGATGGAAAGGATGACCAGCGCCGCATTCAGCTCACGGCCACGACCCGACAGCAGTTTGATCGCGGTCCAGGAAATGAAGCCGAAGGCGATGCCATTGGCGATGGAATAGGTGAACGGCATCGCCAGGGCGGTAATGACGACCGGCGCGGCGACCGTGATGTCGTCCCAGTCGATTTCGGCCATGCCCGAGGCCATCAGCACCGCCACGAACAACAGGGCAGGGGCGGTGGCGAAGGCTGGCACGCTGCCGGCCAGCGGCGCGAAGAACAGCGCCAGCAGGAACAGGATCGCGACCACGATGGCAGTCAGGCCAGTGCGGCCGCCGGCGCTGACGCCCGCCGCCGATTCGATGTAGCTGGTGGTGGTCGAGGTGCCCAGCAGCGAGCCGGCCATCGCCGCGGTACTGTCGGCGATCAGCGCGCGGCCCATTTTCGGCATGTGACCGTCCGGGCCCATCAGGCCGGCGCGCTTGGCGACACCGATCAGAGTGCCGGAGTTGTCGAAGATGTCGACGAACAGGAAGGCGAAGATGATGCTGACCAGACCGACGTCCAGCGCGCCCATGATGTCCAGTTGCAGGAAAGTCGGCGCCAGTGACGGCGGCATCGACACCACGCCGCCGAATGGCGTGAAGCCCAGCACGATGGAGACGATAGTGACGGCCAGAATGCCGATCAGCACCGCGCCGCGCACTTTGAGCTTGTCCAGCGCCACGATCAGGAAGAAACCCAGCGTTGCCAGCACCGGCGCCGGCTGCTTGAGGTCGCCCAGGCCGATCATGGTTGCGGGATTGCTGACCACGATGCCGGCGTTGTGCAGCGCGATCAGCGCCAGGAACAGGCCGATACCGGCCGCGATGGCCGAGCGCAGCGGCAGCGGAATGCTGTTGATGATCCACTCGCGGATACGGAAGATCGACAGGATGAAGAACATCACCGCCGAGATGAACACCGCGCCCAGCGCCACTTGCCAGGTGTGGCCCATATGCAGGACCACGGTGTAGGTAAAGAAGGCGTTGAGGCCCATGCCGGGCGCCAGGGCGATCGGGTAGTTGGCGATCAGGCCCATGACGGTCGAGCCGATGGCGGCGGCCAGACAGGTGGCGACGAACAGCGCGCCTTTGTCCATGCCGGTCTCGCCGAGAATGCTCGGGTTGACGAACAGGATGTACGCCATGGCCAGGAAGGTCGTGACGCCCGCGAGTATCTCGGTCCTCACATTGGTGTTATGTGCCTTGAGTTGAAACAGCCTTTCCAGCATGTCTGGCTCTCCGTGACGCGCCCTGCGTCGTGAATGATACGACTCCAACAGCAAAGCACAGACTGCCGGGGCAGCCCGCCGGGTTTTGCGGGTCGGAAAAAGCCGCGCATCATACCAGCAGCTTTCCGCGATGGCTTGCGCGATCGGCCTCGCGCTCATCCATAAACCCTGAACGATGGAAACCCCGGGAAGTCGTACCCCCAAGACGCATATGAATGCGCTGGATGAGTACCTACCGTGAGGTTTCCATGAGTGCAACGACCCAGAACCCGAAGGATCTCGCAGGCCATGCGATTTCGCTGACCCTCAACGGGCAGCCACGCCAAATCACCGTCCAGCCCTGGACCACACTGCTCGACCTGTTGCGCGACCGTCTGGACCTGGTCGGCACCAAGAAAGGCTGCGACCACGGCCAGTGCGGCGCCTGTACCGTACTGCGCGACGGCAAGCGCATCAATGCCTGTCTGACCCTGGCGATCATGTGCGACGGCGCTGAAGTGACCACCATCGAAGGCCTGGCTGACGGCGACCAGTTGCACCCGATGCAGCAGGCGTTCATCAAGCACGATGCCTTCCAGTGCGGCTACTGCACGCCGGGGCAGATCTGCTCGGCTGTTGGCCTGGCCAACGAAGGCCGCGCCAACAGCCGCGCCGAGATTCAGGAACTGATGAGCGGTAATCTGTGCCGCTGCGGTGCCTACAGCAACATTCTGGCGGCCGTCGAAGAGGCGTTGCCGCAATTCCACGATGCCGCGCGCAAGACGGAGGTGACCCCATGAATCCCTTCGCCTACAGCAAACCGGCGGACGTGGCGGCCGCGATTCACTTGTCCGGACCTGCCACGCGCTTCATCGCCGGCGGCACCAACCTGCTGGACCTGATGAAGGAAAACGTGGCCCGACCTGAACATCTGATCGACATCACCGGTCTGCCGCTCAAGGACATCACTGAAACCGCCAATGGCGGCCTGATGATCGGCGCGCTGGTCAGCAACGCGGACCTGGCCTGGCATCCGCTGATTGAACAGCGTTACCCCTTGCTCAGCCAGGCACTGCTGGCTGGCGCTTCCCCACAGCTGCGCAACATGGCCAGCACTGGCGGCAATCTGCTGCAACGCACCCGCTGCTACTACTTCTACGACTCGAAGGTGCCGTGCAACAAACGCGAGCCCGGTACGGGCTGCCCGGCGCGGGAAGGTGTGAACCGAATCCATGCGATCCTCGGCGCCAGTGATCAATGTGTCGCCACTCATCCGTCCGACATGTGCGTGGCGCTCGCGGCGCTGGAAGCCGTGGTGCACGTCGAAGGCCGAGGAGGCCGGCGCAGCATCGAGTTCGCCGATTTCCACAGGCTGCCCGGCGATACACCTGAACGCGACAATTTGCTGGCCGACGACGAACTCATCACGGGCATTGAACTGCCTGCGGCGGGTTTTGCCAGCCACAGCAACTATCTGAAGATTCGCGATCGTGCGTCCTACGCTTTTGCTCTGGTGTCGGTTGCGGCAGCGCTGGAACTGGACGGCGGTGTAGTGCGTGACGCTCGCATTGCGCTTGGCGGGGTGGCCCACAAGCCCTGGCGCGACAAGGCGGTCGAGCGGCTGCTGATTGGCAAGCCCGCGACCCGCGAGCACTTCGCCGAGGCCGCCGATGCCATGCTGGCCGATGCCCAGCCGCTGGAGCACAACGCATTCAAGGTCAAACTGGCACGTCGGGCGATCATTCGCGCCCTGAGCGACGCCGCTACCGGAGGTGTCGCCTGATGAATACGCTCTTTTCCCCCATCGGCAAGCCAGTCGACCGCGTCGACGGCAAGGCCAAGGTTACCGGCGAAGCGCGCTACGCCGGCGAATATCCCGAGGATGGCCTGCTGCACGGCAGCGTTGTGTCCAGCAGCATTGCCAGTGGCCGAGTGGTCAGCATCGATACCGGCGAAGCGCTCAAGGTGCCCGGCGTGATCGCGGTTCTGGACCATACCAACCGGCCGCCCGTCGCCAGTTATGACGAAAGCTACGAAGATGCCGACTCGGCGGACGGCTCGCCGTTCCGTCCTTTCTATAACGACAAGGTGCTGTACAGCGGCCAGCCGCTGGCGCTGGTGGTGGCTGAAACGCTGGAGCTGGCGCGGCATGCTGGCTCGCTGGTACGAATCGAGTACGAGCAGAACCCGCACGAAACCGACCTGGCTTCGATGCTGGAACAGGCTCACGAGGCGCCGGCCGAGCTGCCCGAGCCGCGTGGCAATTTCGAGGCGGAGCTGGCGAGTTCGGCGTTGAGCGTCGATGTCACCTACAGCACGCCCAGTGAATACCACAATCCCATGGAGCCGCACGCCTCGACCGTTCTTTATCAGGCCGACGGCAGTCTCAATATCCATGACAAGACCCAAGGCACCCAGAACTGTCAGGACTACCTGCACAAGGTCTTTGGCCTGGAAAAGGACAAGATTCGCGTGCAGGCAGCATTTGTGGGCGGTGCCTTTGGCTCGGGCTTGCGTCCGCAATACCAGTTGCCGCTGGCAGTGATGGCCGCGCTGCAGCTCAAGCGTTCGGTGCGCGTGACTCTGACCCGCCAACAGATGTTCACCTTCGGCTACCGCCCGCGCACCCTCCAGCATCTGCGGCTGGGAGCTGCGGCCAATGGCCGGCTGCTGGCGGTCGGGCATGAAGCCATCGGCCAGACATCCCGTTTCGAAGACTTCACCGAGCACGTCGTGGAATGGAGCGGCATGCTCTACCAGTGCGACAACGTCAAACTGGGCTATAAACTGGTGCCGCTGGACGTCTATACCCCGCTGGACATGCGCGCGCCGGGCGCTGCGCTTGGCATGATCGGCCTGGAATGTGCGATGGATGAACTGGCCTGCGCCGTGGCCATCGATCCGGTGCGGCTGCGCGTGATCAATTTCGCCGAGCGCAACGGTAACGAAGACAAGCCTTATTCCAGCAAGGAACTGCTGGAATGCTATCGCCAGGGCGCCGAGCGTTTCGGCTGGGAACGCCGTAACCCCGAGCCGCGCAGCATGCGTGAAGGCCGGCAGCTAGTCGGCTGGGGCATGGCGGGCGGCGTGTGGGAGGCGATGCAGAACAAGGCCAGTGCCAGGGCTCGCATCGACGCGCAGGGCAAGCTGGTGGTGAGCAGCGCCACGACCGATATCGGCACCGGCACCTACACCGTCATGACGCAGATTGCGGCAGAGTCGGCGGGTGTCGAGCTGGAAAACGTCACCTTCCTGCTGGGTGACTCTTCGCTGCCCACCGCGCCGTTGCAGGGCGGTTCGTTCACTGTGTCGTCGGTCGGCACGGCGGTGCAGCAGGCCTGCGAGGCGCTCCAGCGCCAATTGCTGGAAATCGCCAGAGAGCGTCATCCCGCGTTCGCCTCGGCTACGCCGGATCAGGCTCGCTTCGAAGCGGGTTACCTGCATTTTGCCGACCAGGCCGTTTCACTGGGAGAGCTGGCCGCGACCGGTGAGCATGGCGTGATCGAGGTTCAGGTCGATGCCGAACCGGACAAGAAGCGCGACGCCTACGCCACAGCGACCCATTCCGCGGTGTTCGTCGAGGTGCTGGTGGACGAAGACTTGGGCACCATCCGCGTCAATCGGGTGGTCAACGCAGTAGCGGCGGGCCGCATCGTCAATCCCAAGACTGCCGGCAGCCAGATCCTCGGCGGAGTGGTCTGGGGGATCGGCATGGCGTTGCAGGAAGAAGCACTGCTGGACCATGACCTGGGCCGGCCGATGAACCACAACCTGGCCGAGTACCACATTCCGGTGAACGCCGACATTGGCGACATTGATGTGCTGTTTGTTGAAGAACATGACGAGATCGTCAATGCGCTGGGTTCCAAGGGGGTGGGCGAGATCGGCATCGTCGGCGTTGCCGCCGCGATTGCCAATGCGATCTATCACGCCACCGGCAAGCGGGTGCGAGAGTTCCCAATTACCCTCGACAAGCTGCTGTGACCGAACCCGTAGGAGCCAGCTCGCTGGCGATAAACGATGACGCGTATTTGCCTGACCATCGCTTCGTCTAATTTGCTGCCGCTTCGCGACAGCTCGCCAGCAAGCTGGCTCCTACGGGCAGCTGCCAAGCCCGCGGCTCTGAACCGCGGGTGAGGCAAGTCGCCACGCGACAAAAGACCACACGCCCAATGTGCCCAAACAGGACTAATCTTTCAGCGTCGGCTGACCTGGATCAAAACGTTGCATCGAGGGCTGTGAGCCGACGGTCCTGCTGGCTAAAGATAACGAGAACAATCCGAAATATTGGTACTCCATACCGTGGGGGTATTCACTATTGGTCTCGCAGGCCAACTAGCCGGTTTCACCTGAGAGAGGAACACTTATGTTCGGTTTGGAGGCTATCGATCTCGCCCGAATTCAGTTCGCATTCACGATTTCGTTTCACATCCTGTTTCCTGCCATCACCATCGGTCTGGCAAGTTACCTGGCTGTGCTCGAAGGCCTGTGGCTGAAAACTCGCGAAGACGTCTACCGTGACCTTTACCATTTCTGGTCCAAGATCTTTGCCGTCAACTTCGGCATGGGTGTGGTATCCGGGTTGGTCATGGCCTATCAGTTCGGCACCAACTGGAGCCGCTTTTCCGACTTTGCCGGTGCTATCACCGGGCCGTTGCTCACGTATGAAGTGCTGACGGCATTCTTCCTCGAAGCAGGCTTCCTGGGCGTGATGCTGTTCGGCTGGAACCGCGTGGGCCGCAACCTGCACTTTTTCTCGACCGTCATGGTCGCCATCGGCACCCTGATTTCTACCTTCTGGATCCTGTCGTCCAATAGCTGGATGCAGACGCCCCAGGGCTATGAAATCGTCGATGGCCGGGTCATTCCGGTCGACTGGTTCGCTGTCGTCTTCAACCCCTCGTTCCCGTACCGCCTCGCCCACATGGCGATTGCGGCGTTCGTGGCGACCGCGTTCTTCGTTGGCTCGTCGGCCGCCTGGCACTTGCTGCGCGGTCGCGATACGCCGGCGATCCGCAAGATGCTGTCGATGGCCATGTGGATGGCGCTGCTGGTCGCTCCGATCCAGGCCATCGTCGGCGACTTCCATGGCTTGAACACCCTCAAGCATCAGCCGGCGAAAATCGCCGCGATCGAGGGCCATTGGGAAAACGTCGGTAATGAGCCGACTCCGCTGATCCTGTTCGGCATCCCCGACATGAAGGAGGAGCGGACCAAATACGCAATCGAGATTCCGTACCTGGGCAGCCTGATCCTGACTCACAGCATCGACAAGCAGGTCCCGGCGCTCAAGGAGTTCAAGCCTGAAGACCGTCCGAACTCGACCATCGTGTTCTGGTCGTTCCGGGTCATGGTCGCCATGGGCATGCTGATGATTCTGACCGGTCTGTGGAGTCTCTGGCTGCGCAAGCGCGACGCGCTGTATCAGTCGCGGCCGTTCCTGTATCTGGCATTGTGGATGGGGCCGTCCGGCCTGATCGCGATTCTCGCCGGCTGGTTCACCACTGAAATCGGCCGTCAGCCCTGGGTCGTGTACGGCCTGATGCGCACTGCCAACGCCGATTCCGGCCATAGCGCGACGCAGCTGGGTATCACCCTGGTGCTGTTCGTGGTCGTCTACTTCGTGCTGTTCGGCGCTGGCCTCAGCTACATGATGCGTCTGGTTCGCAAAGGTCCTCAGGCCTATGTCGAGCACAAGCCGCATGGCGGCCCTGGCCAGAAACGTACACCGGCCCGTCCGCTTTCCGCAGCCGTCGAAGGCTCGGAAGAGGGTGACGAACTTGACCGCCTGAGCAAGGGGAACTGAGTCATGGGTATCGATCTTCCGCTGATCTGGGCCGTGATCATCATCTTCGGCATCATGATGTACGTGGTGATGGACGGCTTCGACCTGGGCATCGGGATTCTCTTCCCGTTCATGAAAGAGAGCCACGACCGCGACGTGATGATGAACACCGTCGCGCCGGTCTGGGACGGTAACGAAACCTGGCTGGTACTGGGTGGCGCCGGGTTGTTCGGTGCCTTCCCGATGGCCTATTCGGTCGTGCTGTCGGCCTTGTACATGCCTCTGATTCTGATGTTGATGGGGCTGATCTTCCGTGGCGTGGCGTTCGAGTTCCGCTTCAAAGCGCGCGAACACAAGCGTCACCTGTGGGACAAGGCGTTCATCGGCGGCTCGATTGCGGCGACCTTCTTCCAGGGCGTGGCACTGGGCGCGTTCATCGATGGCATTCCGGTCGAGAACCGTCAGTTCGCCGGTGGTTCGCTGGACTGGCTGGCGCCATTTCCGATGTTCTGCGGTGTAGCGCTGGTCGTGGCCTATGCGTTGCTGGGCTGCACCTGGTTGATCATGAAAACCGAAGGTTCGTTGCAGAAAGCCATGCACGATCTGGCACGCCCGCTCGCGCTGGTGCTGCTGGCGGTGATCGGCATCGTCAGCCTCTGGACGCCGCTGGCGCATCCGGAAATCGCCGACCGCTGGTTCAGCATGCCGAACCTGATCTGGTTCCTGCCGGTGCCGATTCTGGTACTGGTTACCCTGTACGGCCTGATCAAGGCGGTGGCCCGCAATGCGCATTACACGCCGTTCCTGCTGACCCTGCTGCTGATCTTCCTGGGTTACAGCGGTCTGGGCATCAGCCTGTGGCCGAACATCATTCCGCCGTCGGTGTCGATCTGGGCTGCTGCGTCGCCACCGCAAAGCCAGGGTTTCATGCTGGTCGGCACGCTGTTCATCCTGCCGTTCATCCTGGGGTACACCTACTGGAGCTACTACGTGTTCCGCGGCAAGGTGACCACTGAAGACGGTTATCACTAGTCCAGGCAGAGGAGGTTGGCGATGACAGGCAAGAAATCCATGCACGACGAGCCGGATCCGGCAATGAGCAAGCCGCTGTGGCAGCGTCTCGCCTGGCTGGCGGGCATCTGGGCCGGCAGCGTGTTCGCGCTGTTCATCGTCGCCAGCCTGCTGCGCATGTTCATGAACGCCGCGGGTCTGACGACGCACTGACCCGCGAAAAATCCCATCCGTGTTTTCGAACGCGGTATTTCGACCCTCCTCATGGAGGGTTTTTTTTGCCCGTGTGACGGGCTATTTGCGGGCCTTGAGAATCACGAACTTGGGCGTGGCCGCCACTTGCTCGACGCCGCGGAACAGGCGCGCGAGCTTGCTGTGGTAACCCAGGTGCCGGTTACCGACGATGTACAGCGCGCCGCCGGTGACCAGCGCCGTTCGAGCCTGGAGAAACATGCGCCAGGCCAGGAAATCGCCGACCACCTGTTGCTGGTGGAACGGTGGATTGCACAGCACCACGTCGAGCGAATCGGGTTCCTGGGCAGCCAGACCGTCGCCGGCATGGATCGTCACGGGGCGCTCGCCCAGCGCGGCCTGCCAGTTCGAAGCGGCGGACTGGACGGCCATGAACGATTCGTCCACCAGCGTGTACTGTGCCTCGGGGTTGTCCAGGGCGCTGGCGATCGCCAGCACGCCGTTGCCGCATCCCAGATCGGCGACTCGCGCCGCGCCCAGCCCTTTTGGCAACCAGGGAAGAAACGCACGCGTCCCGATATCCAGACCTTCGCGGCAAAACACATTGGCATGGTTGATCAGTTCGATGGCGGGTTGGTCCAGCCGATAACGGGTCGGATAAGGCGACTCGAATGGCTCGTGGGGTTGCGGCGTCGCGAACAGCAGGCGCGCTTTCTTGACGGCCAGCGATGCCTGCACCGGGCCGATATAAGTTTCCAGCAAGTCGCCGGCCGAGCGTGGCAGATGCTTGACCATGGCCGCCGCGACCACGCGGGCGCCCGGCGCCAGCTGACCCTGCAGGCGAATCAGCTGTTCTTCGAGCAGCGCGAGGGTTTTCGGAACACGGATCAGCACCCAGTCGAACGGGCCGGTCAAGGGCGCGCTGGCCGGAATCAGCGGCACGGCGTCATAGGGCATGCCGTTGCGGGCCAGGTTCTTTTCCAGTCCCTGGGCGGCCAGGTACGAATCAGTGCTGCTGATCACGGTCGCATGCCGGGCAAGGCTGGCCGCCAGCGCGCCGAAGCTGTCATTGAGTACCAGCACGCGTGTCTGCAGGGTCAGGCCGGTTTGCGCCACATGGTCGAGCAGGTACTCGTCGGCCGCGTCGAATGCTTGCAGAGGCTCGTCTTGCTGCTCGGGCTGGCGTATGAGATCGAGTTGAGCGAACGGGCTGATGAGCTGGGGCATGGGCAGGCAAACTCTGGACAATCGGAACGTGAATCGCCGGCCCCTCGGGGCCTGGCTGAAAGCGGGGATTCTACGTGCTTTTCGCCTTTCGCACCTGCCGTGTTGCCAGTTCGGATCCGTGGCTCAGAACATTCCATGCAGCGCGGCCTGCACTACCGCTGCAGTCTTGTTGCAAACGCCCATTTTCTGAATCGCACTGGCGATATGGAAATGAATGGTGCGTTCCTTGAGGCAAAGAATGAGTGCAATGTCTCCTGCTGTCTTGCCCTCCGCTGACCATTTGAGTATTTCGATTTCGCGTCGGGTGAGGTTATTGGGTTTGAGTGAGCGAAGTGTCCTGCTTTCCATGTGTTCCATGATCGCCTCCATACCTTTGATGGCGAGCTGACGTAAGGGCTCCCACCCCAAAAAATAGATCGGGAATCTGACGGTGAATTTGCATCTAGACGGAAGGGGTGCTGGCATTTCTGCACGCGAATATGCATGAAAGCGCTGAAACGGCCTGCCAGCGGGGTTGTGACGAAGCAGATATGTCAGATTGGTAATACAAGCTGGTAAAGACCAGAACCAAATACTCTAACTGTCGATTTGCGCGGACGAGACAAGCCACTACAAACCAGTGGTGTTTATCGGACGTGGTTTGCGGGAAACTGGTCGGGCTTTTCATTCTCAGGAGCCAGAGACAGGCCATGACCGTCAGCGAAGACAAGTTCACTCGACAGACATTGCAGCGCGTAACACCGCTGACGCCCAATCTGTTCACCCTGCGCGCGACGCGGGATCCGGGGTTTCGCTTCCGGGCGGGGCAATTTGCGCGTCTGGGGGTTACCAAGGCGGACGGCTCTACCGTATGGCGCGCGTACTCGATGGTGTCTTCGCCCTACGACGAATTCCTGGAGTTCTTTTCCATCGTGGTGCCCGATGGCGAGTTCACCAGTGAGCTGAGCCGACTCCGCGAGGGCGACAGCCTGCTGGTCGAGAAGCAAGCGTTCGGCTACCTGACTCTGGATCGCTTCGTCGATGGCCGCGATCTCTGGTTGCTGTCCACCGGCACGGGCGTCGCGCCCTTCCTGTCCATCCTTCAGGACTTCGAGGCCTGGGAAAAATTCGAACGCATCATTCTGGTCTACAGCGTGCGCGAGGCCAAAGAACTGGCGTATCAGGAACTGATCGCCGAGCTGACCCGACGCGACTATCTGGCCGAGTACGCACACAAGTTTCTGTTTCTGCCTGTCGTAACGCGTGAAAATTACCCGGGCGCACTCAGTGGCCGGATTACGCATCTGATCGAGAACGGCGAGCTTGAGCGGGCGGCGGGTGTGACGCTGACCCCCGAACATTCGCGGGTGATGCTGTGTGGGAATCCACAGATGGTGGATGACACCCGGGCCGTGCTCAAACAGCGTGACATGAGATTGGCGCTGTCGCGCAAGCCCGGGCAGATCGCGGTAGAAACCTATTGGTGAATCCGCGGGCGCTACCGGTTACAGCGGATGCTTCGGATCGACGGTCACCGGCTCGCTGGGCTTGTGCTGTTCCTTGAGCAGATCGCGGATCTCGCCCAGCAGCACTTCCTGCTTGGAGGGCGCTGCTGGTGCGGCGGGCGCCTTGGCCTGTTCATGCTTGAGACGGTTGATGGCTTTCACGCCCATGAAAATCGCAAAGGCGACGATCAGAAAGTCGACCACGGTCTGGATGAACTTGCCGTAAGCCAGCAGCACGGCCGGTGTGTCACCTTGAGCGGCGCGCAGGGTGATCGCCAGATCGCTGAAATCCACGCCACCGATCAGCAGCCCCAGGGGCGGCATGATGACGTCGCCGACGAACGACGAAACGATCTTGCCGAATGCTGCGCCAATGATGATACCGACGGCCATATCGACCACGTTACCTTTGACGGCAAAGGCTTTGAATTCGCTGAGTACGCTCATGGGGCATTCCTTGTTACGGATGAATTGATCTCGTGCAGTTTAAGACACGGGCGCGGGCTGCGCCGGATGCACGTTAAATCGACCGGGGACGGCCGGTTAAGTTTTATCGGAACGGTAAAAACCGGAATTCATGAGCGGCCGGCGCATCGGCTATCTGCGTTATCATGGCGGCTTTTACGCTGGGGTTGTCATGGCCAAGGCCAAACGCTTGTACGGTTGCACCGAGTGCGGCGCGACCTTTCCCAAATGGGCCGGACAATGCGCCGACTGCGGCGCTTGGAACACGCTGGTCGAAACCGTGATCGAGGCTGGCGCGCCCGCGGCGCCCAGCGGCCGCACCGGCTGGGCCGGGGCGCAGGCGCAGATCAAGACGCTGGCCGAAGTCAGCGTCGAGGAAATTCCACGATTCTCCACCAAGTCCGCCGAGCTGGATCGCGTGCTGGGTGGCGGTCTGGTGGACGGCTCCGTCGTGCTGATCGGCGGCGATCCGGGCATCGGCAAGTCCACGATTCTGTTGCAGACCCTGTGCAACGTCGCCGAACGCATGCCTGCCCTGTACGTGACGGGCGAGGAATCCCAGCAGCAGGTAGCGATGCGCGCCCGGCGACTGGGCCTGCCGCAGGACAAGTTGCGGGTGATGACCGAAACCTGCATCGAATCCATCATCGCCACGGCGCGGGTCGAGCAGCCCAAGGTGATGGTGATCGACTCGATCCAGACCATTTTCACCGAGCAGTTGCAGTCTGCGCCCGGTGGCGTGGCACAGGTGCGTGAAAGCGCTGCCTTGCTCGTACGCTACGCCAAGCAGAGCGGGACCGCGATCTTCCTGGTCGGGCATGTCACCAAGGAAGGCGCGCTCGCCGGCCCTCGCGTCCTCGAACACATGGTGGACACCGTTCTCTACTTCGAAGGCGAATCCGACGGTCGACTGCGTCTGTTGCGCGCGGTGAAAAACCGTTTCGGCGCGGTCAACGAGCTAGGCGTCTTCGGCATGACCGACAAGGGGCTGAAGGAAGTGTCCAACCCGTCGGCGATTTTTCTGACGCGAGCGCAGGAAGAAGTGCCGGGCAGCGTGGTCATGGCGACTTGGGAAGGCACCCGGCCGATGCTGGTGGAAGTTCAGGCGCTGGTGGACGACAGTCATATGTCCAACCCGCGTCGGGTCACACTGGGGCTGGACCAGAACCGGCTGGCAATGCTGCTTGCGGTGTTGCATCGCCATGGTGGAATTCCGACCCACGACCAGGACGTCTTTCTCAATGTGGTCGGCGGCGTCAAGGTACTGGAAACCGCGTCCGACCTGGCACTGATGGCGGCGGTCATGTCCAGCCTGCGCAACCGGCCATTACCTCACGATCTGTTGGTGTTTGGCGAAGTAGGGCTGTCCGGCGAGGTCCGGCCGGTGCCCAGCGGGCAGGAGCGACTGAAGGAGGCGGCCAAGCACGGCTTCAAACGCGCCATCGTGCCCAAGGCCAATGCCCCCAAGGAATCGCCCAATGGCCTGCAGATCATCGCCGTGACCCGCCTCGAACAGGCGCTGGATGCGTTGTTCGAGTAGCAGCCAGCGGCGGCGATCCATTTTGCTGACGATGCGATGTGCCTGACAGACCGCGCTATCTTCGTCGCGAGCAAGCTCCCTCCCACGGACGACCGAAATCCTGTGGGAGGGAGCGGAGCTCGCGACCGAGTGCGAAGCGCTCGCAAAACGGCCGGGCGCGTTAGCTCAAACCTCAATCAGCGCCGCCAGCTCTCGATCCAGCTCGTCATGGTCGGCCAGGTTCAGTTCGATCAGGCGCTTGAGGTGGCTGATCGACTCCAGGCCGATATGCTCGCAGGCGAAGCCCAGTTGCTGATGGTCGTCGTGCATCAGCTTCACGTCCATCTTCACATGGGCATCCGGGCTGAGGTGGATGTCGACCATGAAGTCCGCGTCCGGGTCACCGGTCCAGGGTTCCGGCCGCTGGATCAGCAATCCTTTAAGCGAGAGGTCGACCAGCTGCACTTTCCAATGCTGGTCGCCCTGATTGAGTTCGGTCCGGGCATCGAAGGCGATGCGTTTGAAACGGCGACGTTCTGCATGGGGGGCGCTCATCGATAGACTCTCCAGGGGGCGGCTGCCTGCACGGATCGGTCAGGCCTGGCTCGATACCTTTACCCCTCGACGATAGACCTGAATGCGTCGAGGGAACAGCGCGGCGCACGAGATTTGCGACGCCGTTATCCAGGCGTCGCCCTGTACTCCCCGACCCGACGACGAAACGTCTTCTAGACCAATGTAGGGGGGTGGCCTTTCGCTGCGACAAGGCTAAACTCGCAGAGCTGCCTTCTAGTCACTCAGCTGGAATAAGAAGATGAAAAATAATAATAGTCTGATGCGCCATGTGCCCTGGCTCATTGTTGCGATTGTGGGAGCGTGTTCCCTGGGGGTCGTGGCCTTGCGCCGCGGGGAGGCGATCAACGCCTTGTGGATCGTAGTGGCTGCGGTCGCTATTTATCTGGTTGCCTATCGTTATTACAGCCTGTTCATCGCCAGGCATGTGATGCAACTCGACCCGTCGCGCGCGACGCCGGCCGTGGTCAACAACGACGGTCTGGACTATGTGCCGACCAACAAACACATTCTTTTCGGTCACCACTTCGCCGCCATCGCAGGGGCCGGTCCTCTGGTCGGCCCGGTACTGGCCGCGCAGATGGGCTACCTGCCCGGCACCCTCTGGCTGATCGCCGGCGTGGTACTGGCGGGCGCAGTCCAGGATTTCATGATCCTGTTCCTGTCCACGCGCCGTAACGGTCGTTCGCTGGGCGACATGGTTCGCGAAGAAATGGGCCGTATTCCCGGCACCATCGCGCTGTTCGGCTGCTTCTTGATCATGATCATCATCCTGGCGGTGCTGGCGCTGATCGTGGTCAAGGCCCTGGCCGAGAGTCCATGGGGCATGTTCACCGTGATGGCGACCATTCCGATCGCGATGTTCATGGGCGTCTACATGCGCTACATCCGTCCGGGCCGTATCGGCGAAATTTCCATCATCGGCGTGGTCCTGCTGCTGGCCTCGATCTGGGTCGGTGGCGCGGTGGCTGCCGATCCGACCTGGGCACCGGTGTTCACCTTCACCGGCGTGCAGATCACCTGGATGCTGGTCGGCTACGGCTTCGTCGCTGCGATGCTGCCGGTATGGCTGCTGCTTGCACCGCGTGACTACCTGTCGACGTTCCTCAAGATCGGCACCATCGTGGCGCTGGCGATCGGCATCCTGATCCTCGCGCCCGAGCTGAAAATGCCGGCCCTGACTCAATTCACCGACGGCACCGGTCCGGTCTGGAAAGGCACTCTGTTCCCGTTCCTGTTCATCACCATCGCCTGCGGCGCGGTGTCGGGTTTCCACGCGCTGATCTCGTCGGGCACCACGCCCAAGCTACTGGACAACGAAGTCAACGCCCGTTACATCGGTTACGGCGGCATGCTGATGGAGTCCTTCGTCGCCATCATGGCAATGGTTGCGGCTTCGGTGATCGAGCCAGGCGTGTACTTCGCCATGAACAGCCCGGCCGCGGTAGTGGGCGGTGACGTCGTGGCAGTCGCGACAGCCGTCAGCAACTGGGGCTTCACGATTACGCCTGACCAGCTGACCGCGGTTGCCAAGGACATCGGTGAAAACACCATCCTGGCCCGTGCTGGCGGTGCGCCAACACTGGCGGTCGGTATCGCGCAGATCCTGCACCAGGCGCTGCCAGGCGAAAACACCATGGCGTTCTGGTACCACTTCGCGATTCTCTTTGAAGCACTGTTCATCCTGACCGCGGTTGACGCCGGTACCCGTGCCGGTCGCTTCATGCTGCAGGACTTGCTCGGCAGCTTTGTGCCGGCGCTCAAGCGCACTGAATCCTGGACCGCCAACGTGATCGGCACCGGTGGCTGCGTTGCGCTCTGGGGTTACCTGCTCTATCAGGGCGTGATCGATCCGCTGGGCGGCATCAACACCTTGTGGCCGCTGTTCGGTATCTCCAACCAGATGCTGGCGGGTATCGCCCTGATGCTGGCCAGCGTGGTGCTGGTGAAGATGAAGCGTCAGCGCTACGTTTGGGTCACCGTCCTGCCGGCCACTTGGCTCTTGATCTGCACCGTGACCGCAGGCCTGATCAAGCTGTTCGATTCCAACCCGGCGGTCGGCTTCCTGGCCTTGGCGAAGAAGTACAGCGCGGCGGCGGATGCCGGTCAGATCCTGGCTCCGGCCAAGACCATGGACCAGATGCAGCATGTGATCTTCAACGCCTACACCAACGCCGGCCTGACCGTGCTGTTCCTGTTCGTCGTCTTCAGCATCCTGGTCTATGCCTTGAAAGTTGGCATCGCGGCCTGGGGCAAGCAGGAGCGGACCGACAAGGAAGCGCCGTTCCAGGCCATGCCACCGGCGTCGCGTGTTTGATGAGCATCAGGGGAGGGTCTGTCCATGTTCAATGATCTGAGTCGTCTCGGGAAATACCTCGGCCAGGCCGCGCGCCTGATGGTCGGGATGCCCGACTACGACAACTATGTCGAGCACATGCAGACCACCCATCCGGACAAGCCGCTGATGAGCTACGAGGAGTTCTTCCGGGAACGCCAGGAAGCCCGATACGGCGGCAAATCCGGCCCCAAGTGCTGCTGAACCACTTGTCCTGAGTTATCGTAAGACCCGCGCGCCACAGGCTCTTGCTTGTGGCGCGTTTTCATTTTCGCCAGACGCGACCGCTTCGGGAGCCTTATGACCGAGTTGCAACCCATCCCCGTTACCGTCCTGACCGGCTTTCTCGGCGCGGGCAAGACCACGCTACTGCGTCATCTGCTTAAAGCCGAACATGGCCTGAAAATCGCCGTGATCGAAAACGAGTTCAGCGACGCCGGTATCGACAGCCAGCTGCTGGGCGCGGAACCGGTGCAAGTCATGACGCTGTCCAATGGCTGCGTGTGCTGCACGATCCACACCGACCTGACCAAGGCCCTGTACCTGCTACTCGAACGGCTGGACAGCGGCGAAATCGCATTCGACCGGTTGGTGATCGAATGCACCGGTCTCGCCGATCCCGCTCCGGTGGCACAAACCTTCTTCATCGATGAAGAACTGCGCGAGCGCTATATCCTCGACGGCATCGTCACCCTGGTCGACGCCGCTCACGCCGAAACCCATCTGGCCCAGACCATCGCTCAGGCCCAGATCGGCTTTGCCGACCGGCTGCTGGTCAGCAAGACAGATCTTGTCGAGCCGGCCGCGTTCGAGGCCTTGAGCGCGCGTCTCTCGCGGATCAACCGCCGCGCGCCGATCCGCGTGGTCGATCACGGCAAAATCGACCTCGCCGAATTGCTCGACGTACGCGGCTTCAACCTCAACGCCGACCTGGGCGGAGGAATGACCCTGCGCCCCGTGACGCCCACGGCGAACAGTACGGACCGGATTTCCAGCCTCGTCCTGCGCACAGACCAGCCGCTGGACATCGACAAGCTCAGCGCCTTCATGAACGACCTGCTGGAAGACCATGGCAAGCAACTGCTGCGCTACAAAGGCGTGCTCAACATCGCCGGCGAGCCCCGCCGTCTGGTGTTCCAGGGCGTGCTCAAGCTCTACGGTTTTGATTGGGACACCGAATGGGCGGACGGCGAGGCGCGGGAAAGCGTGATCGTGTTCATTGCGGATGAACTGCCGGAGGAGAAGATACGGGCAGGGTTTGCGGGGATGGGTGGTTGAATGCGAGCTGCAGGAGCGGCGTTCTGCCTTGCCCGTAAACGCGCTGGTAGGGGTGTGTGAATATTCATTCGCGCACCTGTCTTCATGCTGTGCCGCTCAGCCGATATACGTCATGCTCAGGTGAGTGTCAGTCGGCGTTAGCCCGTTTCTTGTAATAGACTTCCCTGCAATCTTCGAAGTCTTTCATGGTTCTCATCTCTGTCTTTACACCAACATAGTACGTGCAGAAATCTATTGCATACTCACGCTCCTTCTTCTCGAGTTGTCCCTGCCAGTTGTCTTCGTGGTCCGTTGCGTAAACGTTGACAAAGCCAATTTTAAAAGTGGGGCTTTTCTTGATGAAAAAATGGATGAAATTATCTTCCATCCAGCGGGTTTTGTAATAGCCAGTGCAAAGCCATATGTATAGCAGCGGTATGATCAGTAATTTTTTCATGATGGTTAAGAAATGATAGGGTCAATGATGGAGGTTTGATTGTCAATGATTTGGCTTCGATGATCATTGGGGTTCGGAGCAGCTTTCCTTACCTGCTTGTAGCCATTCGTTATGAGGCTTGTGTCGCTCAGCGTTGTAGGGTTTTGCGCTAATGTAGAAAGTCGGTTTGTATTCGGTTTTGTCTGGCTGCGCAACAGTAATTGTCCATTTGCTATAGTTGTAGTCTATGATTTTTTCAAAATAGTGATGAGCGATGTTGCTATATTCATCGATGGTGCTTTTGGTGTAATTGAGATTTCGATACCAGTCCGGTGATTTGGTAATTTCTTCTATAATACGCTCTGCCACGATTTTGACCTCTGGACGCAAAAACATAGCGCCGAAAGCAAGCTGTCCTTCTTTGACAAAAACTTTCTCGGGGAAGATTCTGGGGTGTCTGCTGATCAGTAATACTTGCTTGCAGTCGTATACCCACTCACCTGAGGTTACGTACTTGTCTGCTACCGTGATTACTCCATTGCCCCAGTCGGTTGTGTAGTCGTGGCCGCGTAGGGTGAGCAGGATAAATGCTAGAGCCAAGGCGTGCGTGATCAAAATTATCTTATTCATGAGGCGCGAATTTGATAAGGCCTCGTGAAGTCCCGTAAGGCGTGCTACCAGGTTCGACCGGATTAAGAGCACCTATCATCTGGTAGGTCGCACCAGCGTCTGCACTGTCGATGTCTCGCTGGGTCAGCATATCTTTCCAGTCCGTACATTGCTCGGGGTCAGGTAGTTTTTGCGACGTTATCTCGCACACGTTTCCCGCCCGTCTTTCAGTAAAAGACCCCCATGTGTTCTTGTAATCCGAGCGAGTTACAAAAGCATGGACAGGAATTTTTAAATGGTTTGCCAACTTTTGCGCAAGGCTCGCTTCGAGTTCTGGCTTTAGTTGAACCGCGCCTTCGATCTCCAGGTCCTGAGGGTTTCCCATTCCGGTCTGGCAGGCGAAGGAGGTGATCTTCGCGGTTGGGCTGAAGGCCGCAGGAGACAGCTGTTGAAAGTTGTGCAGCCCCAGCGACATTTCGGATTCTTCCTGCAACTGATAGCCAAACGAGACATGTAGGGGAATGCCGTGACTGAACAGGTCGAATTGCGCAACGGGATGCCGCTGGCGATCCATGCCGACATTGATGTAGCCAATCAGCTCATCCGCGGTCTTGATAGTCTTGAACACGGCCTGATAGAGGTCGGCTGAAGCTCGCGCCGCCTTGAGCATCGCTTCGCTGTAGCCGGGGGTGAAGACGATCAGGGTTCGAGGCCTGGCCGGGTAATCGTGTTTGAATGCCTTCAGCTGGCGGACAGCCTGCCCGATGAACATCATTTTATTGCCCCTGCCTTCGTCGTGCTGGCTACCCGCAACCGCAATCATTTCAGGAAGATCGGGTTTTGGGGCTCGGGGGAAGGGCGCATCGCCGCTCTTCACCAACGCCCCCGCCGCCCGAGCACGCTGCTCCAACTGAGGATCCGCCAGCAACTCGGCCATGAGCTTTTCATCGACAACCCCATGCTCGCTCACCGCGCCCAGCTTCGCGAAATCCACCACCAGCTTCGACGTGCTGAAGCTGATGCCGCCTGTGCAGTCATGGCTGCCTGTGACAACAGCGCCGCCGTGGCTGGTGAGGCTGCCGACGTGGGCCATGGGGCGGCCGTCGACGAGGATGTGGGGAAAGCCAGAGACGATGACGGCGCCGCAGCCGGACATATCGCCAACCCGGGCCACCGGGAGGCCGTTGACGTACACGCTGGGCGAGCCGCTGACGAGCGGCGTCAGGCCGTGTAGCGGAATAGGGCAGGCGTGCTGGTCGGTCAGGCGGGAAACGGGAATCATGGTCGGCTTCAACGATTACGGGCTGCATATCGTTGCGCGTATGACTTTGCCGTTGCTGTAGGGCATGTCTGCGAATGGCAATGGATAACACGGCAGGTGCTGTCATCAATGGCGGTTGTCGAAAGGACAAGACGGCGAGCGGAAAAACCGGATAATTGCCGCCAATCCGTTTTCGCTCGCTAGCAGGTGTTTCATCATGGAAATCAAAGTCAATTTTCTCGACAACCTTCGCCTTGAGGCGAAGTTCGATGATTTCACCGTGATAGCGGACCAGCCTATTCGCTACAAGGGCGACGGATCGGCGCCAGGGCCTTTCGATTATTTCCTGGCCTCGTCAGCCTTGTGTGCTGCCTACTTCGTCAAGCTGTACTGCTCGTCGCGGGGCATCCCCACGGATAACATCCGTCTGTCCCAGAACAACATCGTCGACCCCGAGGATCGCTACAAGCAGGTCTTCAGAATCCAGGTGGAGTTGCCGGCGGACATTTCCGACAAGGATCGTCAGGGCATTCTGCGTTCCATCGACCGCTGCACCGTGAAGAAAGTGGTGCAGACCGGGCCGGACTTCGTGATTGAAGAGGTGGAAAACCTCGACGCCGATGCGCAGGCTTTGCTGATGCCGGGTCTGGCATCCGAGGCCAGCACCTTCATTGCCGGCAAGGATCTGCCGCTGGAGCAGACCATCGCCACCATGTCGGGTCTGCTGGCTGATCTGGGCATGAAGATCGAGATCGCTTCGTGGCGCAATATCGTGCCGAACGTCTGGTCGCTGCATATTCGCGATGCGCAGTCGCCGATGTGTTTCACCAATGGCAAGGGCGCGACCAAGGAGGGCGCCCTGGCGTCGGCGCTGGGCGAGTTCATCGAGCGGCTCAACTGCAACTTTTTCTACAACGATCAGTTCTGGGGCGAGGACATTGCCAATGCGGCGTTCGTGCATTACCCGAACGAGCGCTGGTTCAAGCCGGGCCGTCGAGACGCGCTCCCGGCGGGGCTGCTCGATGAGTACTGCCTGGAGATCTATAACCCCGACGGCGAACTGCGCGGTTCGCATCTCTACGACACCAACTCCGGAAACACCGAGCGCGGTATCTGCGCGCTGCCGTTCGTGCGGCAGTCGGACGGCGAGGTGGTGTATTTCCCGTCCAACCTGATCGAAAACCTCTACCTGAGCAACGGCATGAGCGCCGGCAATACCCTGGCCGAAGCGCAGGTGCAGTGCCTGTCGGAGATCTTCGAGCGCGCGGTCAAGCGCGAAATCCTCGAAGGCGAACTGGCCTTGCCGGACGTGCCACAGGAAGTGCTGGCCAAGTACCCCGGCATTCTGGCCGGCATTCAGGGGCTGGAAGAGCAGGGCTTCCCGGTGCTGGTCAAGGATGCGTCGCTGGGCGGCGAGTTTCCGGTGATGTGCGTGACCCTGATGAACCCGCGCACTGGCGGGGTGTTTGCTTCGTTCGGCGCGCATCCGGATTTCGAGGTGGCGCTGGAGCGCAGCCTGACCGAGTTGCTGCAGGGTCGCAGCTTCGAAGGTCTGAATGATCTGCCGCAGCCGACCTTCGAGAGTCAGGCCGTGATCGAACCGAACAACTTCGTCGAGCACTTCATCGATTCCAGCGGTGTGGTGTCGTGGCGCTTTTTCAGTGCCAAGGCCGACTTCGAATTCGTCGAGTGGGATTTCTCCGGCAAGGGTGAACTCTCCAACGCCGAGCAGGCGCAGACTCTCTTCGCTATCCTCGAAGCGATGGGCAAGGAGGTCTACATGGCCGTGTACGAAAACCTTGGCGCCAAGGCATGTCGCATCCTGGTGCCGGATTATTCGGAGATCTACCCGATCGACGATCTGATCTGGGATAACACCAACAAGGCCCTGTTTTTCCGCGAGGATATTCTCAACCTGCATCGTCTCGACGACGCCGCGCTCCAGGAGTTGGTCGAGCGTCTGGAGGAGAGTGAGCTGGATGACTACACCGATATCACCACGCTGATCGGCATCGAGTTCGATGACAACACGGCCTGGGGGCAGCTCACCATTCTGGAGCTCAAACTGCTCATCCATCTGGCGTTGCAGAATCTGGAGCCGGCCAAGGAACTGGTCGAAACCTTCTTGCAGTACAACGACAATACCGTGGAACGCGGGCTGTTCTATCAGGCGGTGAACGTAGTGCTTGAAGTGCTGATGGATGACGAACTGGAGCTGGCCGATTTCGAGGCCAACTTCCGTCGCATGTTCGGTCAGGAGCGCATGGACGCCGTGCTGGGTTCGGTGGACGGCAGCGTACGTTTCTTCGGCCTGACGCCGACCAGCATGAAGCTCGAAGGTCTGGATCGCCATTTGCGTCTGGTCGACAGCTACAAGAAGCTGCATGCGGCGCGTGCCAGGGCAGCCGGGTTGGACGGCTGACGAAACCCAAGGCAATAAAAAAACCCGGTTCAGACGAACCGGGTTTTTTGTATGACCAGCGCTGCTATCAGCTGTAGACCGGCAGCTTGGCGCAGATGGCCTTGACCTTCTCGCGAACGGCGTCGATGACCGCTTCGTTGTTCAGGTCGGCCAGGATGTCGCAGATCCAGCCCGCCAGTTCCTTGCACTCGGCTTCCTTGAAACCGCGAGTGGTCACGGCCGGAGTACCGAAGCGCAGGCCGGAGGTCACGAACGGGGAGCGTGGGTCGTTAGGCACGGAGTTCTTGTTGACGGTGATGTAGGCGCGGCCCAGGGCAGCGTCGGCATCTTTACCGGAGATGTCCTGCTTGATCAGCGACAGCAGGAACAGGTGGTTCTCGGTGCCACCGGATACCACGTCGAAGCCGCGCTCGATGAATACCGAAGCCATGGCCTTGGCGTTCTTCACGACCTGCTGCTGGTATTCCTTGAATTCAGGCTGCAGCGCTTCCTTGAAGCACACGGCCTTGGCCGCGATCACATGCTCCAGCGGGCCGCCCTGGGCGCCTGGGAATACGGCGGAGTTGAGCTTCTTCTCGATGTCGGCGTTGGCGCGTGCCAGGATCAGGCCGCCACGTGGACCGCGCAGGGTCTTGTGAGTGGTGGTGGTCACGACGTCAGCGAACGGAACCGGGTTCGGGTAAACGCCAGCGGCGACCAGACCGGCCACGTGAGCCATGTCGACGAACAGGTAGGCGCCGACCTTGTCAGCGATTTCGCGGAAGCGCGGGAAATCCAGGATCTGTGAGTAAGCGGAGAAACCGGCAACGATCATCTTCGGCTTGTGCTCGACGGCCAGGCGCTCGACTTCGTCGTAGTCGATCATGCCGTTGGCATCGATGCCGTACTGGACGGCGTTGTACAGCTTGCCCGAGGAGCTGACGCTGGCGCCGTGGGTCAGGTGACCACCATGAGCCAGGCTCATGCCCAGAATGGTGTCGCCGCCCTGCAGCAGGGCCAGGTAGACCGCAGCGTTGGCCTGCGAACCGGCGTGCGGCTGGACGTTGGCATAGTCAGCGCCGAACAGCTGCTTGGCGCGGTCGATCGCCAGCTGCTCGACCACGTCGACGTACTCGCAGCCGCCGTAGTAACGCTTGCCTGGGTAGCCTTCGGCGTATTTGTTGGTCAGCACAGAGCCCTGAGCTTCCATGACCGCCGGGCTGGTGTAGTTTTCCGAGGCGATCAACTCGATGTGTTCTTCCTGACGCAGAGCTTCTTGCTCCATGGCGGCAAACAGATCGGAGTCATACTTCGCGAGAGTCAAATCACGGCTGAACATGGCAGTCCTCAAGGGGCTTGGCGGAAAAGGGGGGCATTCTACCCCATCGGGTTTTATCTGGCATATGAAAGGCGGTCATGTGCCGGATGAATGGGACGCGGGTTGCGATGCCCCGTGTGGGAGCCAGCTTGCTGGCGATGCGGCGAAACAGACTCCGCAGATTTACGACTGCTGCGCAGCCGATCGCGGATGAATCCGCTCCTACAGTGCGCTCAGTTGGTGTGGGAGCCAGCTTGCTGGCGATGCGGTGCAACAGACTTTGCAGATTTACGACTGCTGCGCAGCCGATCGCCAGCAAGCTGGCTCCTACGCAATGTACGCCCACCGTCAGCAATCGAGCATGAACAGCGCGTCGTTGCTGAACTGGGCTTCGAATTGGGTGGCGGACATGGGGCGGCCGAACAGGTAGCCCTGGACTTCGTCGCAATCGTGCTGACGCAGAAATTCCAGTTGTTCCTGGGTCTCGACGCCCTCGGCGATCACCGCCAGGTTCAGGCTATGGGCCATGGCAATGATGGCGCGAGCGATCTGTGCGTCCTGTTCGCCGGACGGCAGGCCGTCGACGAAGGTGCGGTCGATCTTCAGCACGTCGATGGGGAACTGCTTGAGGTAGTTCAGCGACGAATACCCGGTTCCGAAGTCGTCTACGGCAATGCTCAACCCCAGCGTCTTGAGCCCGTCGAGAATCTGCATGGCTTCGTTGACTTCGCGCATCAGGATGCTTTCGGTCAGCTCCAGTTCCAGGCAGGCAGGGGGCAGCCCCGTTTCTTTCAGCATTCGGGCGATGCGTTTGCCCAGGTGGCCATCGGAAAACTGGCGGGCGGAAATGTTGACCGACACCTTGGGCACTCGCACGCGCGCCATATGCCAGTTCTTGAGCTGCCGGCAGGCTTCGGCCAGCACCCAGTCGCCGACTTCCACGACCAGTCCCAGTTCTTCCAGAACCGGAATGAAATCATTCGGCGGCACCAGTCCGCGCCGCGGATGCCGCCAGCGCAACAAGGCTTCGGCGCCGGTCAGGCGTTTGCCGTCGCCGCTGAACTGCGGCTGGTAGTAGAGCGTGAACTCCTGCTGCTCCAGGGCATGACGCAGATCGCTTTCCAGTTCCAGGCGCTCCAGCGCGGTCGCGTTCATGTCTGCCTGATAGAACTGGAAGTTGTTCTTGCCACGCTCCTTGGCGTGGTACATGGCCGTATCGGCGTTTTTCATCAACTGGCTCGACTCGCTGCCATCCTGCGGACTCAGCGCGATGCCGATACTGGCCGTCACGAAGAACTCGCGGCCTTCGAGTACGAACGGCGTCACCAGACTGGTGAGAATCTGTTCGGCTACATGAATGGCGCGACCCAGTGCAATGTCCCGGGTCGCACCCGGCTGCAATAACAGCGTGAATTCGTCGCCGCCCATGCGCGCGACGGTGTCGTCTTCGGCGACGCAAGCCTGCAGGCGGACTGCCATTTCCTTGAGCATCTGGTCGCCAGCCGCGTGGCCGAGCGAGTCGTTGATGGGCTTGAAGCGGTCCAGATCAAGAAACATCAGAACCACCCAGGCCTGCTGACGTTCGGCCTGCTGCAAGGCCGAATGCAGGCGATCCTGGAACAGCGTGCGGTTGGGCAGATGGGTCAGGGCGTCGTAATAGGCCAGCCGGTGAATGTGTTGTTCGCTGGCCTTGCGTTCGCTGATGTCGCTGAAGAAACAGACGTAGCTGGCCAGATCGCCCTCGTCGTCGACCACGGCGGTGATGCCGACCCAGGCGGGATATCCCTCGCCGTTACGGCGTCTCAACCGGACTTCGCCTTCCCAGCTTCCCGTCTGGTGCAGGTCCTGGAGAACGAGGCGCAGATCGGTCTGCTGATCGCCTTCGACGATCAGAATGCCCGGCAACTGGTCGAGCACTTGCGATGCTTCGTAGCCGCTGACGCGGGTAAAGGCTTCGTTGATCTGAACGATGTAGCCGGCCGGGTCCGTGATCAGGATGGCCGAGGTCGAGTGCTCGAAAACCGTCGCGGCCATGCGCAGGTCCTTTTCCGCGCGGCGCTGCTGACTGATATCGCGGCCTACGCCCAGCACGCCCTCGAAGCGGCCATGCTCATCCCAGACCAGCGCCAGGCGCAATTCCACAGGAATCTTGCGACCATCGGCGCGCAAGCAGTCGAACACGTAGAAGCAGGTCGGCACCTCGGCGCGCAGGGCGGCCAGTTCCTGCGGCATGTCGAGCACTTTGCGGATGCGTCCCAGCAGGGCGTAGAACCCGCTCAATTGCTGAGGGTTGGCGATTGCCACGTTCCAGCCGTGCTCGATGATCCAGTCGGCCTGATAGCCCAGCACCCCGAAGACCGACGGGCTGACATAGTTGGTGTCCAGGCGGCTGTCTGTGGAAAAGATCACGTCGCTGATGCTTTCTGCGAGCATGCGGTAACGTTGTTCGCTGTCGCGCAGCGACTGGCTGGCTGATACCTGTTCGGTGATGTCCTTGGCAACGCCGACGATGCGCGTGACCAGATTGTCCTGATTGCGCGCCAGCGCCTGTTCGCGAATGTCGAAGCAGCGCCAGTGGTTGGCCCGGTCGCGGAAACGCAGCACGCATTGCGACAGCTCGTCATGCCCATGATGCCGCTGGCGCAGGCGCATGTCCTGATACAGCCGGGCATCCTCGGGGTGCAGCAGGATCTCCCAGAAGAACTCGCCCATGGCGTGCAGCTCGGACTTGCTGTAGCCCAGCGTGCGGCCCAGGTTATGGTTGCTGTAGATCATGCGCTGACTGAGCACATCCTGAACGTACAAGTGGTCGGGAACGGTGCGCACGACGTCCGACCAGAAACTTTCGCGCTCTTGCAGCGACAGTTCGATCTGTTTGCGGCTGGTGATGTCGCCGACGCTGAGGATGACCGCATCGAAATCGGCCCGCGTTTCGGGCAGGCGCAGCACCAGCCACAAATGCTGATCCTGACCGTGCTCGCGCGTCAGACGGATCTCCAGTTCCAGGCGGGCCTGTTTGTCCAGCACCGCTTCGATGACTTGCACGCCCACGCCTGGATGTGTCCGGGACAGGCCTTCGATTAGTTGTTGCCAGGCTTGTTCGGTGCACGCGACGTCGAGCAGGTCCAGCGCCACCTGATTCACTTCGGTGATGCGCAACTGCTGCAGCAGACGCCTGGCCTGACCGGGCTGGTGGGTCGTCAGTTGATCGAGATCCGCGCGACTGCGTATCTGCAGGGCTTCCAGCAGGTCAGGGAGCCCCGACATATCGAGCACGCAGATGGCGACGCCGGCGCCCTCGAAAATATCCCGGTACCGTCGTCTGCTTTGCAGCAATTGAAGGCGGCGCCGGCGCAGGCTGATCAGGATCGCCAGCGGCAGAATCGCCAGCAACAGGCCCAGAATGCCTTTGCCGATCAAGGGCGCCAGCAGTTCCTGACGAGTCTTGTGGGCATCGAACAGGCCGCGCAGTTGCCAGTCGCTGTTGTTCAGCGGCTGCAGCAGCACGGTTTCGGGCTGACCTCCGGCGTCATCGTTGAAGGCCGCGGATTCACGCAGCAGCAGGCGCTGCGAGCCGCGCTCTTCAAGGCGCCAGAGATGCTGAAAATCCTGCGCGGGCTGGCGGATCAGTACTTTCAGGATGTCGGGATCGAAGCGCACGATCCAGTAGGTGCTGTCGGCCTTTGCGCTCTGGCGCATCAACAGGTACACCAGAGCGCCATCATCGGCAATCCGGTAGAAGTAGGGACGATCCGCGGCCGCGGCGAGCATGCTTTTCAACAAGGCGCCGTCACGCGCTTGTGCGCTGTCGCTGATCACTTCGCCTGTCGCGGTCAGCCCCACGACGCTGCGCAGACCAGGCAGCGTGCTTTTCAGACGATTCAAGGGACCTGGCTGCTCCAGGCGGGCTCCGGAAGAAATGGCCTCTTCCAGCAGGTTGAGCGTGACCTGGGCGTTGAGCGCCATGTTCAGGCTCAAGCGGTCCGCCAGCTGAGTGCTGTAGTCCAGGCTGCGCTGGCGCTGGCGGTCCTGCGTCTGATGGAATTGTTCGATCTGCTGCCAGACCAGCAATGCCAGCACCAACAGCACCAACGCCGCCAGCGCTCCCCTGAAGGAGCCGCGCAACGGCAAGGCGGTATTGCGTTGAGCGATACCTGGTGGCGAAGAGGGCGGTGTCGTAGGCAAACCGTTGTTCCTGACTACTGGACTGAAGCAGCGATACGTTGTGCACTATATGCCGGACGCCGGAAGGGCGGCTAGCATGCCTTGGCCCGTGATGGAGTGCCAGCCCCTGCCGGTCGGATCGTTTGCCCTGCAGGCTGCATTCGGGTAGCTTTACGCGAGTCCGACTCCTGCATGAGTGAATCCACTGTGTGCAAACATCGATCCAGCTTTCAATCTGTCCCCGTGCCAGGGTCCTTCTTCCGCTTGTCTTGATTCAAGGCGCGGAATGCGCGGGCGGCAAGTCCGGCAGACAAATAAAAGCTTTTCCAGGTTGGAGCTCCCGGCTCCGTCCCATTCGTACTTATCGCAGACGCTAGGTTTTCATTCCATGGCTCAATACGTCTACACCATGCATCGGCTGAGCAAAGTTGTGCCGCCGAAGCGGGAAATCCTGAAAAACATCTCTCTTTCTTTCTTCCCGGGCGCCAAGATCGGCGTGCTGGGTCTCAACGGTTCGGGCAAATCGACCCTGTTGAAGATCATGGCTGGCGTCGACAAGGAATTCGACGGCGAAGCACGTCCGATGCCCGAGCTCAACGTAGGTTATCTGCCGCAAGAGCCGCAACTTGACCCCACCAAGACGGTTCGTGAAGTGGTCGAGGAAGCGGTGAGCGTCATCAAGGATGCTCAGGCGCGTCTGGACCAGGTGTATGCCGAGTACGCCGAACCCGATGCCGACTTCGACAAGCTGGCCGCCGAGCAGGCGAAGCTCGAAGCCATCCTGCAGGCCGCCGATGGTCATAACCTGGAACGCCAGCTGGAAGTCGCCGCCGACGCGCTGCGTCTGCCGGCCTGGGATGCCAAGGTCGCCGTGCTTTCCGGTGGTGAGAAGCGCCGCGTCGCGTTGTGCCGTCTGCTGCTGTCCGCTCCGGACATGTTGCTGCTCGACGAACCGACCAACCACTTGGACGCCGACTCCGTCGCCTGGCTCGAACAGTTCCTGCACGGCTTCCCCGGCACCGTGGTCGCCATTACCCACGATCGCTACTTCCTGGACAACGTCGCCGGCTGGATTCTGGAACTCGACCGCGGCGCGGGCATCCCGTACGAAGGTAACTACTCGGGCTGGCTGGAAGCCAAATCCGACCGTCTGGCGCAGGAATCCAAGCAGCAGACCGCGCATGAAAAGGCCATGAAGGAAGAACTGGAGTGGGTCCGCAAGGGCGCCAAAGCTCGTCAGTCCAAGTCCAAGGCCCGTCTGCAACGCTTCGAGGAAATGCAGTCGCAGGAATTCCAGAAACGCAGCGAGACCAACGAAATCTACATCCCGGCGGGTCCACGCCTGGGTGACAAAGTCATCGAATTCAAGAACGTCACCAAGGGCTACGGTGACCGTGTATTGATCGACAACCTGTCGTTCGCCATGCCCAAGGGCGCCATCGTCGGCGTGATCGGCGGCAACGGTGCCGGTAAGTCGACCCTGTTCCGCATGCTGATGGGCAAGGAGCAGCCGGACTCGGGCACCATCGAGATCGGTGAAACCGTGCAGCTGGCCTGCGTCGATCAGAGCCGTGATGACCTGGACGGCAGCAAGTCGGTGTTCCAGGCGGTTTCGGATGGCTCGGACGTGATCCGTATCGGCAACTATGAGATCCCGTCGCGTACCTATGTCGGCCGTTTCAACTTCAAGGGCGGCGATCAGCAGAAGTTCGTGAAGGATCTGTCCGGTGGTGAGCGCGGTCGTCTGCACCTGGCGCTGACCCTGAAAGAGGGCGCCAACGTATTGCTGCTCGACGAACCGTCCAACGACCTCGACGTCGAAACCCTTCGCTCGCTGGAAGAAGCGTTGCTGGATTTCCCGGGCGCCGCGATCGTGATTTCCCACGACCGTTGGTTCCTTGACCGAGTGGCGACGCACATCCTGGCGTATGAAGACGATTCGCAGGCGGTGTTCTTCGAAGGCAACTACACCGAGTACGAAGCCGACCGCAAGAAACGCCTCGGTGAAGCCGCAGCCCAGCCACATCGCGTACGGCACAAGAAGCTGGCCTGATCCTCTCTGATCGCCAGCAAGGCGGATCGCCGCCCGCTGGCTCCTACAGTTCGTGCCGTAGGAGCCAGCTTGCTGGCGATTGGACCGGCGCGGTGCGTCGGTTCAATCCAGACGACTCACCTCCGCATCCCCCTCAATTCCAACCACCTCGATCACCTGATCCCCGGCCGGTCGCTTCCACACGACCTCGTCGCCTACTCGCGCGCCCAGCAAGGCCCGGCCCAGAGGCGATCCCCAGTTGATCAGTTTCTGCGCGGCATCCGCCTGATCCTCACCCACCAGTTGCACACGTTGCCGCCGGTCTTCCTCGTCCGCGAAGGTGACCCAGCTGCCAATCTGCACTTTCTCGGTGGACAGGGCAGGGGATACGACCTGAGCGGTCCGCAAGCGCTGGGTGTAATAACGCAGGTCTCGCTCCAGATCCGCCAGACGCTGTTTGTCGGCGTTGTCTCCCAACGCGTGCTGGGCACTGTGCTGGCTCTGCAAGTTGCGAACCTGCTGCTGCAACAACACCAGCCCTTGGGCGGTGACGTAATTGGGCTGGCTGCTGACCAGGCGTTCGACCGGTTGGCTGGCATCGGCCGCAGCCGTATCTTCATTGACGAATGCGCGACTCATGGGCTTTCCTCCTTCGATAAGGATTGGGCCGCATGCGTGACGGTTTGGTTTCGTCGGATGTTCGCCGCGTCCGGCTCATTAGCGGGGGCGATAGGCCTCGGCCGCGCTTCGAGACTTTTCCCGCTCCCAGTCCCGGTCGCGGTCGCTCAGACCCGGCGGGGTACGATCGCGGCCTTCCTGCATGGCCTGACATTGACGGAAGCCGTCGGCCCAGCCCTGGGAATACAGGTTATCCCGGGTAAACCGCGGCGCGTCCTTTTTGAACTCGCCGCCAATCGCGCCGGCTGCCTGCCGGCCACTGCCGCAACCATCCTGGTAGCCGTCGGCAAAGGCGGGCGGATAACCCTCGGCCAGCAATTGATCACGGGTGGACTGACAACCTGCCAGCCCGACGGCCAGCGACAACAACACCCACTGCAGCTTCATGGCGACTTCCTCGTGTATGAGTGGAGTCTAGAAGGCAATTGGTGAGTTATTTGTAAAAATTACGTTCGCATCGCCAGCAAGCTGGCTCCTACAGATCGCGTTGTAGGAGCCAGCTTGCTGGCGATCGGATCAATAGTGATACCACTTCACCTGCAACATCACTTCATTCTGCGGCGCGCTGAGGTGGGTGAATTCGCGCTGGGCGCTCAGCCGCAGGCCCAGATTGCGCGACAACTCCCACTGTTGATTGAGGCTGATGCTGCGACGCACCTCGCCGTTGGTGAAGTAATCGCCCTTGGCTTCCAGGCTCAGGTTTCCAAGCGGATTGCGCCAGAGCACACCGGTATTGAACCCGGCCGCGGGCGAGACGAACTCGGCGAAGTCGTTGTTGTGCTCGATACGCGCCGTCCCCAGCGCGAACCCCAGCACGTCTTCGCCCAGCTGCCAGGTGCCGCCCGCGCCGCCGTTGACATGGCTGACAAGGTTTTCGTCGCCGTGCTTGCCGGGTACTCGCTCCAGCCCGCCGGTGACTTGCCATGACCAGGGCTGCAGCAGCGCATTGCGCGGCGTGAGCGAGCGGATCGTCGCCAGATCCAGACGCTGGACCTGCCAGTCGTTGCCTTCGTACTGACGCACTTTCAATTGCAGAATCTCGATCTGCGCACCCAACGGGAAACCGTAGGCGTTGTCGTTCAGGTCGTGATAAGCCATGCGCAGGCCGTACTCGGCGAATGCGCGGTCCTCCCGAGAGCCCACGCCCAGTTGCCAGGTACGGGATTCATGGCCGTCTTCCGGCAGGCCAGGACGCTCGATCTCCAGCTCCGGCGGCGGATTGCGGTTGATGGCCTGCAACAGCTCGAAACTGCGCTGTGCGCGGCCTGCGTCACGCTCCAGACCGTTGGCCCGGTAACGTTCGAGCCGATACGCCGCGTCCTGGATCAGCGCCTGCCGCGCCTTGGGCAGCGCGCGATAATCGGGGGCCTGCATTTGTTTCTGGTCAGCGCTGACCTTGAGTACCCACTGCTGCTCATCATCGTTCAGCGGCTCGGCGCGGCTCAGCAGCTCGCGCTCCCGTGAAGGGCGATAGATCGTCTTTTCCACAAGCCCGGCGGCCTTGATGGCCTTCACCGTATCCGTCGGGATCGCCGTGAGGCCGAACTGTTCGGTCAGTTCCAGACCCGGCCTTGCAACCTGTAAAAGCTCCAGCAAGCGATACGAGCAGTTTTCATCGAAGAAGAAATAGCTGAAGCGGATCTGCTTCAATTCCCACACGTGCTCGACCATCCTCCCGGTTTCTTCCGGCGTGAGATTGAGTCGGTATTCCCAGAGGTCACGGTTTTCCAGGCTGCGGTATTCCGAGAGTTTTTCCTGATAGGGCACCAGCGCGAACAATCCTGGATAACCGCCCATCAGGCCTTTCCAGGCGTACAGCAAACTGTTGTCCATGCCTTCGATGTAAGCACCGAAGTTGATGGCGTAGCTCAGCAGCGTCGTGTCATTGGTCTTGGCGCTTGCCGGGTCGATACGCAGCAAGGTATGCCCGAACATCGACGAGGGGCTGTTCAGGTAAGCCGCGGGAAAGATCAGTACCGTACTGTCCGGCGCAACGTCCTTGAACCAGGCTTTGTATTCCGTGCAGTCCGGGGTCGGCAGGCCGGTGAGCTGCAACTGGTCGCGCAACCAGCGGGTCCGCGCCGGATAGACGCACTGCGCATGAGTCTGGGGATCTCTCACCGGCGCGTAGATGGCCTTGAGCGTCGCGCGCAGTTCAGCGTCCGGATGGTGCGCGCCATCCTCGGCGAGGAAGAATTTGGGGTCGTCGACATAGCTGCGCCAGCCGCCCAGCTTGCCGGCTTCGTAATGACCGAGCGAGAGCCAGTAGCGGTCACTGGCCAGTTGCTGCAAACGGTCGGTCGCCACCTGGGGCATGGCAGACAGAGGGGCACAGACAAAGAGCGCCAGATACGCAAGACGTTTGAGCATAGAGGGCAACTAGATCGAGGGGTGAGAAAACCGCTCCCCGGAACGGAGAGCGGTCAGCGACTTTAAGCCTGGGTAGCGTATTTGGCCAGAGTCGGATCGTTCTTCAGTACAGCTACGGTGTTGTTGTGTACGTCTTCAGCGGTGGCATCTGCCTTGTTGAAGATTTGCGAGAAGTGCTCATGGGTGACAGCGGCGAAGTGCGCGCGGTCTTCAGGGGCGACACCCAGTACCACCGCGTAGGTGGTCAGCGCTTCGCCTTTGCCCATCGCCATGTCCTTGGACAGCTCGTCCATCATGCCATTCATGGCAAGCCAGGATTTGCCGCCGTAGGTCAATGCGCCGTTGGTGGAGCAGCCGTTGGTGCCGGAGGTCATGCCGAAGGTGGCGTTACCGGAAGTGCCGTTGGTGGTAGAGGCCAGGAAGTGAGCGGGGGTGCCGCGCTGGCCTTCGAACAGCATGTTGCCCCAGCCGCAGTCCGGACCACCCGGAGCCTGAGCCATAGCGTTGATGGAAACAGCGGTGAAGAGCGTTCCAAGAAGAATCCGTTTCATAGCTTGTTCTCTATCTTATTCAACCAAGGGTCGGGGTTCTTGACGCGATCCGGCTCGAAACTGGCTGTGCCTGGCTCTGCAGCTTGAACAACAGAACTTGGTTCACCGATGACAGGCCGAACGGCTCATCAAGTCAGATGGCCATCAAATAATCATCTGCGCACTTTGGAGTTTAGGCAGAGTCATCCGGTTCCGTGGTTTATTACAAATTGCTGCCGGTCATTCCGAGGCAAAGGGCCGCCATGCCCGTGTTTCCGGCAGCGGAAAGCATTCAGGACGCGAGCGCCTTGCAAGTCTCGTTCGGCGAGCGCCAGAATGCCGACATCTGCCCCGCCTGATGTAAGGAACACTGATGCCAGATTCTGTCGCAGCCAGCCTCCGTCTAGCGCCTCATGCGCTGACCCGCCCGTTTTCCGCTGAACAGTTCAGCTTTTCGACGACCAACGATCTGGAGCCTTTCCGTGGCGTGCTCGGCCAGGAACGCGCCGTGGAAGCCTTGCAATTCGGTGTCGCCATGCCGCGCCCCGGCTACAACGTGTTCGTGATGGGGGAGCCGGGCACTGGCCGCTTCTCGTTCGTCAAACGCTACCTCAAGGCCGAGGCCAAGCGTATGCAGACGCCGGCCGACTGGGTGTACGTCAACAATTTCGACGAGCCTCGCGAACCCCGCGCGCTGGAACTGCCACCGGGCAGCGCCCAGGCGTTCATGACCGATATCGGTGGACTGATCGACAATCTGCTGGCGACGTTTCCGGCGGTATTCGAGCATCCGTCCTACCAGCAGAAGAAGAGCGCCATCGACCGGGCATTCAACCAGCGTTACGACCGGGCGCTGGATGTGATCGAGCGTCTGGCGCTGGAGAAGGGCATCGCGCTCTATCGCGACAGCTCCAACATTGCGTTCACGCCCATGGCCGACGGCAAGGCGCTGGACGAAGCCGAGTTTTCCCAGCTTCCGGAGGTGGAGCGCGAACGTTTCCATGACGACATCGCCGGGCTTGAAGAGCGCTTGAACGAAGAGCTCGCCAGCTTGCCGCAGTGGAAGCGCGAGTCCAGCAATCAGCTGCGCCAGCTCAACGAAGAAACCATCATTCTCACGCTCCAGCCGCTGCTGGCACCGCTGTCGGAAAAATACGCCGAGAACGCTGCGGTCTGCGCGTATCTGCAGGCGATGCAGGTCAATCTGCTCAAGACCGTGGTCGAGCAACTGGTGGAAGACAGCAAGGCCGATGCCCAGGCCCGCAAGTTGCTGGAAGAGCAATACAGCCCCAGTCTGGTGGTCGGGCATACTCACGACGGCGGCGCGCCGGTGGTCTTTGAGCCGCATCCGACTTACGACAATCTGTTCGGACGTATCGAGTACAGCACCGATCAGGGCGCGCTTTACACCACTTACCGCCAGCTGCGTCCCGGCGCGCTGCATCGAGCCAATGGCGGCTTCCTGATTCTCGAAGCCGAGAAAATGCTGGGCGAGCCGTTTGTGTGGGACGCGCTCAAGCGCACCCTGCAATCGCGCAAGATCAAGATGGAGTCTCCGCTTGGCGAGATGGGCCGCTTCGCGACCGTCACGCTGACGCCCCAGGTCATCCCCTGGAACGTGAAGATCGTCATCATCGGTTCGCGCTCGCTGTATTACACCCTTCAGGACCTGGATCCGGACTTCCAGGAGATGTTTCGCGTGCTGGTGGATTTCGACGAGGAAATCCCCATGGTCGACGAAACTCTTGAGCAGTTTGCCCAGCTCTTGAAAACCCGTACCTCCGAGGAAGGCATGGCGCCGCTGACCGCCGATGCCGTTGCCCGGCTGGCGACCTACAGCGCGCGTCTGGCCGAGCATCAGGGGCGGTTGTCGGCCAAAATCGGCGATCTGTTCCAGCTGGTCAGCGAAGCCGACTTCATTCGTCAGCTCGCCAACGAAGAACAGACCGACGCCGGCCACATCGAGCGCGCGCTCAAGGCCAAGGCGACTCGCACAGGTCGCGTGTCGGCACGCATTCTCGATGACATGCTGGCGGGGATCATCCTGATCGACACCGATGGCGCGGCAGTCGGCAAGTGCAACGGCCTGACCGTGCTGGAGGTCGGCGACTCGGCGTTCGGCGTGCCGGCGCGCATTTCCGCGACCGTCTATCCGGGCGGCAGCGGCATCGTCGATATCGAGCGTGAGGTCAACCTGGGCCAGCCTATCCATTCCAAGGGGGTGATGATCCTGACCGGTTATCTGGGGAGCCGATATGCTCAGGAATTCCCGCTGGCAATCTCCGCGAGTATCGCGCTGGAGCAGTCCTACGGCTACGTCGACGGCGACAGTGCGTCGCTGGGCGAGGTCTGCACGCTGATTTCGGCGTTGTCGCGCACGCCTCTCAAACAGTGCTTCGCGATCACCGGATCGATCAACCAGTTCGGCGAGGTGCAGGCAGTCGGCGGCGTGAACGAGAAAATCGAAGGATTCTTCCGTCTCTGCGAAGCGCGCGGCCTTACCGGCGAACAAGGCGCAATCATCCCCAAGGCCAACGTCGCCACGCTGATGCTCGATGAGCGTGTGCTGCAGGCAGTGCGCGCTGGACAGTTCCATGTGTATGCGGTGAGCCAGGCCGATGAAGCCCTGAGCCTGCTGGTCGGAGAGCCGGCCGGCGAGCCCGATGAGACGGGCGAGTTTCCCGAGGGGAGCGTCAACGCCCGGGTGGTCGAGCGCTTGCGCGATATCGCCCAGATGCTCAGTGACGAAGACCTCAAGGAAGAGCTGGAGAAGGAACCGGCGCAATTGCAACCCGAACTGAAAGCTTGATGCGCTAACGGATGCCGGGCGGTCATCGGCCCCCGGCATCCGTTCATCCGGCCTGCCTTCCGCTCGCGGCTTTTCTTCTATCCTGAATGGTTACAAGAGTGGCCAGATGAACTGGCGCACCCTCCCGTCCCACGAGGGGAGGTCAAGACTGTCCCTCAGTGGGTGTTCATAAAACTGGCGAACGAAGACAAGGCCATTGTCGAGTGCAGCCATCCGTAACACCCGCTCACGAGGAGTCCGCTATGTCGCGTAGCCTCTGTCTTACCCGTCAATGTCTGGGCCTGATGACTCGTATCGAATGCGCCGTGCGGCCGTTGGGCGGCGGTAACGGCACGTGGATGCTGCTGTTCGCCGCCGGCATGTCCGGCGAGCAGCCTTCGGCCATCAAATCCCAAGGACCGTTCACCGGGCTGCCGGCCGCCGAGGCCGTGCTGACAGCCATCGCCGAGAGCCTGGCGCTGCATGGCTACCAGATGACCGACGACGTGCCAATCTGGAGCCTGCACCTGCAAAGCGAACTACGGCGTATCAACAGCGACTTGACGGCCTATCCCCGGTCATCGCCGTTCTGATCGTTCGTGCGGTATTTCGTCGCAGGCTTAGAGGCGACGGCTACCACTGATATACTCGCTCGTCATTTTTTCACTTCTGGCGAGTCTCGATGGAACGTTTTTTTGAAAATGCCATGTACGCCTCCAGGTGGCTGCTGGCGCCGATCTACTTTGGTCTTTCTCTCGGGCTGCTGGCGCTGTCCCTGAAGTTTTTCCAGGAAATTTTCCACGTCCTTCCCAACGTCTTTTCCCTGGCAGAAGCCGATCTGATTCTGGTGCTGCTGTCGCTGATCGACATGGCGCTGGTCGGCGGCCTGTTGGTCATGGTGATGATTTCCGGCTACGAAAACTTCGTGTCCCAGCTCGACATCGACGAGACCAAGGAAAAGCTCAACTGGCTGGGCACCATGGACTCCTCTTCGTTGAAGATGAAAGTGGCCGCCTCGATCGTGGCGATCTCATCGATCCATCTACTGCGGGTGTTCATGGATGCGGCCAACATCGAAGCCGAACACTTGAAGTGGTACGTCATCATTCACATGACCTTCGTGGTGTCGGCGTGCGCCATGGGGTATCTGGACAAAGTCACCAAACACTGAGGGGTCGCGCGGGCTAACTGTGCTAGTCTGCTCGCCCTTTTGTTTCGGGGCGCCTCGCCTCGGACCGCGCCGGCCGCCAGGCCGACGCGCCGTATCGAACCGCCCCTCTACGGAGCAGCGTCATGTCCGAAGTCAATCTGTCCACCGACGAAACGCGCGTCAGCTACGGCATCGGCCGTCAGTTGGGCGATCAATTGCGCGACAACCCGCCGCCAGGCGTGGACCTCAATGCGATCCTGGCCGGTCTGACCGATGCCTTCAACAGCCAGCCAAGCCGTGTGGGTCAGGAAGAAATGTCCGCCGCCTTCAAGGCAATCCGCGAAGTCATGCAGGCTGAAGCTGCCGCCAAGGCTGAGAAAGCCGCTCAGGCTGGCGTAGCCTACCTGGCCGAGAACGGCAAGCGCGAAGGTGTGACCACCCTGGCCTCCGGTCTGCAATTCGAAGTGCTGACCACCGGTGACGGCGCCAAGCCGACCCGTGAAGACCAGGTCCGCACTCACTACCACGGCATGCTGATCGACGGCACCGTGTTCGACAGCTCCTACGATCGTGGCGAGCCGGCCGAATTTCCGGTCAGCGGCGTGATCGCCGGCTGGACCGAAGCCCTGCAACTGATGAACGCCGGCAGCAAATGGCGTCTGTACGTGCCGAGCGAGCTGGCTTACGGCGCTCAGGGCGTGGGCAGCATTCCGCCGCACAGCGTGCTGGTGTTCGACGTGGAACTGCTGGCCGTTCTGTAACGAACGAGTGCCGGGCGGATCGTGCTGATCCGCCCGGCATCGCCGTCGGACGCAGGTTTCATGTTCAATGCAACTCGCCTGCCGGGCGCAACGCCCGGGCATAGCAGAACAGAAACAGACTGCGCACCATCTCCTTGAGCACCATCGGCTCACTGGAGCTCAGGTCGTGGACGTCCAGGTCACCCTGATCCCGCAACTCCTCCAGGGCTTCCTCTTCCAGCACCGCACACACCTCGCCGGTTTCCCGATGAAGGATCCGCAGATAAGGGTGAGGGCGGTCCAGCCATGCATCGATCAAGTAAGTCATGTCTCATCTCCGGTAGCGACAAGATGAGAATAATTCCTATCAAGATAATAGCAAGCACCTATTTGAGATTAATTCGCATTTTGCGCCGAGCGGTAGCATGGGAATTGCCGTAGGAGCCAGCGGGCGGCGATCCGTCTTGCTGGCGATGCGCGCATGTTGAATGCGTAGTCCGCGGCGTGGCAGATCGCCAGCAAGCTGGCTCCTACACAAGGCCGCGCGAAATAAAAAACCCGTCACAAGGACGGGCTTTTCAACAACGCTTTACGATCAATACGTGCGGGCTACCGCGAACTCGCTCAGCTCCACCAGCGCATCGCGGTATTCGCTGGGCGGCAGCACTTCGAGGCAAGCGATGGCGCGCGCCGCGAATTCTCGGGCCTGACGGGCGGTGTAGTCCAGGGCGCCGGAGCTTTCGACCGCATCGCGGATGCGTTCCAGATCTTCGAGGCCCCCTTTCTGGATCGCCTGACGCACCAGCGCGGCCTGCTCCGGGGTGCCTTCGCGCATGGTGTAGATCAGCGGCAGCGTCGGCTTGCCTTCGGCCAGGTCGTCGCCGACGTTCTTGCCGAGGGTTTCGGCATCGCCGCGATAGTCCAGCAGGTCGTCCACCAGCTGGAACGCGACCCCCAGATGGTCGCCGAAAGTGCGCAGCGCTTCCTTCTGCTCAGCGGTCGCCTGGCACAGCGCCGCGGCGCTGTGGGTGGAGGCCTCGAACAGCATGGCGGTCTTGCCGCGGATGACTTCCATGTAGGTCTCTTCGGTGGTGCTGGCGTCACGCACCTTGGACAACTGCAAAACCTCGCCTTCGGCGATGATGCGCGTGGCCTGCGAGAGAATCTTCATGACCGGCATCGAGTCGAGCTCGACCATCATTTCGAAGGAGCGGGAATAAAGGAAATCGCCGACCAACACGCTGGGCGCGTTGCCCCACAGTGCGTTGGCGGTCGAACGGCCACGACGCATGCCGGACATGTCGACCACGTCGTCATGCAGCAGGGTGGCGGTGTGCAGGAATTCGATTGTGGCAGCCAGCAGGCGCAGGTCGTCGCCCTCGCGGCCCAGGGCCTTGCCGCACAGCAGAACCAGCAGCGGGCGCAGTCGCTTGCCCCCGGCGGACGTGATGTAATCGCCGATTTTCGAGACCAGCGGTACGCGCGACGTCAGCTGTTTTTTGATGATAAGGTCAACGGCACTAAAGTCGTCCGCCACCGCGCGATAGAAGGCTTGGGGTTGCATCAGCGACACGTGCTCCGGATAGATTGCGCCGCATGCTAGGTTGCGGGTCAGGGTGTGTCAAGGCAAGACGAGCGGCCCCTTGCAAGCACTCTGGTCCTTGCGTACAATCGCGCACCCTAACTTTCCTGGGCAGCACCTGCCTTACGCAATTGCACGACAGGCCTTTCCAGCCCCGTGCAGCCATGCCAGCCGACACTCTTCCTATAAAGAGCTGGGTGAGCAGGATTTTCGGAGAAATACCATGTACGCAGTAATTGTTACCGGTGGCAAGCAGTACAAAGTCGCCCCAGGTGAATACCTGAAAGTTGAAAAGCTGGAAGTCGCTACTGGCGAATCCGTCACTTTTGATCGCGTCCTGCTGGTTGGCAATGGCGACGACGTCAATATCGGTGCTCCAGTCGTTGCTGGCGCTACCGTTGTGGCTGAAGTGGTTTCGCAAGGTCGTCACGATAAGGTTCGCATCATCAAGTTCCGTCGTCGTAAGCACCACATGAAGCGTATGGGCCACCGCCAGTGGTACACCGAGATCAAAATCACCGGTATTCAGGCGTAATTCAGCCTAATCCTCATTTGGAGAATTGACTCATGGCACACAAAAAAGCTGGTGGTAGTACCCGTAACGGTCGCGACTCAGAAGCCAAACGCCTTGGCGTGAAGATGTATGGCGGCCAGACTATCGTTCCTGGCAACATCATCGTGCGTCAGCGCGGCACTCAGTTCCACGCTGGCTACGGCGTTGGTATGGGTAAGGATCACACCCTGTTCGCTAAAGTCGAAGGCGTGATCAAGTTTCAGGTTAAAGGCGCCTTCGGTCGCCGCTACGTGAGCATCGTTCCGAAGACTGAAGTCTCCGCAGCGTAATCACGCAGTCGCTTGAAAAGCCCTGTCTTGCGAGACGGGGCTTTTTTGTTTGTAGATGTTGGTGAGTCTCTTGCAAAGCTGTTTGTGCGGGCTGTTGTGATGTTGACCCTTGTGGTCACTGGTTTCTGATCGGTATCGCAACGCTCATCTTTGCAAGAGTCTTATGTATGTGGTTCTGCTCGCCCCTGTGGCGGGAGGCGTGCGTTATGAAATTTGTAGATGAAGTATCCATTCGAGTGAAGGCCGGCGACGGCGGCAACGGTTGCATGAGCTTCCGTCGCGAAAAATTCATTGAAAACGGTGGTCCTAACGGTGGTGACGGCGGCGACGGCGGTTCCGTGTTCATGGTTGCCGACGAAAACCTCAATACCCTGGTCGACTACCGCTACACCCGTCATTTCGATGCGGAGCGTGGCTCCAATGGTGGCAGCACCGACTGCACCGGTCGCAAAGGCGAAGATCTGGTGCTGCGTGTGCCGGTCGGCACCACCATCATCGATGCGAGTACCCAGGAAATCATTGGCGACCTGACCAAGGCCGGTCAGCGCCTGATGGTGGCTCAGGGTGGATGGCACGGTCTGGGTAACACTCGCTTCAAGTCCAGTACCAATCGTGCGCCGCGCCAGACGACGCCAGGCAAGCCGGGCGACCAGCGTGATCTCAAGCTGGAGCTGAAAGTGCTGGCCGACGTGGGTCTGCTGGGTCTGCCAAATGCCGGCAAGAGCACGTTTATTCGCTCCGTTTCCGCCGCCAAGCCGAAAGTGGCCGACTACCCGTTCACCACGCTGGTGCCGAACCTGGGCGTGGTCAGTGTCGATCGCTGGAAGAGCTTTGTGGTAGCGGACATTCCGGGCCTGATCGAAGGTGCGTCGGATGGCGCCGGTCTGGGCATTCGCTTCCTCAAGCACCTGGCGCGCACGCGTCTGTTGCTGCACCTCGTGGACATGGCGCCGCTGGATGAAAGCAGCGCGGCGGATGCGGCCGAAGTCATCGTCAACGAGCTGATCAAGTTCAGCCCGTCCCTGGCGGAGCGCGATCGCTGGCTGGTGCTGAACAAGTGCGACCAGTTGCTCGAAGACGAGCAGGAAGCGCGCAAGCAGGAAATCATCGAACGTCTGGAGTGGACCGGTCCGGTCTACGTCATTTCGGCGATCGCCAAGCAGGGCACCGAGCAGTTGTCCCGCGACATCATGCGCTATCTCGAAGAGCGCAGCCTGCGCATGGTCGAGGAGCCGGGCTACGCCGAAGAGCTGGCCGAGCTGGATCAGCGCATCGAAGACGAGGCGCGTGCCCAGCTGCAGGCCCTGGACGATCAGCGTGCACTGCGTCGCAGTGGCGTGAAGAGCGTCCATGACATCAGCGATGATGACTGGGACGAAGATGATGTGGAGGGCGACGACGGTCCGGAAATCATTTACGTCCGTGACTGATCGCTTGCAGTAAACTTGAACGCCGCTATCTCTGATAGCGGCGTTTTTGTATCTCGAATTCAAAACTCTCTGGCTAAGGTTGGAAGATGATGCGCAGCAAAGTGACGGGTGCCCAGCGCTGGGTTGTGAAGATCGGCAGTGCCTTGCTGACGGCTGACGGCAAAGGGCTGGATCGCACCGCCATGGGTGTATGGGTCGAGCAGATGGTGGCGCTGCATGAAGCGGGCGTCGAGCTGGTCCTGGTGTCGTCCGGTGCGGTAGCGGCCGGCATGAGCCGGCTGGGCTGGACTGTTCGACCTAGTGCCATGCACGAGCTGCAGGCTGCCGCCGCGATCGGTCAGATGGGGCTGGTGCAGGCCTGGGAGTCGAGCTTTGCCGACTATGGGCGTCACACGGCGCAGATTCTGCTGACTCATGATGACCTTTCCGACCGCAAGCGTTACCTGAACGCGCGCAGCACATTGCGCGCCCTGGTCGAGCTGGGCGTCGTGCCGGTGATCAACGAGAACGATACCGTCGTCACTGACGAGATCCGCTTTGGCGATAACGATACCCTGGCCGCGCTGGTCGCCAACCTGGTCGAGGCTGATCTGCTGGTCATTCTGACGGATCGTGACGGCATGTTCGATGCGGACCCGCGCAACAATCCCGAAGCGCAGTTGATTTACGAGGCGCGCGCCGACGATCCGGCGCTGGATGCCGTGGCAGGCGGAACGGGCGGGGCGCTGGGGCGTGGCGGCATGCAGACCAAGCTGCGCGCGGCGCGTCTGGCGGCGCGTTCCGGTGCGCACACGGTGATTGTCGGCGGACGCATCGAGCGGGTCCTGGCGCGCCTGAAAGGCGGCGAGCGCCTTGGCACCTTGCTGTCGCCCGAGCGCGGAATGCTGGCGGCGCGTAAGCAATGGCTGGCCGGACATTTGCAAACCCGCGGCACGCTGGTGCTGGATGAGGGCGCTGTCGCCGCGCTGGCCAGCGATCACAAGAGCCTGTTGCCGGTGGGGGTGAAGGTCGTGCAGGGCAGTTTCAGGCGCGGCGAGATGGTGGTGTGCGTCGCGCCGGATGGGCGTGAGATCGCCCGTGGGCTGAGTAACTACAGCGCCGTGGAGGCGCAAAAGATCATCGGCCAGTCTTCGGACGCCATCGTGCGCGAGCTGGGCTATATGGCCGAGCCTGAGCTGATCCATCGCGATAATCTGGTGCTAGTCTGATGCGTGCCGCGAGGAAACATCCCATGCGCTTGATCAAAGGCGTTCTGGTCGCGCTGCTGGCACTGCCGGCAGTGGTGGTCGCCGAAGAGATCGGCCAGGTCTCTACGGTGTTCAAGCTGGTCGGGCCGAACGACCGCATCGTGGTCGAGGCTTTCGACGATCCCAAGGTCGAGGGCGTGACCTGCTATCTGTCGCGCGCCAAGACCGGCGGCGTGAAAGGCGGGCTGGGCCTGGCCGAGGATCGCGCCGAAGCGTCCATTGCCTGTCGGCAGGTCGGTCCCATTCGCTTCCAGCCGCCGCTCAAGGATGGCGAAGAGGTGTTCAAGGAGCGAACATCGCTGGTGTTCAAGACCATGCAGGTGGTGCGCTTCCTCGACAAGAAGCGCAATACGCTGGTGTACCTGGTCTACAGTGACCGCATCATCGAAGGCAGTCCGCAGAATGCGGTGACAGCGATCCCTATCCTGCCATGGCCGCAGACGCCCTGAAAGTGCCGAATTGCAGGCAATAAAAAACCGACCCTGAGGTCGGTTTTTTTCATCAAGCGGTACGCTTAGGCTGCAGCAGCCTGGACCAGAGCCTTGATGTGGCCGTTCAGACGACCTTTATGGCGAGCAGCCTTGTTCTTGTGGATGATGCCCTTGTCGGCCATACGGTCGATCACAGGCACTGCCAGAACATAGGCGGCTTGCGCTTTTTCAGCGTCTTTTGCGTCGATGGCTTTGACTACATTCTTGATGTAGGTACGAACCATGGAACGCAGGCTGGCGTTGTGGCTGCGACGCTTCTCAGCCTGTTTTGCACGTTTTTTGGCGGAAGGTGTGTTGGCCACCGTCGAGCTCCTCGAAAGACTTTGTGAAATAGCAAAGAAAACAGGCCGCGAATCATGCCGATGACTTCAGGGGTTGTCAAGGGCAGTTAGGGGCTTCCGCCGAGTGGTCGCAACATTTTTCCGGGTGATTCATTTCCCGTCGGCGACCTGTAAACTCGCGGGTTTGGCTCCGTACCGTTCGCGGCGCGCGAGTATCGCATAAATGGACCGCCCGGGCGTGCATCTCCGGGCCAAGGCGCACGATTCTCCACATGAACCTACTCAAGTCACTGGCTGCCGTCAGCTCTATTACCATGCTGTCGCGGGTTCTGGGCTTCATCCGGGACACGATCATCGCCCGCACATTCGGCGCGGGCCTGGCCACCGATGCGTTTTTCATCGCGTTCAAGCTGCCCAATCTGCTGCGCCGGATCTTTGCCGAAGGCGCCTTCTCCCAGGCTTTCGTGCCCATTCTGGCCGAGTACAAGAGCCAGCAGGGCGAGGAGGCAACGCGCACTTTCGTGGCGTACGTGACCGGGCTGCTGACGCTGGCGCTGGCAATCGTGACCCTGCTGGGCGTGGTCTTCGCACCCTGGGTGATCTGGGCCACGGCGCCCGGTTTCGTCGATTCGCCGGAAAAGTTCACGCTGACCTCCGACCTGCTGCGCGTGACCTTTCCTTATATATTGCTGATTTCCCTGTCCTCGCTGGCAGGCGCGATTCTCAATACCTGGAACCGTTTTGCCGTCCCGGCGTTCGTCCCGACCCTGCTGAACGTGAGCATGATCGTGTTCGCGTTGTTCCTGACCCCGTATTTCGATCCGCCGGTCATGGCGCTGGGCTGGGCGGTGCTGGCCGGCGGGCTGGCGCAGCTGCTCTACCAGCTGCCGCACCTCAGGAAAATCGGCATGCTGGTCCTGCCGCGCCTCAATCTGCGCGACAGCGGCGTATGGCGGGTCATGCGGCAGATGTTGCCGGCCATTCTGGGGGTGTCCGTCAGTCAGATTTCGCTGATCATCAACACCATCTTCGCCTCGTTCCTGGTCGCCGGCTCCGTCTCCTGGATGTACTATGCCGATCGCCTGATGGAGCTGCCGTCGGGTGTGCTGGGCGTGGCATTGGGGACGATCCTGTTGCCGATCCTGTCCAGGACCTATGCCCAGAAAGACCGTCATGAATATTCCCGCATTCTCGACTGGGGGCTGCGCCTGTGCTTCGTGCTGGTGCTGCCATGCACGCTGGCGCTGGGTCTGCTCGCCGAGCCCTTGACCGTCTCGTTGTTCCAGTACGGCAAGTTCGATGCGACGGATGCCGAGATGACCCAGCGCGCCTTGATCGCGTATTCCGTGGGATTGCTGGGCATCATCCTGATCAAAGTGCTGGCGCCGGGTTTCTATGCGCAGCAGAACATCCGTACGCCGGTGAAGATCGCGGTCTTCACCCTGGTCGTGACACAGCTGCTCAACCTCGCGTTCATCGTGCCGTTACAGCATGCGGGGCTGGCGCTGGCGATCAGTGTCGGCGCCTGCATCAACGCCGGGCTGCTGTATTGGCAATTGCGTCGGCAGAAGCTGTTCCAGCCTCAGCCAGGCTGGACGAAATTCCTGTTCAAACTGATCGTCGCCGTGGCGGCCATGTCGGCGGTATTGCTGGGTCTCATGCAGATCATGCCGGCCTGGGACCAGGGTCTTATGCTTGAACGGTTCATGCGCCTGGGTGTTCTTGTTGTCGCGGGTGTGGTTACCTATTTCGCGATGCTGTTGTTGCTAGGCTTTCGTCTGCGGCACTTCGCCCGCAAGGCCATCATGTAGAAAGCGATACAAAGGGGTGGCTGTCGGTCTTTGCGCGCTGCGCAAACGGCGGCCGTAATCGGGCCTTGGCGTGCTGCCTGTCGCCCAGGGCCGTGTGTGGTTATAATCGGCCACTTTATGAGCAAGAAGTGCGTTATGCAGCTGGTCAGAGGCCTCCATAATCTGCGCCCCCATCATCGGGGCTGCGTCGCCACGATTGGCAACTTCGACGGTGTTCATCGCGGTCATCAGGCTATCCTGAAGCGCTTGCGCGAGCGTGCCGTCGAACTGGGCGTGCCCAGCTGCGTGGTGATCTTCGAGCCGCAGCCGCGGGAATTCTTCGCTCCCGAAACGGCGCCCGCGCGCCTGACGCCCTTGCGTGACAAGCTGGAGCTGTTGGCGGCCGAAGGCGTGGACCGGGTGCTCTGCCTGTCGTTCAACCGCAGGCTGAGCCGGCTCAGCGCGGCGGATTTCGTCGAGAAGGTATTGAACGACGGTCTGGGCATCCAGCATCTTGAGGTCGGCGACGACTTCCGTTTCGGCTGCGACCGGGTCGGCGATTTCGATTTCCTGCAGCAGGCCGGCAATGCCCAGGGATTTTCGGTCGAAGCAGCCCAGACTGTCGAAATCGAAGGCGTCCGGATCAGCAGCACCAAGGTTCGCACCGCTCTGGCGGGCGCGGACTTCGCTCTTGCCGAGCGTTTGCTTGGCCGCCCGTTCCGGATGACTGGCCGGGTACTGCACGGCCAGAAGCTGGCGCGCCAGTTGGGAACGCCCACGGCGAATGTGCAACTCAAGCGCCGTCGCGTGCCGTTGAGCGGGGTTTACCTGGTCAGCGCCGAGATCGACGGCAAGGCCTGGCCGGGCGTCGCCAACATTGGCGTGCGTCCGACCGTGGCCGGCGACGGGAGCGCCCACCTGGAGGTGCATATTCTGGATTTTGCCGGTGATCTCTATGGCCGGCGCCTGACGGTGGTTTTCCACCACAAGCTGCGCGATGAGCAGCGTTTCGCCTCGCTGGAGGCGCTCAAGACGGCGATCAATGCGGATGTTGCCGCCGCCCGTGCCCATTGGCATGGTTAACTGTTCGAGATTGTCCGCAACGCCGCATGAACGAGCGCAGACATTAAGCATGCATGCCCTAACCAAGAGCCTGAAATGACCGACTACAAATCCACGCTAAACCTTCCGGACACCGCCTTCCCGATGAAGGCCGGCCTGCCCCAGCGCGAGCCGCAAACTCTGCAGCGCTGGGACAGCATTGGCCTGTACCAGAAGCTGCGTGAAATTGGCAAGGATCGTCCGAAGTTCGTCCTGCACGACGGCCCTCCTTATGCCAACGGCACCATTCACATCGGGCATGCGGTCAACAAGATTCTCAAGGACATGATCGTCCGCTCCAAGACGCTGGCCGGCTTCGACGCGCCTTACGTTCCGGGCTGGGACTGCCATGGCCTGCCGATCGAGCACAAGGTCGAAGTGACCCACGGCAAGAACCTGGGCGCCGACAAGACTCGCGAGCTGTGCCGCGCCTATGCCGCTGAGCAGGTCGAAGGCCAGAAAGCCGAATTCATCCGCCTCGGCGTGCTGGGCGACTGGGACAATCCTTACCTGACCATGAACTTCGCCAACGAAGCCGGAGAAATCCGCGCTCTGGCGGAAATGGTCAAGGGCGGTTTCGTGTTCAAGGGCCTGAAGCCCGTTAACTGGTGTTTCGATTGCGGTTCGGCGCTGGCCGAAGCCGAGGTCGAGTATCAGGACAAGAAGTCCTCGACCATCGACGTCGCGTTCTCGATTGCCGATGAGGCGAAACTGGCCGCAGCCTTCGGTCTGCCGTCGCTGGCCAAGCCTGCCTCGATCGTGATCTGGACCACCACCCCCTGGACCATCCCGGCCAACCAGGCGCTGAACGTACACCCCGAATTCGAATATTCGCTGGTGGACGTCGGCGACAAGCTGCTGGTGCTGGCTTCTGAACTGGTCGAAAGCTGCCTGTCGCGCTACAAGCTCGAAGGCACCGTCATCGCCACCACGACCGGTAAGTTGCTCGAACTGATCAATTTCCGTCACCCGTTCTACGACCGTCTGTCGCCAGTCTATCTGGCCGAATACGTGGAGCTCGGCGCCGGAACCGGTGTCGTGCACAGCTCGCCAGCCTATGGCGTGGACGACTTCAATACCTGCAAGCAGTACGGGATGAGCAACGACGACATCCTGAGTCCGGTGCAGAGCAATGGCGTCTATGTCGAATCGCTGGAGTTCTTCGGTGGCCAGTTCATCTTCAAGGCCAACCAGAACATCATCGACAAGCTGGTGGAAGTCGGCAGCCTGATGCACACCGAAACCATCAGCCACAGCTACATGCACTGCTGGCGCCACAAGACCCCGCTGATCTACCGCGCTACCGCGCAGTGGTTCGTGGGCATGGACAAGCAGCCGACCAAGGGCGAGAGCCTGCGTCAGCGCTCCATCAAGGCCATCGAGGACACCAAATTCGTTCCGGCCTGGGGGCAGGCGCGTCTGCACTCGATGATCGCCAACCGTCCCGACTGGTGCATCTCGCGCCAGCGCAACTGGGGCGTGCCGATCCCGTTCTTCCTGCACAAGGAAAGCGGCGAGCTGCACCCGCGTACCGTCGAGCTGATGGAAGAAGTCGCGCAGCGCGTCGAGAAAGAGGGCATCGAAGCCTGGTTCAAGCTCGATGCCGCTGAGCTGCTGGGTGACGACGCCGCCAAATACGACAAGATCTCCGATACCCTGGATGTCTGGTTCGATTCCGGCACCACGCATTGGCACGTTCTGCGCGGCTCGCACCCCATGGGTCACGAGACCGGCCCGCGTGCCGACCTGTATCTGGAAGGTTCCGACCAGCATCGCGGCTGGTTCCACTCGTCGCTGCTGACCGGTTGCGCCATCGACGACCACGCGCCGTACCGCGAGCTGCTGACCCACGGCTTCACCGTCGATGAGAACGGTCGCAAGATGTCCAAGTCGCTGGGCAACGTAGTTGCTCCACAGAAGGTCAATGACACCCTGGGCGCCGACATCATGCGTCTGTGGGTTTCGGCGACCGATTACTCGGGCGAGATGGCGGTTTCCGATCAGATTCTGCAGCGCAGCGCCGATGCCTACCGCCGGATCCGCAACACTGCACGCTTCCTGCTCTCGAACCTGTCGGGCTTCAACCCGGCGACCGACCTGCTGGCGGCCGAGGACATGCTCGCGCTGGATCGCTGGGCGGTGGATCGCGCCTTGCTGCTGCAACGCGAGCTGGAAGAGCACTACAGCGAATACCGCTTCTGGAACGTGTACTCCAAGATCCACAACTTCTGCGTGCAGGAGCTGGGTGGTTTCTACCTGGATATCATCAAGGACCGTCAGTACACGACCGGTGCCGACAGCAAGGCCCGGCGTTCCTGCCAGACCGCGCTGTTCCACATCTCCGAAGCACTGGTGCGCTGGGTCGCCCCGATCCTGGCGTTTACCGCCGACGAGCTGTGGCAGTTCCTGCCGGGCGAGCGCAACGAATCGGTCATGCTCAACACTTGGTACGAAGGCCTGACCGAGCTGCCGGAAGGCTTCGAGCTGGACCGCGCCTACTGGGAGCGGGTCATGGCGGTCAAGGCTTCGGTCAACAAGGAAATGGAAAACCTGCGCGCGGCCAAGGCGATTGGCGGCAACCTGCAGGCGGAAGTGACCCTGTACGCGGAAGAGTCCCTGGCATCCGATCTGTCGAAACTGGGCAACGAGTTGCGCTTCGTGCTGATCACCTCGACCGCCAGCGTCGCACCGCTGGTGTCGGCTCCGGCCGATGCGGTAGTGACCGAAGTGGCGGGCCTGAAGCTCAAGGTCGTGAAATCCGGCCATGTGAAGTGCGCCCGTTGCTGGCACCACCGCGAAGACGTCGGCGTGAACCCGGAGCATCCGGAAATCTGCGGTCGTTGCGTGGACAACATCAGCGGCAGCGGCGAGGTTCGTCACTATGCCTAACGGGCCTGATGTGAACAGCGGCCGTTTCGGCCGCCTGGGCTGGCTCTGGTTGAGCTTGCTGGTGGTGGTCATCGACCAGGCCAGCAAGTACTACTTCGAGCACCGGCTGGAGCTGTATGAGCAGATCGTGGTGATTCCGGACTACTTCAGCTGGATGCTGGCCTACAACACTGGCGCGGCCTTCAGCTTCCTGGCCGACAGTTCGGGGTGGCAGCGCTGGCTGTTCGCCCTGATCGCCATCGTGGTCAGCGTGGTGCTGGTGGTGTGGCTCAAGCGACTCGGCCGCAATGACACCTGGCTGGCCGTTGCGCTGGCGCTGGTGCTGGGCGGCGCGCTGGGCAACCTGTACGACCGCATCGTCATCGGCCACGTGATCGATTTCATCTTCGTGCACTGGAAAGAGCATGGCTTCCCGGCGTTTAACGTCGCGGACAGCGCGATCACCGTCGGTGCGATCATGCTGGCACTGGATATGTTCAAGAGCAAGAAAACCGGAGAAACCGTCCATGACTGATCAGTCTTCGGATCCGGGCGTGGCGAACGTGCTGCGCATCGGCCAGAACACGGAAGTCACCCTGCATTTCGCGCTGCGCCTGGAAAACGGCGACACCGTGGACAGCACTTTCGACAAGGCTCCGGCCACGTTCAAGGTGGGAGACGGCAACCTGCTGCCCGGTTTCGAGGCGGCGATCTTCGGCTTCAAGGCCGGCGACCACCGTACCGTGCACATTGCGCCGGAAAACGCCTTTGGTCAGCCCAACCCGCAGAACGTGCAAATCATGCCACGCTCGCAGTTCCAGGACATGGAGCTGTCGCCGGGATTGCTGGTGATCTTCAACGACGCGGCCAATACCGAGCTGCCTGGCGTGGTGAAGACGTTCGATGACGAGCAGGTCACCATCGACTTCAACCACCCCCTGGCCGGCAAGGCCCTTGACTTCGAAGTGCAGATTCACGAAGTGAAGGCCATTCTGGCCTCCTGAACGCACCACGACCCGGCTCGGCCGGGTCGCTTCGCACGTACATATGAGGCACTGCATGCAAATCAAACTCGCCAACCCCCGCGGCTTCTGCGCCGGTGTGGACCGCGCGATCGAAATCGTCAATCGTGCGCTGGAAGTGTTTGGTCCGCCGATCTATGTGCGGCATGAGGTCGTGCACAACAAATTCGTCGTCGAAGACCTGCGCTCGCGTGGCGCGATCTTCGTCGAAGAGCTGGATCAGGTGCCGGACGACGTCATCGTGATCTTCAGTGCCCACGGCGTTTCCCAGGCCGTTCGCGCCGAGGCCGCCGGCCGTGGCCTGAAGGTGTTCGATGCGACCTGCCCGCTGGTCACCAAAGTGCATATCGAAGTCGCGCGCTACAGCCGCGACGGCCGCGAATGCATCCTCATCGGGCACGAAGGGCATCCGGAAGTCGAAGGCACCATGGGTCAGTACGACACCAGCAATGGCGGCGCGATCTATCTGGTGGAAGATGAAGAGGACGTCGCCAACCTGCAGGTTCGCAACCCTGAAAGCCTGGCGTTCGTGACTCAGACCACGTTGTCCATGGATGACACCAGCCGGGTGATTGATGCGCTGCGCAAGCGTTTCCCGGCCATCGGCGGTCCGCGCAAGGACGATATCTGCTACGCCACCCAGAATCGTCAGGATGCGGTCAAGCAATTGGCCGATGAATGCGACGTGGTGCTGGTCGTGGGCAGCCCGAACAGCTCCAACTCCAATCGCCTGCGCGAACTGGCCGAGCGCATGGCAACCCCAGCCTATCTCATCGATGGCGCCGAAGACATGCAGCGCGGCTGGTTCGACGGGGTGCAGCGCATCGGCATCACCGCCGGTGCATCGGCGCCCGAAGTGCTGGTGCGCGGCGTGATCCAGCAGTTGCATGCCTGGGGCGCGACCGGTGCCGAAGAACTGGCCGGTCGTGAAGAGAACATCACCTTCTCCATGCCCAAGGAACTGCGGGTCAAGTCGGTGTTGTAAGCGGCAGCTCACGCGCAGGGTGCGTGGGCTCGCCGTCCTTCGACGATTCGCACGCGTCCGGTGATGTTGACGATCACCCGGTAATGGCTCTCCGCCGCGCCTTTGACGCAGACGTGCAGTGTGCCATTAGCGGCTCGCCGCAGGCCGCCCAGTCCATCGAAACTCAAGTGCTCGGCAACCTTGCTGTTGCCGACGACTCGCGTTCGGGCCGAGCTCGCCTGTTCGACGAGCACAAGGTCGTCATCGTCCGGGCCGTTGCTTTTTGGGTCGATCACAATGCGCCAGCCGTTGTCCCAGCTTTTGTCGATCCCATGGATGGTGACTGTCTGATTGCGTGTAACGGCGGCGACACGCGCTGTGCGAATACCGCTGGCAAGCGCCTCGGCGGTCACCTTGCGGTGTTGAGCGTCGAGGACTTCCCTGAGCGATGGCGCGGCAAAGGTGGTCAGAATTGCCACCAGCGCCAGAACGATCAGTAGCTCGACCAGCGTGAATCCCGCATGCTTCATTCGCTTCCCTCCCTGGAAAACGCTGTGGAAATGCAGCAGGGCGTTCGTCATCGCAAAACAACCGTACGTCCCGCTATGGATTTTCCCAAGGCGTTGCTGCCTTATAGTCGTAACGTCTAGGAGACACTCAATGCGCCTCAACGCCAAGGGATTCAGCCTCGTCGAATTGTTAGTCACTGTGTCGATAGTGGCCATTCTGGCTGCGGTCGCGATTCCGAATTTCAACAGCACATTGCAGAACAACAGGGCCGAAACCGAGGTCAGCGACCTGCAGCGAGCGCTCAACTATGCGCGGCTGGAGGCGATAAACAGGGGAGTGAGCGTTCGTATCGCGCCCACCACCGGGACCGACTGGACCACGGAGTTACAGGTGACGCTGGCCTCGAGTGCGCAGACGGTGTTGCGCAAAGTTACGCCTTTGAGCAGCGGAGCGACGCTGGTTGCGGCTAATGTGGCGGCCGTGGAATTCAATAATCTCGGCGGGATGACCTCTCCAGCCTCCGCGGTGGCGATGACCTACACACGCGGATCGACGACCAAGGTCATCAATGTGTGTCTGACCGGTAGAATCATGGTAGGTAGTAGCTGTTCATGATGAAATTGACCCGACGTCGCCAGCATGGCATGACGCTGATCGAAGTGCTGGTGTCCGTTCTGATCCTCGCCATTGGCTTGCTCGGCGCGGCGGCGATCCAGCTCAACGCCTTGAAGTACACAGACAGCGCGACCCTGAGCAGTCAGGCGAGCTTCATTGCCTACGACATGATGGACCGCATCCGCGCCAACGTGGACGGCAATGCCACTGCCAATGGATCGGCCGACGTACTCACGACCTATTTGCTGCGCAGTATCTCTTCCGCGCCGACAGGAACGCAGACCAACGCCAAGGATCAGGATCTTGCCGATTTTCGGGCCAATGTCGAACGCCTGCCAGGCGGGACCGGCAGCATCAATGTCGAGACGAATCGCTTCGTCACGGTCACAGTCGGCTGGGACGACACTCGCGCCGCAGCCGCGAGTACTGTTGCATCCGGAGGAGCGCCTACAGCTTCGAATCCGCAAAAAATCGAGATCACTTCACGTATCGGTGTGACCCCATGAAGAATTTCTCCAGAGGGTTTGGCCTCGTCGAAATCATGGTGGCGCTGGTGCTCGGGTTAGTGGTCAGTCTGGGCATCATCCAGATATTCATCGCGTCCAGAGGGACTTTCGTGGCGCAGAACGCCTCGGCGCGCATGCAGGAAGATGCCCGGTTCGTCCTGAGCAAGCTGCTTCAGGAGCTGCGTCTGGCGGGAATGTATGGCTGCTTGCAGTTCGATACCGCCGTCGCGTCGGGTGCCATCAACAAGCCGGCGGCCCTTAACAATCCGATTCTCTGGGATGTCGCCAACCAGACCCTGACACTGGTAACCGCTGATGTAGGAACAGCGGGCACGTCGCCTACCTGGACTGTCATCTCGGACTGCCAGACCACTTCCCAGCTGTACTCAGGGAGCAAGGCGCCTCTCGCCGGGCAGACCGCATTTCCGTTGCGCCAACTGGTATACAGGCTCAACGGCACAGACTTGCAGATGCAGCAGTTTCCGGCCGGTGTTCCAGGACAATCCCAGACGCTACTTCAGAATGTCCGCAGCCTTGAGGTCTCGTTCGGCCTGAAGGGCCAGCCGATGACCTATACCGCGTTAAACGCTCCGATCACTAACGCGAACGGACCGGACGTGCTTAGTGTGCGGATCGAGCTTGTAATGTCCGATCCGACCGCGCGCGTCCGGGAGCAGCAATTCAACGTAGTCGCCTACCTGCGTAACCGTTTCTGATGCGAGCCTGAACATGACCACAGCACGAAGAGCTTTACCCCCCAGGTTTGCCCGACAGCAGCGGGGCATGGTGCTGCTCGTTAGCCTGGTATTCCTGCTCTTGCTGACGATGCTGGGGATTTCCTCCATGCAAAACGCAACCATGCAGGAGAAAATGGCCGGCAGTGTGACTCTGCGCAACAAGAGCTTTCAGATGGCGGAAGCCGCTTTGCGGATGGGAGAGTCCAGGATCAAGGAAAAAGATTTCAAGATGGACAAGTGCGTGGGGACCGCCCGTTGCGTTCCTCCTGCAGAAGCTCCAACCGTCAATTCCGAACGAACCGATGGCACTTCCGGTGTGATCTGGAGAGCAGGGGGTGGAGGCTACTACGGTATCCAGAACCTGGGTACGACCGCCACGCCAATCATCAGGCCCAACTGCAGCGGAACGGTCACGCTGTACCGCGTAACGGGAGTTGCCACCGAGGGCACATCGACGACCGTGCTGGAGAGCATTTATGCCAATTGCTGATGCGCTGCGCCGTGGGTTGAAGTATTTCTGCGGCGCCGTGCTGGCGCTGTATGTGGCGGCACCGGTCTATGCCTTCACGCCATCTCAGGTTCCGTTGCTCAGCGCGACGGCGGTGACGCCCAACGTCATGCTGCAAGTGGATAACTCCGGCAGTATGGACACGATCATTTTCGATGCCGGATTCGATGCGTCAGTGTCGCGCCCGACGATCTACCGTTCACAGTCCAACTGTCTGGTGATCATTTGCGTGTCCTACTCCCGGGGAAGTGCGATTTCCACGAGTCCGGGCGATTTTGTGACCCTGAGCAGCCTGAGCCGTGACGGCTGCAACAGCGGCTACGGTTTCTGGAGAAACTCGTCGTCGGTCATTTGCCTGCCACTGGCTGATCCGGCGGGCGGCCGCAGCACGCGTTATCCAGGCGCTTATCTTTCCTATCTGGTTTCGCAGGTACTTGCTGGCAACAGCGTGGCGAACATTCCTACGGAAAGCCGTCTGACATCCGCGATATCAGTCGCACTCAACCTCGTCGAAAACAACCGGTCGCTGCGCATTGGTCTGGCGACCTACAACCCTGTGAGCAATACCGACCGCGGACCGGGCGGCAATATCCGGCGAGACGTTCTGGATCTGAACGCGGTTGCTGCCAACGCTTATCAAAGTGCGGTTACCCAGACCACTGCGAATACCAACTACAACAACCTGCGCAACGCCATTTCGGCTCTGGCGGCAGAGGCGAACACACCACTGGCCGAAACCTATTATCAGGTTACGCGGTACTTTCGTGGGCTCGCGCCGTATCCGGCCTACAGCGGCTCACCCTCTACCTTTACCAGCCCCATTCAGTATCGCTGCCAGAAAAACTATGGCGTGGTACTGACCGACGGCCTACCGACCTACGACAAGACATTTCCCAGCAACGACCCGGACGATCCCAACCGCTACCTGCCGAACTGGGACCGGGTGAACAACGACGGTCCAAACGTCAACGAAGCCAACGAGGGCGATACGCTGTACCTGGACGACATCGCCAAGTTCGCCTACGACATCGACTTGCGCAAAGACTCCTCCACGCCTTCGCAGGATCTGACCAAGAAAAGCTGGGACACCGCCGGGTTCCCCAGACAGAACCTCATCACCTATACCATCGGTTTCACTCTGGATAACCAGATGTTGATCGATGCCGCCGACGAATCGCATGGACGTGGCAAGTATTTTCAAGCGAATGACAGCGCCGGTCTGACCTCTGCCCTGAATCTGGCGTTGAGCGACATCTACGCCAAGGCAGGTTCCGGCGGCGCAGGCACGGCCAACTCGGCGACTCTTCAGACCGGCACGCGTTTTTACCAAACTCTGTATGACCCGACCGATTGGCACGGTACGATTCGCGCCTATAGTCTCGATGACACGACCGGTTCCGTAGGTTCGACCGTCTGGAACACGGATAACACGATCACCTCCAGTTCGACGGCACCGACCTTCGAAACCTGGAATACCGCCACGAATGCCAAAATCGCGCTCGACTATACCGCGCTTTCCGCCGCACAGCAGACCACCTTCAACGCCACGTTGCCGACCGGTGTGACTGGCGCTCAGCTGCTTGCCTGGAGCAAAGGCACTGCCAACAGCCGACTGCGCACGCGTACCCGCCTGCTCGGCGATCTGGTCAATACCAACCTGGCGGCAGCACTGCCCACGGATAAAACCTCGACCGATTTCAGCACCGGTACTTCCTATACCGACTTTCTGGCGACCAAGGCCAGCAAAATGACTTACACCTTGCTGGCAAACGCCAACGATGGATTCTTCAACGTGATCGGTGCCGATGATGGCAAACGGCGTTACGCCTACATGCCGTCTACCGCGCTGAACTCGCAGGCGACGATCGCCGCGACCAACTACGGCTCCGGAGTCCACAAGTTCACGGCTGACGGCCAGATCAGCGTTTTCGACACTCAGACTTCCGCCGGCTCGGCCTGGCGAACCATGGCCGTCAGCGGTCTGGGCGCGGGCGGCAAAGCGTTCTTTGGCATCAAGTTGTTCGAAGGCACCAGCAACACGGTCAGCGCGATGTGGGAAGTCAGGGCACCGGACACCTCGACGCCCAACAACCCTTTCAATAACCTCGGTTACACGTATGCCAAGCCGGATGCCGCCCGCATGGCCGATGGCACCGGGATTGTCGTCGTGGGTAATGGCTACGGCAGTTTTACTGGCCGAGCGTCGCTCTTCGTACTCAACGCCAACACTGGTGCGCTCATCACCGAGATTCAGACTCCCGCCTTGGGCGAAACGGATAATGGATTGTCTTCCGTGAAGCTGCGGGTCAATGCGCAGAACGTGGTGCAGGCCGCCTATGCCGGTGATCTGAAGGGGCGCATGTGGAAGTTCGATATGAGCGGTGCCGCTGCCTCGAGCTGGAAGCTGGCCTATGGTGAAAACCCCTTGTTCACGACGCCTATGGCGTTGAACGGCGTCAGACAGCCGATCACGGTGCAGCCGCTGGTTCTGGATCACCCCACCAACGGCAAGCTCGTATTCTTTGGCACCGGCAAATTCAGTGAAACGACGGACAAGCAAGTCACGGCTCAACAGGGCTTCTATGCCGTCTGGGACTCGGATGGCGGGGCTGGCAATCTGGGTGTCGCCAATCTCCAGGCACAGTCGATTCTTGACCCTTATATCGGGAGCGACGCGACTTATTACACTTCCAGCGCCAATCCCGTGGATTACACCAACAAACGAGGGTGGTACTTGCCGCTTTCGACCGATGATCCATATATCGGTGAACGGATCATTTATCCTGCGCAAACCAGCAGAGGTCGCATCATTTTCACCACCGCCGCAGTCAACTCGACCGACCCTTGCGAGAGCACCGGGGTGGGCCGTCTGTTCGAGCTGGAAGCCAATACTGGAAGCTTGCTGACCTATCCGGTGCTGGATACCAACGGCGACGGTGCAATCAACTCAAGCGACAAGCCTGTGGCTAGCCGAGCCTTCAGCGGTGGCATTCCGTCGCTGGCGTCCATTCTTTTCGGCTCTGGCAAGTCGGAAAACAACAATGACAAGAAATACGTCATCGTCAGCAGCTCCGACATCGCAGACTTGGATGAAGCGGGTAGCACTACCAGTGTCTACCAACGCATCATGTGGCGACAAATCCAGTAGGGAAGTGATTATGCGAGCGACAGCCAAAGGTTTTACCTTGATCGAACTCATGATCGTGGTGGCGATTGTCGGTATTCTGGCCGCCATTGCGTATCCGAATTACACCGAGTACGTGAAACGCAGTCACCGGGCGGAAATCGCCGCGCTGCTGTCCGAGCAGACTCAGGCGCTGGAGCGTTGGTACAGCAGGAACGGCAAATACACGGGAATAACCGGGCTGAGCCTGGGCAACTCCTTTTATGGAATTGTTCCAACGAACCTGACCGATACCGCCTTCACCCTGACGGCCACCCCTGTTGCAACCTCGGTCATGAACGGCGACAAGTGCGGCAGCTTCGTCATCACAAACACAGGCGCGCGTAGTAATACCAGCAATACAGCGACTTCCAAGGAATGCTGGGGCCGCTAAGCCTTTTCACTTTGTCCAGAGAGCAAGATGTCCAAGCAACACGTTGTGATCGTCGGTGGTGGTGTCATTGGACTGCTGACCGCGTTCAACCTGGCAACCGAGGCGATCCGCGTTACGTTGCTCGACCGTACGGCCGTAGGCCAGGAATCCTCCTGGGCGGGGGGCGGTATCGTCTCGCCGCTCTATCCATGGCGATATAGTTCTGCGGTCACTGCCTTGGCGCACTGGTCTCAGGATTTCTACCCGCAACTGGCTGAGCGTCTGTTCACGCTGACCGACCTAGACCCGGAAGTACACAAGACAGGCCTGTACTGGCTCGATCTGGACGATGAAGCGCAAGCGCTGGCATGGGCGACCCGGAAAAAGCGTCCGCTGAGCAGCGTCGATGTGCGCGCCGTTCGTGAAGCCGTACCCGCGCTTGGCGAAGGCTACTCGCGCGCGGTGTACATGGCCGACGTCGCCAATGTGCGCAATCCGCGGCTGGTCAAATCGCTGAAAGCCGCGCTGTTGTCCATGCCGCATGTGGATATTCGTGAACACTGCGAAGTGCAGGGTTTTGTGCGTGAAGGCGAGCGCATTGTCGGCGTCGCCACAGCGAACGGAGATGTGCTCGGCGATCGAGTTGTGCTTACTGCTGGCGCCTGGAGCGGCGAGCTACTCAAGACGCTGGGCGTGATGCTGCCGGTCGAGCCGGTGAAAGGGCAGATGATTCTCTACAAGTGCGCTTCGGATTTTCTGTCGAGCATGGTGCTGGCGAAGGGGCGGTATGCGATTCCGCGTCGCGACGGGCATATTCTGATCGGCAGTACCCTGGAGCATGAAGGGTTCGACAAGACGCCAACGGCCACTGCGCTGCAAAGCCTCAAGGCCTCGGCTGTGGAGTTGTTGCCTGCGCTGGCTCAGGCCGAGCCAGTGGCACAATGGGCCGGTCTGCGGCCGGGGTCGCCTGAAGGGATTCCCTACATCGGCCCTTTGCCGGGGTTCGACGGGCTGTGGCTCAACTGCGGGCACTACCGCAACGGGCTGGTGCTGGCACCGGCTTCCTGCCAGTTGCTGACGGACCTGCTGCTGGAACGCAGTCCAGTCATTGATCCCGCCCCATACGCTCCGGCAGGGCGGCTGTAGGAGGAATCCTCCTCCAGGAAGCGTGGCCCTTCGCGGATGAATCCGCTCCTACCGGCGTGCGTCGGCCAGCCGAGGTGCCGAACTGTAGGAGCGGATTCATCCGCGATCTGGCGTAAGCGGCAGCGGATCGCCAGCAAGCTGGCTCCTACGAGCTTGTGAGTTAATCCAGGCCAAGTTTTTTCAGCCGGTAGCGCATTGATCTGAATGACAGGCTCAATCGCTGGGCTGCGGCAGTGCGGTTCCAGCGGGTTTCTTCGAGGGCCTGCAGGATCAGCTTGCGTTCGATGCTTTCGAGATAATCTTCAAGGTTGTCGATATCGGCCAGGCGTGCACCGGCGATTTCCTGGGGCGCCGGGCTTTCCGCCAGGCGCAGATCCGATGCCTGGATTTCGTCGTTGTCGCAGAGCGTCCAGGCCCGCTCCAGCATGTTTTCCAGCTCTCGCACGTTGCCGGGGAAGTGGTAGCCGGCTAGCGTCGCGAGGGCAGATGGGTGCAGTTTCGCCATCGATTGTCCAGAAACGCCAGCCAGGCGTTGCAGGATGCTGATCGCCAGTGGGGCGATATCCGCTCGCCGTTCACGCAGCGGCGGAACGCGCAGTTCGATGACGTTGAGGCGGTAATAAAGGTCTTGCCGGAAACGCCCGGCAGCCACTTCCGCGGCCAGATCCTTGTGGGTAGCGCAGAGAATCCGCACGTCCACCCGTTGCTCCTGCTGATTGCCGACACTGCGAATGGACTTTTCCTGGATGGCCCGCAGCAGTTTTACCTGCATCGCCGTGGGCAGGTCGGCCACCTCATCGAGAAACAGCGTCCCGTCGTGCGCGGCCCGGAACAGTCCTGGTTTGTCTTCGTGCGCCCCGGTAAAACTGCCCTTGCGATGGCCGAAGAATTCGCTCTCCATCAACTCCGATGGAATGGCCCCGCAATTGACCGGCACGAAAGGCTTGTCGTTGCGCGGGCCTTGCTCGTGAATCAGGCGAGCGACCAGTTCCTTGCCGCTGCCCGATTCGCCGCTGATGTAGATGGGTGCCTGGCTGCGTGCCAGCTTGCCGATCTGCTTGCGCAAAGTGCGCATCGGTGGCGAATCGCCCAGCAGGCGGCTGTCGATGCTGCGCTCGGTCTGTACCGCCGGATGCAAGCGCAGGGCGCTGTTGACCAGATCGCGCAGGCGATTGAGGTCCACAGGCTTGGTCAGGAAGTCGAACGCACCGGCTTTCAGTGCCTGGATTGCCGTATCGACGCTGCCATGGGCGGTGATCATCGCCACCGGCAGTTGCGAATGATGCTGCTGTATGTGCTGAACCAGATCCAGGCCATTGCCGTCGGGCAGGCGCATGTCGGTCAGGCACATATCGAAGGTGTCCCGGGTCAACCAGTCATGCGCTTCACTGACGTTGCGTGCGCTGCGTGTGTCGAGCTTCATGCGCCCCAGGGTGATCTCCAGGAGTTCGCGGATGTCCGGCTCATCATCGACTATCAGGATCTTTTGCCGTGGGGTCATGTCTGGCTCGTCTTCAACGGATGGGCGAAGGTAATACGCATGCAGCTGCCGCCACCCAGGCGCGGGCTGTAGACCAGATGCGCCTGATTGCTCTCGCAGAGTTCGCGGGACAGATACAGCCCCAGCCCGGTCCCTTTGGTTTCGGTGGTGAAGAAGGGCTCGAAGATCTTGCCCAGATGCTGCGATGAAACACCTGGACCATCGTCGATGACTTCCAGGACAGGCAGGTCGCTGTGCGGGTCGTGGAACAGCTTGAGCCAGACCTGGGCGACTGCGTGAAGCCTGCCGCTGTAGCGCAAACCGTTCTGCAGCAAGTTAGTGACGATCTGGGTCAGTTGCTCGGGGTCGATACGCGTGGTCAACGAGCCTTGACCGATCTCAGTATGAGTCAACTGGTGGGGCGGGGCGCTGCTGCGAATATCGGTCACGAAGCGTTCCAGCCAGCCACGAAGATCCAGTAGCTCGGGTTGGGATTCCCGGCGTCTCGAAAGCTGCAGGACGTTCTCGATCACCACGTTGATGCGCCGTGACTGGTCATGAACGATTTGCCCAAGACGTCGGTCGGCAGCGCTCAGTTCCTCTGATTCGCCGAGCAGCTGCGCGGCATGACTGATCGCGCCGAGCGGATTGCGGATTTCATGGGCGATGCCGGCAGTCAGGCGCCCCAGGGCAGCCAGCTTCAATTGCTGGGCCTGCTGGGTGATCTGCGACAGGTCTTCCAGAAACACCAGGGTCTGGCGCTGATCCCCACGATGCAGGGCCGCGAAGCTGGGTTGCAGGACCGGACCGAGCGGCGAGGTGGTGATGCTGCGCGGCCGCCTGATCGGATTGATCAGCCATTGCCTGAGACGGTCGACCAGTTGTGGCGAATATTCGTCGATGATTTCGCCGGCCAGCCGTTCGTGGCCCAGCAGCGACAGCGCGCTCTGATTGGCCAGCAGAACCTGGCGTCGGGTGTCCAGCACCAGAATGCCCGTGTGCATGCGCTGCAGGATCAATGCGTTCAGCGCTTCGAGATTGCCGACGTCTGCGGCTCGCTGTGCCGCCAGTATCTCGCTTTTGTGCATCCGGGCAGTGAGCGCCTGCACCAGCAGAGCGGCGGCGAAACACAGCGCGCCGAGCGAGCCGGCTTGCACGTAGTCGTTGGAAACCGACGGTGTGCTGAAGCTGATGTAGAACGTCAGGTAGATGATGCCGATGGCTGAAGTCGCGGCTATCAGGAGCCCGAAGCGGCCATGCAGCAACACATTGCTGATGGCGACCGAAGCGATGAGCAGATTGCCGATACCGCTGGAAGGCCCGCCCGCGGCGTAGAACAGGCCGGACAGCAGCAGCGCGTCAGTCAGGGACAGACCGAACAGCTGAGCCTTGCGGCCGGGGAGTTCCAGCAGCACCACGACAAGAATATTGAAAACAAGGTAGAGCCAGCAGCCGGCGCGAAACAGATCGGTATCGGCCATTTGCAGCAGCTCGGTGTCCAGGCTGCTGGATATCAACAGGACCAGCAGAACGCCGATGCTCAGTCGATAGAGGTGATACAGGCGCAGTATGCGCTGCGCCTGAGGACTGTCGAGTGAAAGCGTCTCAGCGGTCACGGGTCGCAGGGCCTTCCAGCCGGTGCGACTCGCTGCAATACCATAGCTGTTCCTGGCTCAATGCACGGTCGCGAGGAAGATGAACGCCACAATGGGCGCAACGCACCATCGGCGCCGCCGCGTCGTCACGCGGGGTTCGGGGCGCGGGAGGGTTGAGCAGACGCTTGACGAACCAGATGACCGCTGCGATCAGCGCGGCCCACATAATGATGCGTAACATGAGTACCAGCTTTGTGAGGAAAGTCTGAGCAGTGTAGCCAAGGCCGGGCCGCGCCGACAGAGGGAGGTGTGCTGTCCGCGGCAAGCCTGGTGACAGGCACAAAAAAAGAGGCCCGCGGGCCTCTTCTCTGTGCTGACTTCCGGTATCAGTCGAACAGACCGAACGTCATGTAGCTGAACCACGAGCGGCTTTTATCACCTTTGGCTTCGGCTTCTTCGGCGGCCTGCTCATCCAGTTCCGCCTGGTTTTCAGGCAGCAGCTCTTTCGGGATAGCGCTCTTGGCTTCCTGATACTGACGCTGCACGTCCTGGTTGGCGCGGGTTTCGCCTGGCGGCAATGGCGCCTTGTTGTCGATCAGGCCCAGCGTCGCCTTGGACAGCCAGGAACGGTTGTCCGCCTCGGCTTCGCGCGGCGTGAACTCACCATCCGCCAGCTGCGGGTGGTTCGGGTAGTTGGTCTTCAGCACTTCAAGGCTGGTCGCGGCCAGCTCGTCCAGATGCAGACGCTGGTAAGCCTCGACCATCACCGCCAAGCCATCGGCAACCGACGGAGTTTCCTGGAAGTTCTCGACGACGTAGCGGCCACGGTTGGCGGCAGCAACATAGGCCTGACGCGTCAGGTAATAGTCGGCTACGTGGATTTCGTAGGAGGCCAGCAGGTTGCGCAGGTAGATCATGCGCTGCTTGGCGTCCGGCGCGTAGCGGCTGTTGGGGAAGCGGCTGGTCAGTTGCGCGAACTCGTTGAACGAGTCACGAGCGGCGCCCGGGTCACGCTTGGTCTGGTCCAGCGGCAGGAAGCGCGCCAGCAGGCCGACGTCCTGGTCGAAGGACGTCAGGCCCTTCATATAGTAGGCGTAGTCGACGTTGGGATGCTGCGGATGCAGGCGGATGAAACGCTCGGCGGCGGATTTCGCGGCTTCGGGCTCACCATTCTTGTAGTTCGAGTAGATCAGCTCGAGCTGGGCCTGATCGGCATAGCGGCCGAACGGATAGCGCGATTCCAGCGCCTTGAGCTTCTCGGTGGCGCTGTTGTAGCTGTTGTTGCCCAGGTCGGCCTGCGCCTGCTGGTACAGCTCCACTTCGCTGAGGTTTTCGTCGATGACTTCCTTCGACGAACAGGCCGCAGTCGTTGCGAGGATGGCGATCAGCAGCAGGTGTTTCACTTGCATGGCGGCTTGCGTCCCTATAACGGCCCGCTGTCTTGGGCGTGGCCGTCCTGTTATGATGAGCGCCCCGCGAAACCTGCGGGACAAAAGACGCCGTATTTAACCACAAGCGTGCAGCCGAAACCAAAGGCTAGCCGCCACCTAGTCTGGTCATGTCCGAAAATATAGAACTCCGCGCCGAGGTGCCGTCCGAATTGGGTGGTCAGCGCCTCGATCAAGTCGCCGCACAATTATTCTCCGAGCACTCGCGCTCGCGCCTTTCCGCCTGGATCAAGGACGGCCGCCTGACCGTGGACGGCGCCGTGCTGCGTCCCCGCGACACCGTGCACGGCGGCTCTGTCCTGGAACTCGTCGCCGAGCAGGAAGCGCAGGGTGAATGGGTCGCTCAGGACATCGAACTGGATATCGTCTATGAAGACGACCAGATCCTGGTGATCAACAAGCCTGCCGGTCTGGTGGTGCACCCGGCCGCCGGTCATGCGGACGGCACGCTGCTCAATGCGCTGCTGCATCACGTGCCGGACATCATCAATGTGCCGCGCGCGGGCATCGTGCATCGTCTGGACAAGGACACCACCGGTCTGATGGTGGTCGCCAAGACGATCCAGGCCCAGACGCAGCTGGTCAGCCAATTGCAGAGCCGTACGGTCAGCCGCATCTACGAATGCATCGTGATCGGCGTGGTCACCGCCGGCGGCAAGATCGATGCGCCGATCGGTCGTCATGGTCAGCAGCGTCAACGCATGGCCGTGATGGAAGGTGGCAAGCCGGCGGTGAGCCATTACCGCGTGCTGGAGCGGTTCCGGTCGCACACCCATGTGCGTGTCAAGCTGGAGACCGGCCGTACTCACCAGATCCGGGTGCACATGGCGCACATCAATTTCCCGCTGGTAGGCGATCCGGCCTACGGCGGTCGTTTCCGCATCCCGCCTGCCGCAAGTCCGGGCATGGTCGAATCGCTCAAGACTTTCCCGCGTCAGGCGCTGCATGCGCGCTTCCTGGAGCTGGATCACCCGGTGACCGGCCAGCGCATGAGCTGGGAATCGCCGCTTCCCGACGACTTCGTCTGGCTGCTGTCGCTGCTCAAGCAGGACCGCGAGGCATTCGTCGGGTGACTGACTGGCTGATTCCGGACTGGCCCGCGCCCGCGCTTATCAAGGCGTGCGTGACCACGCGCTCCGGGGGACTCAGCCTTGCGCCGTTCGACACTTTCAATCTGGGCGATCACGTCGATGACCGGCCTGAGGCCGTCGCAAGCAATCGCCTGCTGCTGACCTCGCGATTGCAGGTTCAGCCCGCGTGGCTGCGTCAGGTCCACGGGGTGGCGGTCGCCCATGCCGATCCCGCCACCGTGATGGAAGCCGACGCCAGCTGGACCTCCACGCCCGGCGTGGCGTGCACCATCATGACGGCGGATTGTCTGCCCGCGCTGTTCTGCAACCGGGACGGAACCCGGGTCGCGGCTGCCCATGCCGGCTGGCGCGGGCTGGCGGCGGGGGTTCTGGAAGCTGCCGCCGACAGCCTGGATACCGCATCGAGCAACATTCTGGTGTGGCTGGGGCCTGCCATCGGCCAGCAATCCTTTGAAGTCGGCGCCGAGGTTCGTGACGCCTTCACCGACAGCCATCCCGAAACCGCGCAGGCCTTCCTGCCCAGTGTCAACGCCGGTCGTTTCATGGCCAACATCTATATGCTGGCGCGCCTGCGTCTGGCTGCCCACGGGATTACAGCGGTGTACGGCGGTGGCTTCGACACTTATACCGATCCGCGTTTCTTTTCCTACCGCCGCAGCGCCCGCACCGGTCGCTTCGCCTCGCTGATCTGGATCGATCACGCCTGATCTCCTGTCATTCTCCCCGGCCAAGCTAGTCTTGCCTTGGGAGAAAGCCTGACCTGCATCAATCGAACCGAGCTTGAAAGCCGCAGAATCGACCGCATCTAACTGGCAATCCCGCAGGTTTTCGTTACAGGTGTGTTCATTGCTCCGGCCTGCATTGAAAGGAAGGTGACTAATGCGTATCGACAGATTGACCAGCAAGTTGCAATTGGCGTTATCCGATTCACAATCCCTGGCCGTGGGTCTTGACCATCCGGCTATCGAGCCTGCGCACTTGATGCAGGCGTTGCTTGAGCAGCAAGGCGGCTCCATCAAGCCACTGCTGATGCAGGTGGGCTTCGATATCAACAGCCTGCGCAAAGAACTCAGCAAAGAACTCGACCAACTGCCCAAAATCCAGAACCCGACCGGCGACGTCAACATGTCGCAGGATTTGGCGCGCCTGCTCAATCAGGCTGACCGCCTGGCGCAGCAGAAGGGTGATCAGTTCATCTCCAGCGAGCTGGTGCTGCTCGCGGCGATGGACGAAAACAGCAAACTCGGAAAGTTGTTGCTTGGTCAGGGCGTCAGCAAGAAAGCCCTGGAAAACGCCATCAACAACCTGCGCGGCGGCGATGCGGTCAACGACCCCAATGCCGAGGAGTCGCGTCAGGCTCTGGACAAATACACCGTCGACCTGACCAAGCGTGCCGAAGAAGGCAAGCTCGATCCGGTGATCGGTCGCGACGACGAAATCCGCCGCACCATTCAGGTCCTGCAACGCCGGACCAAGAACAACCCGGTGTTGATCGGTGAGCCTGGCGTCGGCAAGACCGCCATCGCCGAAGGTCTGGCGCAGCGCATCATCAATGGCGAAGTGCCGGACGGCCTGCGCGGCAAGCGCCTGCTGTCGCTGGACATGGGCGCGCTGATCGCGGGCGCCAAGTACCGCGGTGAGTTCGAAGAGCGCCTCAAGTCGCTGCTCAACGAACTGGGCAAGCAGGAAGGTCAGATCATCCTGTTCATCGACGAACTGCACACCATGGTCGGCGCCGGGAAGGGCGAAGGCTCGATGGACGCGGGCAACATGCTCAAGCCGGCGCTTGCGCGTGGCGAGCTGCATTGCGTGGGTGCGACCACCCTCAACGAGTACCGGCAATATATAGAGAAGGATGCGGCGCTGGAGCGGCGCTTCCAGAAAGTGCTGGTGGACGAGCCGAGCGAAGAGGACACCATCGCAATCCTGCGTGGCCTCAAGGAACGCTACGAAGTCCACCACAAGGTAGCGATTACCGACGGCGCGATCATCGCTGCGGCCAAACTGAGCCATCGCTACATCACCGATCGCCAGCTTCCGGACAAGGCCATCGACCTGATCGACGAAGCGGCCAGCCGGATTCGCATGGAAATCGATTCCAAGCCTGAAGTGCTGGATCGTCTGGAGCGGCGCCTGATTCAGCTCAAGGTCGAGTCCCAGGCTCTGAAGAAAGAGAAAGACGAAGCGGCGATCAAGCGTCTGGAGAAACTCCAGGGCGAAATCGAACGCCTGGAGCTGGAATACGCCGACCTCGAAGAAGTCTGGACGTCCGAGAAGGCTGAGGTGACCGGCTCGGCGCAGATCCAGCAGAAGATCGAGCAGTCTCGTCAGGAGCTGGAAGCCGCGCGCCGGCGTGGCGATCTGAATCGCATGGCCGAGTTGCAATACGGAATCATCCCGGACCTGGAACGCAGCCTGCAGATGGTCGACCAGCACGGCAAGCCCGAGAATCAGTTGCTGCGCAACAAGGTGACGGAAGAGGAGATCGCCGAGGTCGTCTCGAAGTGGACCGGGATTCCGGTCTCCAAGATGCTGGAAGGCGAGCGCGAGAAGCTCCTGAAGATGGAAAGCCTGCTGCATCAGCGCGTGATCGGCCAGGACGAAGCTGTGGTGGCGGTTGCCAACGCGGTGCGTCGTTCCAGGGCCGGGCTGTCGGACCCCAACCGTCCAAGCGGCTCATTCATGTTCCTCGGCCCGACCGGCGTCGGCAAGACCGAACTATGCAAGGCGCTGGCCGAGTTCCTGTTCGACACCGAAGAGGCAATGGTGCGCATCGACATGTCCGAGTTCATGGAGAAACATTCCGTGGCTCGTCTGATCGGGGCACCGCCCGGCTATGTGGGTTATGAAGAAGGCGGCTATCTGACCGAAGCCGTGCGTCGCAAGCCTTACTCGGTCATCCTGCTGGATGAGGTCGAGAAGGCGCATACCGATGTCTTCAATATCCTGCTGCAGGTACTGGAAGACGGACGTCTGACCGACAGTCACGGACGCACGGTGGATTTCCGCAATACCGTGATCGTGATGACCTCCAACCTGGGCTCCGCGCAGATCCAGGAACTGGTAGGCGATCGCGAGGCGCAGCGTGCGGCAGTGATGGATGCGGTCGGCAGTCATTTCCGGCCCGAGTTCATCAACCGGATCGACGAGGTGGTGATTTTCGAGCCGCTGGCTCGCGATCAGATCGCCGGCATCACCGAGATTCAGCTCGGCCGTCTGCGTAGCCGTCTCGCCGAGCGGGACCTTACGCTGACCTTGAGCCCGGAGGCCCTGGACAAGCTGATTGCTGTCGGTTACGACCCGGTGTATGGCGCACGGCCGTTGAAGCGTGCGATCCAGCGCTGGATCGAAAACCCGCTGGCGCAGCTGATCCTGTCCGGCAGCTTCGTTCCCGGCACGAGCATCACAGGCTCTGTGGCAGGCGACGAGATCGCGTTCACCTGATCCGTTCTGCGGCCAGACCGGAAGGGCTCCCTGATGGGAGCCCTTTTTCGTGGCGCGAGCGAAGCGGAATATCGATCACGAAAGCCAATCTGAAAAAAAATCGCAAATCATTGTCTTCAAAGCAATTTAGAGGGTTGACAGGGTGTTTTGATCTTGTAGAATAGCGCGCCTCAGAGACGTGAACGCAACGATACAAACGAAGCGCAAAGGTCGATGAGTCTGGAACGGACTGGTTAACAGCAGGTCAGTTTCAGGGTTGTAAAGATGTACGGTTGTACGTTGAATCTGAAATCGATAGTTCCGCGATAGCTCAGTTGGTAGAGCAAGTGACTGTTAATCACTGGGTCCCTGGTTCGAGTCCAGGTCGTGGAGCCAGATTTCACAAGGTTCGATGTTTCAGTCGGGGTATAGCGCAGTCCGGTAGCGCGCCTGCTTTGGGAGCAGGATGTCAGGAGTTCGAATCCCCTTACCCCGACCATATTTGGGTCGTTAGCTCAGTTGGTAGAGCAGTTGGCTTTTAACCAATTGGTCGTAGGTTCGAATCCTACACGACCCACCATTTTTGACTGGTTTGTATCCGGTCGAATCTTAGGGAGTGATGCCAGTTGCATCATCCACAAAAAGCGCCTTTAATTAGGTGCTTTTTAGCATCATCGGGGTATAGCGCAGTCCGGTAGCGCGCCTGCTTTGGGAGCAGGATGTCAGGAGTTCGAATCCCCTTACCCCGACCATTTTCGCCCGGCTGTATCAGGGTAGAAAATCCAGGACTCAAAGCCAGTTGTTTTGAGATCCACAAAAAAGGCGTCCTTCGGGACGCCTTTTTTCGTTTGAGATTCAGACGCAGTCTGTAGGAGCCAGCTCGCTGGCGATCTGCCGTGAAACGGCAGCAAACGTGACGATGCGGTGTATCAGATAGATCGCGCCCGAGTCGGTGCAAAGTCGCACATCCCACAGGCTTCCTGGACTGGCGCTTGCGCAGGCCGGACCTGCGCAAGCGCCAACGCACCTCAGTGCAACTTCATCCGCGGCTCGGTCCCTTTGCCGATCCGGCTGCCGAGCATCAGCATCAGGGTCTTGAAGGTGCCGTACAACGCCATCTGGTGCATGCGGTACAGCGAGATATAGAACATCCGCGCCAGCCAGCCTTCCAGCATGACGCTGCCCATCAAACTGCCCATCAGATTGCCGACCGCCGAGAAGCTCGACAGCGAGATCAGTGACCCGTAGTCCTTGTAGGTGTATTCCGGCAAGGCCTTGCCCTCGATGCGATGGCGCAGCGATTTGACCAGGAGTGACGCCTGCTGGTGAGCCGCCTGGGCGCGGGGTGGAACGTTGCGGTCAGTGCCTTTTTGCGGGCAGGCCGCGCAGTCGCCGAAGGCGAAGATGTTTTCATCGCGAGTGGTCTGCAGGGTCGGCAACACCTGAAGCTGGTTGATCCGATTGCTCTCCAGGCCGGCCAGATCCTTGAGGAACTCCGGAGCGCGGATGCCGGCGGCCCAGACTTTCAGGGTCGCGGGAATGAACTGGCCGCTGGCGGTGTGCAGACCCTCGGCCGTCACTTCGCTGACGGCCGCATTGGTCAAGACCGTCACGCCGAGCTTCTCCAGAGTCTTGTGCACAGGCCCACCGATCCGCTCCGGCAGGGCCGGTAGTACGCGAGGTCCGGCTTCGATCACGGTGATGCGCAGGTTTTCCGGCTTGATCCGGCCCAGGCCATAGGCCGCCAGCTCATGGGCGGCGTTGTGTAGCTCCGCGGCCAGTTCGACTCCGGTCGCCCCGGCACCGACGATGGCGACAGTGATTTCTTCAGTGCCGTTGCTTTCGCCGGCGTGAGCTCGCAGGTAATGGTTGAGCAATTGCTGGTGGAAACGCTCGGCCTGCTTGCGGCTGTCCAGAAACAGGCAGTGCTCGGCCGCGCCCTTGGTGCCGAAATCGTTGGTGGTGCTGCCGACCGCCAGGACTAGCGAGTCATAGCCCAGGCTACGCGCAGGCACCAGCTCGGCGCCCTGTTCGTCGAAGGTGGCAGCCAGATGGATCTGACGATTCTCGCGATCCAGGCCGACCATACGCCCCAGCTGAAACTGGAAGTGGTTCCATTTGGCTTGGGCGACATAGTTCAGCTCGTCCTCGTAGGAATTGAGCGAGCCGGCGGCGACTTCGTGCAGCAGCGGTTTCCAGATATGCGTCAGATTGGCGTCGACCAGCGTGACGCTGGCCGTGCCTTTCTTGCCAAGGGTTTTACCCAGACGGGTAGCCAGCTCCAGACCGCCGGCGCCTCCGCCAACGATGACAATGCGATGAGTCATTAGGATTTCTCGAAAGGTTAAAGGAATTCGGGGGCGCGAGACCGATCTTCGCGAGCGCAATGCAGCTCATAGCGTCAGATGGCTCAGCAAACGGCTCAGCAGGCCCAGACCTGCAACCACCACGACCAGCAGCACCAGGAGCAGCCAGGGCCGGAATGGCCGGCGCTCGACTCGGTGCTGGGGCGCTTGAAGGTACTCTTCGACACGCCGTTGGTCTTCGGGGTTCAGGCGGCTGCTCATTTTGGCCTCGAGGTGGACGGGACAGAGAGCAGGGCGCCTTCGGGCAGCGGCTCGACCTGCAATGCATCGTCCAGGCGGATGATTCCGCTTTGTACCACTCGGGCGGTGATTCCGCCATGGCCGCGCATGGCCTGGAAGGTGCCTGATCCCAGACGTTGTTCCAGCTTGGCGCAGGGCTGGCACCAGCCAGTGGTTTCAAGGATGGCCTGGCCAATCCTGAAGTGCCGTCCCTTGAGGCTGAACAGGTTGATGCCGCTGATGACAAGATTGCGGCGCAAGTCCTGAGGCAGAATCGGGTTCGTTTCGCTGCGACCGAGCAGAGAACCGACCACGGCCAGGTGTTCCCACTGAATCAGTGTCACCTGACGGGCGTTGCGTGGGCCGGGGCGGGCATGGTCGCCGGTCAGCCCGGCTTCGCGGCGCGCTTCCACCGCTTCGAGTTCGACCATGTCCGCGCGTGACACCGGGCGTACGCCGATCCAGCGGACACGGCCTCGCTGCGGCACCTCGGCCAGCAGTTGTTGCAGGGGACTCATAAACTGATTCCGACATCGAACACTACGCTGCGACCCAGGTTGGTACGCAGAAAATCCGGAGCGTCCGGGTGGGCGAACAATACCCGAGCGAAGGTGGGTCCGACCAGTGACAAAGAGCGCCAGCCCTGGCGCAGATATTCAGTGGGCGGCGGGAAATGGCTGTTGAGGTCCAGAACCTCCCGCTTGAGGCTGGCGAACGCGACGATATCCAGCTCGCCCAGATCAAGGCCGCGCTCTTTGTAGTTGTGCGACTTCTTGCGCAGCGTCGGGGCGAGCCTGCGCAGCAACTCGGCGGCGGGTATGCGTTTGGGCTTGGCTTCGCGACGAACCAGCTGGCTCAGGGAAAACGCACTGCGGCGGCGCTCCAGTTCCTCGCGCCATTCGTCATTCAGGCGACGGCCCTCGTCCAGCACGAAGAACACTTCGAAGCAGGCATCCCGGAACAGAACGTCCGGAGGCTCCTGGCCCGCGGACAGAAAGTCTTCATTGCGGTGCGCGATGTTCAAGCCTTGCAACAGGCGCTGGCAAACCCAGCGCTCGCGTTCCCACTTTCGCGCGTTGGAAAGAAACGTATTGGCTTGTTCGGCCTGGATCGTCAGCAGGCGCAAATAGTCTGAATCGTCCATGGGCCCAAGCTTAGCGTCATGGACGCCCGAACTGAAAGAGTGATCTGAGGGGGTAGACGGGCTTTTCCATAGTTGTAGTCTGTAATCGGGCTTCGCACACGGACCGGCGCAACCGGTCGAGCACGCATTTTTCGAGGAAATACCCGTTGAAACTCCTGCCTGTACTGCTGCTGGCCTTGTTGCCACTGACTGCCAGCGCCCTGGATGCCGGTGACCCTGTCGCCCCGTGGACACTGCTGGACCAGCACGATCAACCCTTCACCTTGAACGAGCAGACCCGGACGCTCTTGGTCGCCCGCAGCATGGAGGGCGCCAAAATGGTCAATCAGGCACTGGACGGCAAGCCGAAGGGCTTTCTGGAATCACGCCAGACCGTTTTCCTGGCGGACATCCAGAAGATGCCCGCCTTGATCGCCAGACTGTTCGCCATCCCCAAGATGCGCGATTACTCCTATCGCGTGGTTCTGGACCGTGACGCGCGCATCGCGCCGCGTTATGCGGGGGATGAAGATAAAGTGCTGTGGTTGCAAATGCGCGACGGGCGCCTGGTCAGTCAGCGGCAGTTCAGCAGTGCCGAGCAATTGCGTGCGGCCCTCGAACAGCCATGATCAGCGCGCAGGTGCTGACGACAGGCATCCTGACCTTAGGGTGGCTGTTGTACGTGCCTGCGCTGGGCTGGGCAGTGTGCCGTTCGCCCTGGGTAGAAGTGTTCAGCGACCGTCGTCGACAGTATTTGCTGTTGGGCACGGTCTTCGCGCTACTGCTCCTGTGGCTGGTGCGACGCGATTTCGAGACCGGTGTGTCTTACCATTTCCTGGGTATGACGGCCGTCACCTTGCTGCTGGACTGGCCGTTGGCGCTGGCGGGAGGATTCGCGGCTCAGATCGCCCTGGTCGCTTTGGGCCGGCAGGAACTTGCGGCGCTGGGCGTGAATGGTCTGCTATTCGTCGCGGTCCCGGCACTGATTACTGAGATCTTTGCCGCGCTGGTGGAGCGAGCGCAACCGAAAAGTCCTTTCGTCTACATTTTCTGTTCGGGATTTCTCGCGGCGGCGGCATCGGCGCTGGTGAGTCTGATGCTTGCGCTGGGCCTGTTACGGCTGGAAGGGATCTTCGAAATGCCGTACTGGCTGACCGACTATATCGGTTACCTGTGGCTGATCATCTTTCCCGAAGCCTTCATCAACGGCGTGGTGATCAGCGCACTGGTGGTGTTCAGCCCCGAGTGGCTGGAAACGTTCAACCGGACGCGGTATCTCTCGGCGCCTTGGAATGATGACAGCCTGTGACGGTGATCGCCAGCAAGCTGGCTCCTACAACAATCTTGTAGGAGCCAGCTTGCTGGCGATTTAATCAATGCCCCCGATGCGGATTTTCCAGATCGCCGGAGAACAGCTCGTCTTCCGCATCAGGGCTCACGGGAATCGCGTGTTCCTCGGAAGCCCAGGCGCCAAGATCGATCAGCTTGCAGCGGTCGGAACAGAAAGGACGTGCCGGGCTGGCGGCGCTCCACTCGACGGGCGCTCCGCAGGTCGGGCACTGGACGGTTGTTGGGCTCATGATCGGCCTCCACTCAAAGAAAGATAAAAATGGTGCAGTCGCTCGACTTCGCTTTTCAGCCAGGCATGATCGCGATCGTTCACCAGTACGTCGTCGGCATGGCTCAAGCGATCCTCGCGCTTGGCCTGCGCCTTGAGGATCGCCTGAATCTGCTCCAGGCTCGATCCATCGCGCCGCAGGGTGCGCTCGATCTGCAATGGCTGCGGCGCGTCGATCACCAGCAGCCGCTGCACGGTCCGGTACTGGCCGGATTCGATCAACAGCGGCGACACCAGAATGGCATACGGCGATTCAGCGCGCGCCAGATGCTCGGCGACCTCCTGATTGATCAGCGGATGCAGCAAGGCCTCCAGCCACAAGCGCTGATCGGTGCTCTCGAAAATCCGTTTGCGCAGTGCGCCGCGATCCAGTTCGCCGCTGGCTTGCAGGACATCCGCGCCGAAGTGTTCGGCAATTCTGGCCAGCGCCGGCCGGCCTGGTTCGACCACCCAGCGGGCAGCCTGATCCGCGTCGACCGTATGAATGCCCTGCTCGGCGAAGCACTGCGCCGCGGCGCTCTTGCCGCTGCCTATGCCACCGGTAAGGCCGAGAATCCAGGGTTTGGAAACAGGTGAGGTCATCTGAAACCGGCAAATTGCAAATAGGAGTCGGTTATTTGACCACCCCAGAGCAAAGCGATCCAGCCCGCGATGGCCAGGTAAGGGCCGAACGGGATCGGCGTACCGGCTTCTACCTTGCGTATGCGCATCATGATGACGCCCAGCACGGCGCCGACCAGTGACGACATCAGGATAGTAAGCGGCAGAATCTGCCAGCCGCCCCAGGCTCCGAGCGTGGCGAGAAGTTTGAAGTCGCCATAGCCCATGCCTTCCTTGCCGGTGACCAGCTTGAAGCACCAGAACACCGACCACAGCGACAGATAACCCGCCACCGCGCCCCACAGTGCGTCGTCCAGCGAGGTGAACAGTCCGAAGGCATTGGTGATCAGCCCGAGCCAGAGCAGGGGCATGACGATGGAATCGGGGAGCAACTGGTGATCGACGTCGATCATGCTCATCGCCAACAAGCCCCAGGTCAGCACCAGCATGGCCGCCGCAGGCCAGCCGTAACCGAAATGCCAGGCGACATAAGCCGACAGGATTCCGCACGCCAGCTCTATCATCGGGTAGCGTTTGCTGATGGGGGCTTTACAGCCGGCGCACCGGCCGCGCAACAGCAGGTAACTGATGACGGGCAGGTTTTCCCAAGGGCGGATTGCGTGACCGCAGTGAGGGCAGCTGGAATGCGGGAGAACCAGATCGAACCTCGGCTCGGCGGGCGCGGCGGGCAGCCCGAGCATTTCACGCGCCTGAATTTTCCAGTCACGCTCCATCATTTTGGGCAGGCGGTAGATCACCACATTCAGGAAACTGCCGACCAGCAGACCCAGAACACCGCACAACACTACGAAGGCCAGCGGATAACCGGCCAGAAAATCGAAGAAAAACATGTCAGACGGCGTTTCCGAGCTGGAAGATGGGCAAGTACATGGCGATGACCAGGCCGCCGACGATCACCCCAAGAACCGCCATGATCATCGGCTCCATCAAGCTGGTCAGGCTGTCGACCATGTTGTCGACCTCGGCCTCGTAGTAGCTGGCGACTTTGTCGAGCATATTGTCCAGCGCGCCGGACTCTTCGCCGATGGCCGTCATCTGAATCGCCAGGCTGGGGAAGACGTTGGTCGAGCGCATGGAGAAATTGAGCTGCATGCCGGTGGAGACGTCCTGCTTGATCTTGTTCACGGCGTTCTTGAATACCACGTTGCCGGTCGCGCCAGCCACCGAATCCAGCGCTTCCACCAGAGGTACGCCTGCAGCGAACGTAGTCGCGAGCGTCCGCGCGTAGCGGGCAACCGATGATTTGTAAATCAGCGGACCGATGATCGGGACTTTGAGCAGAAAGCGATCGATAGTGTCGCGAAACTTCTGCGACTGTTTATAGGAACGTTTAAACACGAAGAAGCCGGCAATAAATAAGCCGATGATCATCAGCCACCAATCCTGAACGATTTGGGAAAGCCCTATGACCATCAGCGTGAAGGCCGGAAGCTCGGCGCCGAAGCCTGCAAACACCGACTGGAATTGTGGCACAACCTTGATCAGCAGGATGCCGGACACGATCACGGCGACGATCAGAACCGCAATAGGGTAGGTCATGGCCTTCTTGATCTTGGCTTTCAACGCCTCGGTTTTTTCCTTATAGGTCGCCACCCGGTCGAGCAGGCTTTCCAGCGCACCGGCCTGCTCCCCGGCGTCGACCAGATTGCAGAACAGCTCGTCAAAATATTCGGGTTTTTGCCGCAGTGCCGTGGCGAAACTGTTACCGGCGGAGACTTCCTGCTTCAACGAGTCCACCAGGCTGCGCATGTTCGGGTTCTCGGCGCCCTCGCTGATAATGTCGAAGGATTGCAGAAGGGGCACGCCGGCTTTCATCATGGTCGCCATCTGCCGGGAAAAGAACGCGATATCCAGCGGCTTGATCTTCTTGCCCTTGCCGAACAGCGACACCGACTTCTTACGCACCTTGGTCGGATTGATGCCCTGCTTGCGCAACTGCGCCTTCACCAGCGGCAGATTGTGTCCGTTCAGCTCGCCGCTGACCTTGGTGCCTTTGCGGTCCACGCCTTCCCAGGTGTAGACGCTGACTTTTTCCGCCTTCTTGGCCATGCTCAGTCCTTGGTCACGCGGTTGACTTCTTCAAGGCTGGTGATGCCCTGCATCGCCTTGACCAGACCGGAGGCGCGCAGATCATTGAAGCCGTCCTTGCGCATCTGGGCAGAGATATCCAGTGAGTTGCCTTCTTCCATGATGATCCGCTCCAGCTCAGGGGTCTTCTTGACCACTTCATAGATACCGACCCGACCTCGGTAGCCGCCGTTGCAATGGTCGCAGCCCACCGGGCCGTAGATCTTGAACTTGCCGATCTCGGATTCCGGAAAGCCTTCCTGCACCAGGGTATCGTGCGGAATGTCCAGCTCCTTCTTGCAGTGCGGACACAGCTTGCGCGCCAGGCGCTGGGCGATGATCAGGTTGATCGCGGTAGCGATGTTGAACGCCGCTACGCCCATATGATGCAGGCGGGTCAGGGTTTCCGCGGCGCTGTTGGTGTGCAGGGTGGACAGCACCATGTGGCCCGTCTGCGAAGCCTTGATCGCGATCTCGGCGGTTTCCAGGTCGCGGATCTCGCCGACCATGATCACGTCCGGGTCCTGGCGCAGGAATGCCCGCAACGCCTGGGAAAAGTCCATGCCCTGACGTGGATTCACGTTGACCTGGTTGATGCCTTCGAGGTTGATTTCGACAGGGTCTTCGGCCGTGGAAATATTGATGTCTACGGTGTTGAGGATATTCAGGCCGGTGTACAACGACACCGTTTTACCCGAACCGGTCGGCCCGGTGACCAGAATCATGCCTTGCGGCTCCTTGAGCGCCTCCAGATACAAGGCTTTTTGCTCCGGCTCGTAACCCAAGGCATCGATGCCCATCTGCGCGCTGGTCGGGTCGAGAATACGCATCACGATCTTTTCGCCCCACAGCGTCGGCAGGGTGTTCATCCGGAAATCGATGGCCTTATTCTTCGACACGCGAAGCTTGACCCGGCCATCCTGCGGCTTGCGCCGCTCGGAAATGTCCAGGCTTGCCATGACCTTGAGCCGGGCGGCGATACGGCTGGCGAGATGGATGGGCGGTCGCGCCACCTCATGCAGGATGCCGTCGGTACGCAGCCGCACTCGAAAGATCTTTTCATAGGGCTCGAAGTGCAGGTCGGATGAGCCGAGCCGGATCGCATCCATGAGCATTTTATTGACGAAACGCACCACCGGCGCGTCATCTGCGTCGCTTTGCGCATCAAGCGCGGTTTCCTTCTGCGCTGCGCCATCGAGTGCTTCGACCTCAAGGCCCAAGTCGACGTCCGCGAGGTTGCCCAAGCCGCTGTCAGTGTCAAAAAACTTGTCGATAGCAGCGGTGAGCTTGTCGTCTTCGACCAGAATGGGTTCGGTGGTCAGCCCGGTGCTGAACTGAATGTCCGTAAGGGCCTGATGACTGGTCGGATCGGAAATGGCGATGAACAGCTTGTTGCCACGCCGCCATAGCGGCAACGCGTGATGCTGGCGGGCAAGCTTTTCGCTGACCAGCCCCTTGGGCTGGCTCTCCGGATCAATGCTGCTCAGATCCAGAAACGGAATGCCGAACTGGTCCGAGGCCATCTCGGCGAGCGTCAGACTTTTGACCAGTTTGTGCTGGACCAGATGGCTGATCAGCGAAATCTTGTCGCGCCGAGCATCCAACACGGCTTGCTGCGCAGCTTTCTCGGTAAGCAGCTCGGCCAGAACCAGTTGTTTGGCCAAACCGGTGAGGACAACATCAGTCATAAAACCACCAGACACAGACAGTATGAGGGTTATAACCCAGTCCACGGATGCTGCCAAATGGCGAGGCACGATGTGACGAAAATTGTCAGTTTCTGCTGATTTCCAGAAGGAAGGGCACTTATCGAAGTGTGTTGCGTCAATGAAATTGTAGGGCTGGCATTGGCACGCCCTGTGCTTTTATACCGTTAAGGCACCACCTAATTGACGCCTTGGAGAAGTACGATATGAATACACAAAAAGGTTTCACGCTGATCGAATTGATGATCGTGGTTGCGATCATTGGTATTTTGGCTGCAATCGCGATTCCGCAGTATCAGGACTACGTCACCCGAGCGCGTTGGGCGGAAAACAACACTGTCATTGCACCGGTGAAGGCTGCTATTGCCGAATGCTTGCAAGTGAGCAACAGCACGATTGGTAGCTGCGATACGGTCGCTGAGCTGACTACGACTACGGGTTATGCTGCGCTTCCTACTGGTAGCAACAACCTGTCCAGCGTCGCCCTTACGACTGGTACGGCAGCCATAGTGGTAACTGGCACGGCGGCTGTAGGTAGCTGTGTGGTGACGTGGACTCCTAGCGTTGCCGACGCTAATAAAATCACGTGGACCGGTGCTACTACTGGCACGAACTGTACCAGAGCGAAAACCGGAGTCTAAATCTCTCTATACTGCCTATTGTGATCGAATCCCGACCATAGCCGGAATAGCTCAGCCCGGTAGAGCAGCGCACTCGTAACGCGAAGGTCGCAGGTTCGATTCCTGTTTCCGGCACCAGCAAAACGAAAGCCCGGTCACATCACTGATCGGGCTTTTTCGCTTCTGGCATTCGGGTCTGTAGGCAAAAAACCGGACGGTGGCTGTATCGCGCCGGTTTTCCCTCATCTGGTCCGACTTATCTCACCACTCCGTCTACCCTTGGCTGCTTGCGGAAGCGGCGTCTGATCACGATGATGACCACCAGCGCCAACAGGGCCAGACCGGCGAAGAAGATCGTGTTGAACACCGGGAACGGCTCGTCACGCGTGCTTGTTGCCTGCACCTCGGTGACGTTCGGAAACATCGACAGGATGGTGATGCGCCAGCCGTAATAACGGATGATCGCCAGCTGCTGGGAATCGCGTGAATAGCCCTGCGCTTTGGCCTGGATGTCCGCCGAGTCGAACTTGAAGTACCACGGGAAGCTCCAGCCGGTGTCTTCGTTGCGGTAGACCACGACCTTCTTGGTATCGGGATGCTCGGTGTTGATGAAGTACACGTCCCGGGTGGGTCCGTCCGCGGGGTTTTCGGCGTTGATCACGCCGTCGGCGTCCATCCGTTTGACTTCCACACCGGTAATCATCACGACATCGTGACGCGGCAGAACGTAATGGAGACTCAAGGCGGCGATTGCCAGTGCCACCACCACCACGAACCAGATCGATCTTCTCAGCCACTTCATGTCGTTGCCCTCTATGGAAAAATTGCGTGACTTTGCCTTAAACCGACCGTTTTGAAGCAAAACAGTTATTACAAAATTCGACAAGGCCGACCAGAGACGCCTCGTCTTGCGGAGATTCACATGATTTGGTTCCTCGAAGGACAGTCCAGCCAGCGCGAAGTCATCATGGGCGCGCGCGAAGCCTTGCCGGCCAGCGTAAAGATCATCGCTTCCCATCGTCATCAGCGTCCGGAGATCACTGACCAGGCAGACGTCGCCTTGCGGGAACCGGCGCAGAGCGAGGAGCGTATCGGATGGGTGATTGAAAACGCCCGTCGTCTGGGCGTGAAAGTGATAGTCGCCGGGCGGGTCGGAGGCCTTTACGAGGCCCATCGGGGGCGCTTCGAGGCTGAAGGCTTCGATCTGGTGACCGGCGGGTGTTCGGCGCAAACCTTTGACACTGTAGACGATAAAGGCCGCTTCACCGCCGCTGCCGAAGCGGCGGGGCTGGCCTGCATTCCAGGCATCACGGCCCGCAACGCCCAGGAGCTGCGGGAGGCCTACGAGATCCTTAGCCAGACCGGGGAAGTGTGTATCAAGCCCACCGTGGGGATCTTCGGCCACGGGTTCTGGCGCTTCAAGGCCGGCGTCGATGATTTCCGCTGTTTCGCCAACCCGGATGCCCGAGAGACGAGCTTCGAGGCGTACTTCAACGCCTATCGTCAATCCGGGCAGCGACCGCCCATGCTGCTCATGCCTTACATGCCGGGCAGCGAGTGCTCGGTGGACATCGTCTGCGAGCGAGGCAAGGCGATCGCCAGCGTCGGGCGGCGCAAGGCTGGCATGAACCAGACCTTCGAACGCGACAGCGCGGCCGTCCGGCTGGCAGTCCAGGCGGCCGAACATTTCGGCTGTGACGGCCTGATCAACGTGCAGACCCGCGACGATGTGCACGGCAAGCCACACTTGCTGGAAATCAACCCGCGGTATTCAGGCGGGATTGGCTACACGCGCGAAGCCGGCATCAATCTGCCGGGAATCTTCGCCACACGCCGACTGGGCATGAAAGAACCGGAAACAAATTGGCACGAGAATATACGGGTGAAGGCCATCACGGTGGCTGTACGGGCGATGGGCTGAACTGGATAATAGTTTTTTGCTATCAGTTACAGCTCTTGCCATGGAGGATCGAGCATGAAGTTGCTGGCACCGGGTGCGAACGTCGCGCTGCCCCATTCCGATTGCAGCTGGAATCTCGAAACCGGCCGCAGGTCGGTGTTCGGAGAGTATGGCGCGGTCGCCTTGCTGCCGGTCAACGAGAAGCGGCAGCCAATGGGGAATCCGGCGCTCCTTCATGACGAACAACAGTGGATGGAGTGGAGCGGCGGGCCGGAAAACGTGGCCTGCGCGCTGAAGCTGGACCGGCTTCCGACGGGAAGCGACCGCGTGCTGCTGATGGTCTACGTGTATGCGGCGACCGGGCCGGTCAGCGAGATGCAGCATCTGCACCTGCAGGTGGGCACCGACATTGAGCACCGGATCGACCTGCGGGATAACGGCGAAGCGGCGATCATCATCGGCGAGTTGTACAAGCGAAATGATCAATGGAAGTTTCGCGCGTTGAGCGAAGGCTCCGCTTACGGTCTGTCAGCATTCGGCCGCAAGATCGGGCTGGAAGTCGACGACAGGCATCCGCGACGGCCATCCGGTGGAGCCAACAATGGTCCTCGCCATGAGTCAGCGACCGGAACGGCTTTCGTAGTGGGCCCGGGGCATGTGATGACTTGCGCGCACGTCATCGAGGACATGAGCGTGCTGCATATCACCTCGCTCGAAGGCCGCTACAAGGTCGAGCCGGTGGTCGTGGATCGTCGCAACGACATCGCGCTGTTGCGCGTGCAGGGAGCATCGCCCTTGAAAGCGCTGACGTTTCGCGAAGGAGAGGGGTGCGAAGCCGGGGACAGCGTGACGGTGCTGGGCTATCCGCTGGCTTCGATCTCTGGCGGCGGTCTGCAGGTCACCCAGGGCGGGATATCCGGACTGTTCGGCCTGCACAGCGACGCGAGCCTGTTCCAGTTCACAGCACCGATACAGCCCGGGTCCAGCGGCAGTCCGGTATTCGATCAAGGTGGGGCGGTCATCGGAATGGTGACCTCGACCGTGCCGGACGGGCAGAACATGAATTTCGCGGTGAAGTCCGCATTGCTTTTGTCTTTTCTCCAGGCTTGCCGCATCGATGCGCCGCGAGCTCGGCCGGAAAGAACGTACACCACAACTGAAATCAGTCGCTCTGCACAGGCATCGCTCTGGCTCGTTGAAGCCTCCCGAGGGTGATGCCGGTTCCCTTATCCGGGGCGGGGCGTCGGAGGCATCTGCCTCGTTAACAGGAATCACATGATGGACAGCAGCACGGCCTTTCCCCAAACCGCGACGCTTGGCGCCGATCTGCTTCGCGGACGTCTCGACGTGACGGTCGACGCGTCCAGCATTCCGCCTGATTCGCTGTTCGGCTTCGCCGAGCGTCGCAATCCAAAACGCGCCTTTCTTTTCGTGTCCCGTGTCCTGGGCCGGCATATCCCGGTGCGCCCCAGCGTGATGTGCAAGAGTTACCAGGATCTGGCGGAGCGGATTCCCGCCGACCTGCCGGGTCCTGTGCTGATCATCGGCATGGCGGAAACCGCAGTCGGACTGGGCGCCGGCGTGCATCGCGCCTACAGCCGGACGCGCCCGGATGCCTTGTATCTGGTCAGCACGCGACATCCCACCGGAACCGAACTGTTCGCCCGTTTCGAGGAAGAGCACAGCCACGCCAGCGCACACTTGTTGCACCTGCCGACCGACCCCGCGCTGCGGGAGATGATGCTGACGGCGCGATCGCTGGTGCTGGTCGACGATGAAGCTTCCACGGGCAAGACCTTCATCAATCTGCACCGCGCGCTGGTCGAAGCGGGGCTGAACAAGCTGGAGCGGGTGGTCACCTGTGTGCTGACGGACTGGTCGGCCGGTTCCGTCAGCTCGCGGATGGGGCCGCTCGCCGAGCAGGTTTCGCTGCTGCAAGGCTCGTACACCTTCGCCGAAGACCCGACAGCGCCGCTGCCGGAAATGCCCGAAGTGGGAACCGTGGCGGCGGGCGACTGGCCGTTGACCACCGCCAACGATTGGGGACGCCTGGGCGTGCGCTCGGTCGCCGACACCCTGGCGCCGGATCTCTGCGTCAGGCCAGGCGAGCGGGTGCTGGTGGTCGGCACCAGCGAATTCGTGTGGCGGCCGTTCTTGCTGGCCGAGCGTCTGGAAAGAGGCGGCGCGGACGTGCATTTCAGCTCCACCAGCCGCTCGCCCATCGCGCTGGGACACGCCATCGGACACGCGTTGTCGTTTTCCGACAACTACGGGCTTGGCATTCCCAATTTTCTCTACAACGTACAACCGGGCCAGTTCGACCGCGTCCTGATCTGCACCGAAACGCCACGGCAGGCGGTTTCGGCACAGCTGATCGACGCCCTGGATGCCGAGGTAATCTGCGATGAATGACGTTCGGCCCCTGATCTTCGTCGACCTGGATGACACCCTGTTCCAGACCGCTCGCAAAATGCCTGCTGATGTCGAGAGGCATGTCGCGACCGTGGATATCGTCGGCAACGCCAACGGGTACATGACCCGCGTGCAGAAAACCTTCGCCGACTGGCTGTTGGCACATTCTGACGTGGTGCCGGTCACGGCTCGCAGTGTTGAAGCGTTCAGTCGGGTAAAGCTGCCGTTCACCTCCGGGGCGATCTGCTCCCATGGCGGCGCCATGCTCGATGCGACCGGGCGCCTGGATTGCGACTGGAACGAGCAGATGAAGCAGACGCTGGCCGGTTACCAGATGCGTCTGCATGAACTGAGCGCTGCGACGCTCGCCATCGGCCAGGAACTGGGGATTTCGCTGCGCGGCTGGGTGGTCGAAGAGGCCCGGCTCTTTCATTACGTAGTGACCAAGCACAATGAAAGCGACGACAGCGTGCTTGACCGCGTGCTGGCGCAGGTTCAGGCGCGCGGCCTTCTAGACGGCATGCACGTCCATGGCAACGGCAACAACCTGGCATTCCTGCCTGATGGCCTTGCCAAGCGCTTCGCCGTGCAGGAGTGGCTGCGTCGCGACAGAGCGGTCAACGGCGAGCGTCCCGTGCTGGGTTTCGGTGACAGCATCACCGATCTGGGTTTCATGGAGGAATGTCACTGGTGGGCGACGCCGGCTCGCAGTCAGTTGGCACGCCTGTTCGCCAGTATTCAGCCTGCGTCGGATACGCCCCATGAATAACGCCGCGTGGGGCCTGGAAACGGTAGGCAGTGGCAGCTACCTCCCTGATGACGTGCACTTTCTATTGCGCCGCGTCGAGCTGCAACCGACCGCCGTCGAGGAGAAAGAGCGTCTCATCCAGACCGGACGAAAGCATTATTCGGAGATGATCAGCCAGGAATCCGCGCCCGGCGAAGCGCATCGCCACCTGTTCGAGAGGGCGCTCGACCATAACGGCGACCGCATGGCGGCGGACGTGCAGGCGCTGGCGCTGGCGCTGGCGAACGAATGCGCCGGCCGGGAAATCGTGCTGGTCTCGTTCGTGCGCGCCGGTCTGCCGCTGGGCGTTTTGTTGCGCCGGGCGCTGCTCGATCTTGGGCGTCAGGCTGTGCATTACGGAATCAGCGTCATCCGTGACCGAGGCCTTGACCCGGTTGCGCTGGAAGCGATTATTGGCGCCCATGGTGCGTCGAACATCGTCTTCGTCGACGGCTGGACCGGCAAGGGCGCGATATCCGGGGAGATCAGGCGCAGTCTGGCGCAGGATTCGCGCTTCCCCGAAGAGCCCCGTCTGGTGGTGCTCGCCGATCCCTGCGGTGCGGCCTGGCTGGCGGCCTCCGCCCAGGACTGGGTCATTCCGTCAGGCATCCTGGGTGCGACGATTTCAGGACTGGTCTCGCGATCGATCTGGCCGGCGGAAGGCGGTCTGCACGGCTGCATGGTCTACGATCATTTGCGCGAGCATGACGTGAGCCGGTCCTTTATCGAGCAAATCGAACAGCGTCGCCAGGCTCTGTCATTGGTCCCAAGGGTGCAGCCCTGGACCCCGGACCAGCGTGCGACGCTGCAAGCGGCAGCACAGCAGGTCATCGCCGGCCTTGCGCAGCGCTTCGCCATCGATAATCTCAATCGCATCAAGCCGGGCATCGCCGAAGCGACACGGGCGGTGATGCGTCGAGTGCCCGACCATGTACTGGTGCGCAGCAAAGCGGACGGTGACGTGCAACTGCTCATGCACTTGACCGAAAAAGCCGGCATCGAGGTCGAAGAGGCCGGTGCCGAGCTGGGTCCCTATCGTGCGGTCACTCTTATTCGGAGTCTCAGCTAATGGCCATTCTTTCACCGTATGCTCTGGGGGCGACGCTGTATATGCCAGCCACCCGTGACGACATTCTTGAAGTGGTCTTCGCCGAAAAACTCCCGGAATTGCGCTCGCTGGTGGTGTGCCTGGAAGATGCCGTCGCGGTCACCGATGTCGACACCGCGCTCGCCAACCTGCGGGAAGTGCTGGGCCGCATCCACAATCGTGGAGGCCGGCCCGCCAACGGGCCGTTGCTCTTCGTACGGCCACGGGACGCGGAAATGGCCGCCATTCTCAACGACTGGCCCTTGATGCAACACGTGGACGGCTTCGTGGTGCCCAAGCTGTCACTCAAGACGCTGGGAAGCTGGGAGCGGGCAGTTACTAATCCGGCGCTGGCGCTGATGCCGACCCTTGAAACGCCCGAGGTCTTCAATCCCGGCGCCATGGTCGAGTTGGGGCAGGCGTTGAAAGCAAATCTCGATGAGCGGATCGTCGCGCTGCGAATCGGCGGCAACGACCTGATGGGATGCCTGGGTCTGCGCCGCAATCCGACCATGACCCTGTATGGCACGCCGATGGGCTACGTCATCCCCATGCTGTCCGGCGTCATGGGTGCGCTGGGCTTCGCGCTCACCGCTCCGGTGTTCGAACAGTTGGCGACGCCGGAGATCCTCGAGCAGGAGCTGACGCTGGACATTGCCAACGGTCTGGTCGGTAAAACAGCGATCCACCCGTCGCAGATCGGTATCATCCAGAATGCATTGCGCGTCAGTCTTGAGGACATGAACGCCGCCCGGATGATTTTGAACTCCGTCGCACCGGCGGTGTTCAAGTACAACGACGCGATGTGTGAACCGGCCACGCATTACAAATGGGCAACCCACATCATGGAGCGCGCCAAGTGGCATGGGGTCCTGCCGACTCCCGCTTCCATCGTGGATGCCAGCATTCGACTCGCTGAGGCAGCCAGTAAATGATTGAGCCCGATCTTGAAGTCGAAGTAGAACAACGCCTGCTGGCGGTGTTCGATTTCGACGGGACCCTGACCCGACACGACAGTTTCGTGCCATTTCTCAAATTCGCTTTCGGCCAGCGCGGTTTCTCCATACGCATGGCCCGGCTGGTTTTGCCCAGCCTGAGCTACCTTGCCCGCCAGGTAAGCCGCGACGAACTCAAGGGCCGCTTGATCAAGGCGTTCCTCACAGGCGTCGAGGAACAATGGGTCAGGCAGAAAGCCGAGGAGTTCTGCGAACGCTACTGGTCAAGGCTAATGCGCCCGGCGGCGCTTGAATCGGTCGCAGCCGAAATCGAGAAGGGTGCGATTGTCACCTTATGTTCAGCATCGCCTGAGATGATCCTTCAACCTTTTGCCGACCGTTTGAAAGTCGAGTTGATCGGCACCAATCTGGAGGTCATCGACGGCAAGCTCACCGGCTTGATCGAGGGTAGCAACTGCCGTTGCGACTCCAAGGTTTCGCGGCTCGAAGGGGTATACGGACCGCTTTCGCAATTCCGCGTCAGAGCCTGGGGCGACACCCGCGGAGACCACGAATTGCTCGCCGCCGCCCAGGACGCCCACTGGCGGATGTTCCATCCCGCGTGGCGTCGGGGCGGCTACAAGGGGCCGGTCAAGAAGCCTCATTAACGCCAAGTTACATATTCGTGATGGCAAAGAATACCCGGCAAGGTAAGGCTGTAGCACTTTCCCTGAATCCGCAGTTCACATGGAGCGAAAAATGGCACTCTCACTGGCGAAAAACCAGACGATCTCTCTCGAGAAAACCGCTGGTACCGGCCTCAAGAAAGTCAGCATGGGCCTGGGATGGGACCCTGAAAAAGCCAGCGGATTTTTTGGCAAACTGCTGGGCGGCGGTGGCGGTGACATCGATCTGGACGCGTCCTGCATCATGCTCGATGCCGACAAGAAACCACTGGATCTGGTCTGGTTCCGCCAGTTGCAGTCCCGCGACGGCGCTATCCAGCACTCCGGTGACAACCGCACCGGCGAAGGCGCCGGCGACGACGAAACCATCAGTGTCGATCTGGAACGTCTGCCGGCCACGGTGAAATATCTGGTCTTCACCGTCAACTCGTTCACCGGCCAGAACTTCGAGAAAGTCGCCAACGCGTACTGCCGCATCGTCGATCTGGGCAGTCGCAACGAACTGGGTCGCTTCGACCTGTCCGAAAAAGGCCAGCACACCGGCGTGGTGATGTCCTATCTCTCGCGTACACCAGCAGGCTGGGATTTTACCGCAGTGGGTCAGGCCACCAACGGCCGTACCGCTGACGATCTGGTCGATCTGGCCATTGGAGCCGTGCGCGGATGACTCAACTCGTTCCGGGTGCCAACGCACCGGTAGCCGCCGGGCCGCTGACGGTCGAGGTCAGCTACTCCCCGATTGCAGGCGCGGACATCGATGTGTCCGCTTTTCTCCTGACCAACACCGGCAAGGTTCGCGGTGATCAGGACATGTGCTTCTTCGGCCAGAAAAGCGTAAGCGCAGGCGCGGTCCAGTTGACCGAATCGTCGGCAGGACGCGCCGTGTTCAGCCTTGATCCGGGCCGACTCGACGCCACGATCGAAAAAGTGGCCCTGACCGCGACCATTTATGAAAACAAGGCCAGCTTCGACAGCGTTTCACGGCTGGCGCTGACCATCAGCGGTGGCATCGAGGCGGTCATTCCCACCTCGGGGATGAAGGAAACCGCACTGATCCTCGGCGAGTTCTACTTGCGCCAGGGCGCCTGGAAATTCCGCTGCGTGGCCCAGGGTTTCGCAGGCGGACTCGAACCCCTGGCGAAGAACTTCGGTGTGGAAGTAGCGGCGCCGGAGGCTGAACCGACGCCAGCTCCAGCTCCAGCTCCAGCTCCGACTGCGGCACCCGCTCCTGTGCCGACTCCCGCCGCGCCACCACCGGCGCCCAAGCCGACGGTCAGCCTGAGCAAGATCACGCTGGACAAGACCCGCGCTTCGGTCAGCCTGGAAAAGACCAGTGCCGGCTTTGGCGAGATTCGAGTGAATCTGAACTGGAACCGTCGCAGCGAAAGCAAGGGCGGCTTCTTCTCGATGAAGAAGAGCAATGCCATCGATCTCGACGTCGGCTGCCTGTTCGAGTTGCAGGATGGGCACAAGGGCGCGGTCCAGGCTCTGGGCAACGCCTTCGGGTCTCTGAACACCGAACCCTATATCAAGCTGATGGGCGACGACCGTACCGGTTCTGTCAATGAGGGGGAGTGGCTGCATATCAATGGCACCCACTGGGGCAAGATCCGCCGCATTCTGGTTTACGCGTTTATTTACGAAGGCGCGCCGAACTGGAGGGAAACCGATGGCGTCGTGACCATCCACGCACCGGGACAGCCGCCTATCGAAGTACGTCTCAACGAAGAAGGCGGTCGCCAGGGCATGTGCGCCATCGCCTTGCTGGAGAACGATAACGGCGCGGTCAAGGTCAGCCGCCGGGTCGACTTCCACAACGGTCACAGCAACATGGACAAGGCCTATGGCTGGGGCATGCGCTGGGCTGCTGGTTCAAAGTAAACAACAGATATTGTCGAGGCCGGCGACGCCGCCTCATAGGGGAATCACATGCTGGACTGGTTGAAAACAAACGCTACGGCGGCTCGTGAAAAGCTCGCTTCGGAAGTTTCGAAGTTCAAGAACCGTGAGTTCATGGACGCCGTGGTATCGGGTTGCGCTCTGGTGTCCGCTGCGGACGGCGATATCAGCTCCAGCGAAAAGCAGAAGATGGCGGGGTTCATTCAGAACTCTCAGGAGCTGAAAGTCTTCGACATGAAGGATGTCATCCAGGCATTCCAGGATGCCTGTGCCAAGTTCGAGTTCGATGTAGAGATCGGTCGCGCTGAAGCCTTGAAAACCATCGGCAAGATCCGCAAGAAGGAAGACGCATCACGTCTGCTGGTGCGAGTCTGCTGCGCCATCGGTGGCGCCGACGGCAGTTTCGACGAGAAAGAAAAGGAAGTATGTCGTACGATCTGCCGCGAGCTTGGGCTGAACCCTTCCGATTTCGATTTGTAATTATCCCCTGAGGAACGCAGTTAAATGGAAAGCACCGCTATTGGCTTCCCGCCGCTCACGATGGCCGTCTTCATCGGCCTGGCTGTCGTGGCGATGGCAATCGACATGTTCTCGCATCGCGGCAACAAGCCGATCACTCTCGCCCAGGCATCGGCCTGGTCGATTTTCTGGGTAGCCATCTCGCTGGCTTTCGCCGGCTTCCTGTACGTACAGCACGGTTCCGAAGTCGCTACCCTGTTCGTGACCGGTTACGCCCTTGAGAAAGTCCTGAGCGTCGATAACCTGTTCGTGTTCATGGCCCTGTTTACCTGGTTCAAGATCCCGGATGGCTTGCGTCACCGCGTGCTGTACTGGGGCATCATCGGCGCCATCGTGTTCCGCGGCATCTTCGTCGCCATCGGTACCGGCCTGCTGGCCCTGGGACCTTGGGTCGAAGTGGTCTTCGCGATCATCGTGGCCTGGACCGCGATCATGATGTTGCGTGCCGGCGATGACGACGACGAGGAAATCGACTACTCCCAGCACATGGCCTATCGCTTCGCCAAGAAGCTGTTCCCGGTATGGCCCAAGCTGCACGGCAGCCACTTCTTCGTTCGCCGCTCGGTGCTGGAAGAAGAGGTCAAGAAGCCAGAGAACGCCGGTATCACGCTGGCCGCCAAGGGCGCGCTGTTCGCGACTCCATTGTTCCTCTGCCTGGTCGTGGCCGAGATCTCCGACGTACTGTTCGCCTTCGACTCCGTTCCGGCCATCATCGCCGTGAGCCGCGAGCCGCTGATCGTATTCTCGGCCATGCTGTTCGCCATTCTGGGTCTGCGTACCCTGTACTTCGTGCTCGAAGCCCTCAAGCGCTATCTGGTTCACCTGGAAAAGGCCGTCATCGCACTGCTGTTTTTCATTGCGATCAAGCTTGGCCTCAACGCGACCGACCACCTGTTCCATCACGGTTACAGCATCAGCGCCAACACCAGCCTGCTGGTCGTGGTCGTGGTTCTGGTCATCGGTATCGTCGCCAGCCTGCTTTTCCCCGCAAAGGAAGAGTCGGCTGAGGAAAAAGCATAAACACTGGATAAAGGAGATCTATCCATCATGGCTCTGACTCTGCAAAAAGGTGGCAACCTTTCACTGTCGAAAACCGACCCGACCTTGACCAATGTGCTCATCGGTCTGGGCTGGGACCCACGCGCCACCGATGGCCAGGAATTCGACCTGGACGCCAGCGCCTTTCTGCTCGGCGCCAACGGCAAGGTCCGTAGCGAAGCCGATTTCATTTTCTACAACCAGCTCAAGAGCGCCGACGGCTCCGTCGAGCACGCCGGCGATAACCGTACCGGCGCTGGCGACGGCGACGACGAAGTCGTGAAAGTCGATCTGACCCGCGTTCCCGCGGACGTCGAAAAAGTCGTGTTCGTGGTGACCATCCACGAAGCCGATTCGCGCAAGCAAAACTTCGGTCAGGTCGGCGGCTCCTTCATTCGCGTCGTGAACGAGAAGTCGGGTTCCGAGATCGTGCGTTACGACCTGGCTGAAGATGCATCGACCGAAACCGCGATGATCTTTGCCGAGCTGTATCGCAATGCCGGCGAGTGGAAGTTTCGCGCGGTCGGCCAGGGCTATGCCGGTGGCCTGAAGGCAGTCGCAAACGCCCACGGTATGAATTTCTGATTCATACCCCATCCACATTCAGAAAAGGATCACGAACATGGCTGTAAGTCTGAGCAAAGGCGGTAACGTTTCGCTGTCCAAAGAAGCCCCTGGCCTGACGGAAATCACCGTTGGCCTGGGTTGGGACCCTCGCGTCACCGACGGCACCGAGTTCGACCTGGACGCTTCCATCTTCATCGTTGGCGAGAACGGCAAGGTGCTGGATGACAGCGGCTTCATTTTCTACAACAACAAGAAATCGGCCGATGGTTCGGTCGAGCACCTTGGCGACAACCGTTCCGGCGCCGGCGAAGGCGACGACGAGGCGGTACTGGTCAAACTGACCGGCCTGGCTCCGGCGGTCAAGAAACTGGTTTTCGCGGTCACCATCCACGAAGCCGAGGGGCGCAAGCAGAGCTTCGGTCAGGTGTCGAACGCTTACATCCGCGTCCTGAACAAGACCGACGGAAAGGAAATCGCACGTTACGACCTGTCTGAAGACGCGTCGACCGAAACCGCGATGATCTTCGGCGAGCTGTATCGTCATAACGACGAATTCAAGTTCAAGGCCATCGGCCAGGGCTTCGCGGGCGGCCTCAAGCCGCTGGCCGAAGCACATGGCGTATCGATCGGCTAAGCCCCGACGATGCAAATGAAAACCCCGCCGGCTATGGCGGGGTTTTTATTACCTTGCAGGTCGTAGAAGACTATGTGCGCTTATCTAGACGACACTTCTGTAGGAGCGGCTTTAGCCGCGAAGCAATCGGCCAGATGATAAATCTGTTGCGTCTGGACAATTGATCGCGGTTAAAACCGCTCCTACAAGATTGGGCGTGGTCGAGCCCGATACACTGTGGAGCATTGATCGGTCAGCGCTCGCTACGAGCGACGCCACCGGGCGTTGCCGCCAACATGCGTCCGGCCAAGCGCGAGAAAGGCAAGCTCTGCAGCCATACCGTGCCTGGACCAGTCAGTCTGGCGAAGAATACGCCTTCGCCACCGAACAGCATCGATTTGATGCCGCCGACCGTGCGGATGTCGTAGTCGACGTTCTGGGTCATCGCCGCCAGACAACCGGTGTCCACGTCTAGCGCTTCGCCCGGCGCAAGCTCGATCTTGCGAACCGTGCCGCCCATGTGAATGAACACCCAGCCATCGCCTTCGAGCTTCTGCAGTACGAAACCCTCTCCACCGAACAGGCCGGTGAGAATCTTCTTCTGGAACTGGATACCGATGGATACGCCCTTGGCGCCTGCCAGGAAGCTGTCTTTCTGGCAGACCAGCTTGCCGCCGAAGTCCCGCAGGTTCAGCGGCAGGATGGTGCCGGGGTAGGGGGCCGCGAACGCAACCCGGCCCTTGCCGGAACCTTGTTGCGAAAACACCGTGGTGAACAGACTTTCACCGGTCAGCAGGCGCTTGCCTGCGCCAAGCAGCGATCCCAGCAATCCTGAAGACTGCTGGCTGCCGTCGCCAAACAGCGTCTCCATCTGCACGTCGCAGGTCTTGTACATCATCGCGCCAGCTTCGGCGACGGCGCTTTCGCCGCGGTCCAGCTCCAGCTCCACGAACTGGGTCTCGCTGCCGAACAGTTTGAAATCCACCCCGTCGGTGGCTGCGGCCGAGCCATAGCCGCTGGAGGCGTCCGGCGTGGGATTAAACGACGGGCGCCTGAAGCCGGCGGAGGCGGGGGGTGTTGAAGCGGGCGCCGAAGATGCAGTCGAGGTGGCCTGCGCCGGCAGGCCAACGGGCCGGGGCTGAATCATGTCGGGCGTCGGATCGGGGAATGGGGTTACGCCGTCCTTCTTGACCGCCCGTACTTCGGGGACCTGGTAGATGGGTTGCCAGTCGGCCATGCCCTGCTTCCAGCACCAGGAGCCTGGCGCTTCCCGGGCGATCAGTCGGGCTGCCGCAGCATCCATCGGGCCGAGCTGCTTGCCGGCGTTTGTTATGAACCACTCTTGCACGACGTTTCCTCCTGAATCGGGCCCGCTCACGCGTGCCCGGTCTGGCGTTTGAGTCAGATGCTCAAGCGCATCGACAGATCCACTGCCTTCACGTCTTTGGTCATGGCACCGATCGAGATGTAATCCACCCCGGTCTCGGCGATGACCCGCAAGGTGTCGTCGTTGATCCCGCCGCTGGCTTCGAGTTTGGCCTTGCCACCGGTGAGTCGGACGGCTTCACGCATGTCATCCAGACTCAGCTCGTCGAGCATGATGATGTCGGCTCCAGCATCGAGCGCCAGGCGAAGCTCGGCGAGGTTTTCCACCTCGATTTCGACAGGCTTGCCGGGCGCGATCCTGTGCGCGGCTTCGACGGCCTCGGCGACGCCACCACAGGCTGCGATATGGTTTTCCTTGATCAGAAACGCATCGTACAGCCCGATGCGATGGTTATGACATCCGCCGCAGGTGACCGCGTATTTTTGCGCAAGGCGCAGGCCGGGCAAGGTTTTGCGGGTGTCCAGGAGTTTGACCTGGGTTCCGCTCACCATGTCGGCGAAGTAGCGGGCACGCGTCGCGACCCCGGACAGCATCTGCAAAAAGTTGAGCGCGCTGCGTTCGCCGGTCAGCAGCGAGCGCGCCGGGCCTTCCAGATGAAACAGCGCCTGATCAGGGCTGACACGGTCCCCGTCCATCACCTGCCAGTGCACCGCTACCCGCGGATCGAGCTGGCGGAATACTGCGTCAACCCAGCCGGTGCCGGCGATGACAGCGTTATCCCTAGAAATGATCGTAGCCTTGGCAAGTCGTTCTGCCGGTATCAGTTGGGCGGTGATGTCGCCGCCACCCACGTCCTCAAGCAACGCGCGACGCACGTTGGCCTCGATTTCGGCGGTCAGGGCAGCGATTTGTAGATTCGGCATATACGGCTCCACTCACAAAGTAGGCCGAGTATAAGTCAGGTCAATAGCCTTACACATACGCGGGCGCAAAGGTGTATGACTCGTGAAACGTGCTGTTGGTCGGTTTTGTTCGGAGCGATGCGACGGAATGCCTTTTTCGCTGTCTATCTCGACACATCTGGCGTATTCGCCGATTCGGCTGTCAGCAAAGTCCTGCTGGCGCTCAGCACGCGTTCTGAAGATAATTCGCCTTGGATTTGACGTCATAGGTTTGACGTAGCAAATGACCAGGGTCGCTGACTGGCGAAGGTTGCAAGCCGCGCGTGTGATGGAATCAATGAAGTTTCTGTCGGGGGTTTGATGCAGAACGACGAAAAAGTGGTGCCGTTGAGCAAGGCGCTTCCGGGCCAGGGAACCAATCCGCCATTGGCCCGGCTGCCCGTCGTATTGTTGCAGGTGCGTGACAAGGCCGCACAACAGCTCAAGGACGCCCTGCAGGCACTGTTCGACAATGCCGACGACACGCTGTTCGAGATGGCCGATCGCGCCGCGAGCAATACCGACCAGAACACCTTTTTCGAGGCGATGCGGGATCTGCGTCTCAAGCGGAAGAGCATCGAACGCGGCTTTCTCGACAAGTTTTACGAAGCATTTCTCGCGCTCGGCCAGTACCAGATCACCGAACCTGTGTTGCCGTCGGCCGTGTCGTTTGACAAGCTCGAACTGGTCCACAACGACGAGCTGGAGAAGACCGTCGCCGTGGATGCCATGGTTGCCAAGGTCATGACCCGTGACAGCGTTGCGCTCAGCCAGCTGACTACCCGTCTCAACGAACTGGTTCCCCAGCCCATCACCAATGACAGCAACCCGCTGGCGCCGGCAATGTTGTGCAATTTCTTCCTGCAGGCCGGGCGCAGCCTGGGCGTGGGTATCAAGGTCAAGCTGATCATTCTCAAGCTGTTCGAGAAGTATGTTCTGGCCAACACCGACCATCTGTATGGCGAGGCCAACCAGCTGCTGGTGGCCACCGGCATCCTGCCTGAATTGAAGGCGTTGCCGGCGCGTCGCTCATCTGACCGTCCGACTCCGCGTCCGCGCGCTTCGGAGCTGTCGGAGCCTGCGCTGGCCGAGGCCGCGGACAAGCTCGACAAAGGCGTGATGGAAGTGTTCTCCGCGTTGCAGGAACTGTTGCTGCAAGTGCGCGGCAACCTGACCCCGCGGCATGAACCGGATGCCGAAGTCCGGCCGATTTCCAGCAAGGACCTGATGCGTTTGCTGTCGCATTTGCAGCAGTATGTGCCGTCCCAGGAGGCGGGGGACGACTTCGATCTGCGTCATCAGCTTGAGCAACTGCTGACGCGGGTCAGCGTGAAGAGTGGCAAATCCCGTAGCTTCGGTGCCGGGGACGAAGACGTCATCAACCTGGTCGCCATGCTGTTCGAGTTCATCCTGGACGACCGCAATCTGCCGCCTTCACTGCGCGCCCTGATTGGCCGCCTGCAGATTCCGATGCTCAAGGTCGCTGTTCTCGACAAGAGCTTCTTCAGCCGTGGCAGTCATCCAGCGCGAAGGCTGCTCAACGAAATCGCCACCGCCGCGCTGGGCTGGGGCGGGCGCGACGATTACCAGCGCGATTCGCTATACCTGCGTGTCGAACAGATCGTGCAGCGTCTGCTGAATGATTTCGTCGACGATCCAGCGATCTTCTCCGATCTGCTCGCCGATTTTCTGGCCTTCACCAGTGATGAGCGGCGCCGCAGCGAATTGCTTGAACAGCGTACCCGTGACGCCGAGGAAGGGCGGGCACGCGCGGAGCTGGCGCGGCAGCGAGTGCAGCAGGAACTCAACCAGCGTTTATTGGGCAAGACCCTGCCCGAGGCGGTGGTCCGCTTGCTGCAGGAAGCCTGGAGCAAGGTCCTGCTGCTGACTTGCCTCAAATATGGTGAAACGTCGGCCGAATGGCAGGCCGGGCTGGACACCATGGACGACCTGATCTGGAGTGTTGAACTGCATCATGAGCCGCAAGCGCGGCAACGCCTTCTGGAACTGGTGCCGGGCCTGCTCAAGGCCTTGCGCGAGGGGCTGGCGAGCGCTGCGTTCGATCCGTTCGCCACCAGCGAGTTTTTCAGTCAGCTGGAGTCTCTGCACGTCCAGGCCTTCCAGCATTTCTCTCGCATGCAGGACGAAGCGGACTCAGGCGCATCCCTGTCGGATGGCGCGGGCGAAGGGCCGGCCATGATGGCAGTGGTGGAAGAAATCGTACTCATCGGGCCGCAAGAACAGTTGAGCGAGCCGGCGCAACAGCTTCCCGAAGACGATCCCGGTCTGCAGATGGTCGACAAGCTGCGTGTCGGCTGCTGGGTCGAAATCCTCGAAGACGAAGACCACAAGCTGCGCTGCAAACTGACCGCTATCGTCGAGCCGAGCGGTCGCTACGTGTTCGTCAATCGTACGGGCATGAAGGTGCTGGAAAAGACCCGCACGGGTCTGGCTATCGAGTTTCGGCGCGGCGCTATCCGGATTCTGGACGACGCGTTGCTGTTTGATCGCGCGCTGGCGTCCGTCATCCACAATCTGCGCAAGCTCAAGGGAGCCTGATTCCGGCCCTGTCGCTCAATGGGGTCGGAACACAAGGATGTGGCCCGTATCAGGCTTCCCGATTCGCCGTTTCTTACAGCGGCTGTCCATCGACACCTCGCCCGACGCGCCCCATCGTTGGCATACTTGCTTTCATCACTTTCTGGTTTTCAAGGACCCCTATGCAGCTGGACTCTGCAAGCGGCTGGTGCGATGGCGTGCGGCATTGCCATTCTCCGAATTTCAACTCCCGGCCCGCGGGCGAGATATCGCTGCTGGTCATCCACAACATCAGCCTGCCGCCCGCGCAGTTCAAGACCGGCAAGGTACAGGCGTTCTTTCAGAACCAGCTCGATGCGGACGAGCATCCGTATTTCGCGGGCATCGCCGAACTCAGGGTTTCAGCGCATTTTCTGATCGAGCGTGATGGCGAGGTCACTCAGTTCGTCTCTTGTCTGGACCGCGCATGGCATGCGGGGGTTTCGTGCTTCCAGGGCCGCGAGGCGTGCAACGATTTTTCGGTGGGCATCGAACTCGAGGGCACTGACGAAGAGCCGTTTACCGAAGCGCAGTACGTGACCTTGATAGAGTTGACCCGTCAACTGCGCGGTGCCTTCGCAGCCATTACTCCGGACCGAATCTGCGGCCATAGCGACATTGCGCCAGGGCGCAAGACCGATCCGGGGCCGTATTTCGATTGGGCACGCTTTCGGGCGGCCGTGCAGGATTGAGAGTGAGGATCTGGCAATGAGTTTTCTGGTGTTGCTGCTTGTGGTCTGGGTGGAGAAGTTCTCCGCGCTTCGCCACCGGATTCAGAGGGATGGCCCGTGGTTGGCCGAATTGCACAAGATGGAGGCACGCACCGGCACCGCCGGTCACCCTTGGCTGGTGCTCGCCGTTCTGGTTCTGCTACCCATCGTGCTGCTGCAATTGGCCCTTACCGTCATAGGCTCGGTCGCCTATGGCTGGTTGAACCTGCCGATTCATCTGCTGGTGCTGATCTTCAGTCTCGGAAGAGGCGATCTGCTGGCTTCGCTCGGCCCGTTCCGGGATGCCTGTCGACGCGACGACACCCAGGCGGCGGTGCATGTCGCCGAACGCGATATGGGCGTCATAGCCGATAACGCGCGGCAGCTGGTGCAGGGCGTGCGCCGCTTCATGCTTTGGGAGGCTTACCAGAGTTTCTTCGCGGTGATCTTCTGGTATTTCCTGCTCGGGCCGGTCGCGGCCCTGGCGTACCGTCTGCTGGCACTGGCCGCGGAGCACGGCCGCACGCCTTGCCTGATCGAGCGCGCTACACAGTTGCGTCATGCCTTCGACTGGGTGCCGGTGCGGCTGCTGGCCGCCAGCTTTGCACTTGTAGGCAATTTCGTGGCGGTGAGTCGGGTCATGCTGCACGAACTGCTGAACTGGAACATCAGCGCCGCCGAGCTGATCACCCGCATTGGCTGCAGCGCCAGCGAAGTCCCGGCTCCGGAAATGGGCGCGCAGGGCGTCGCGGGCCTGGACATGCTATGGGAGCTGCTCGTCCGCGCCGCAATCGTCTGGTATGCAGGGTTTGCACTCTGGACGCTGCTGGTCTGAACTTGCCTGCCCTGAATCCTGGCAACGTGGGGTGTCCGTTCAATCCATCGCGGATAAATCCGCTCCTACGGGGCTGAGTGCCGTTCGTAGGAGCGGCTTCAGCCGCGACTCAGGTCCAGCCGAACAATTCGCAGGCGTTGCGGGTGCTGGCCTCGGCCAAGTTCTGTGGCTCGACACCGATCAAGGCTGCCAGCGCCTCGCAGATGGCCGGCAAATGCTCCGGGCTGTTGCGTCTGTCGGGGAACATCACCGGCGCCATGTCCGGGGAGTCGGTTTCGAGCACGATACTGTCGAGCGGCAGTTCCGGCAAGACCCGATGCATGCGCAGCGCTTGCGGCCACGTCGCGGCACCGCCCAGGCCCAGTTTGAAGCCTAGCCGGATGTACTCCCGCGCCTCTTCGCGGCTGCCGGCGAACGCGTGCACGATTCCGCGGCGCGGCAATTTGTAGCGTTTGAGGGTCGCGATCATATCGGCATGGCTGCGTCGCACATGCAGCAGCACAGGCAGTTCGAAATCCGCCGCCAGTTGCAGCTGCGCATCGAGAAACGCCTGCTGGCGCGGGCGGTCAGGGTTGGCGACGTAATAATCCAGGCCGATCTCACCGACAGCGCACAATTGCCGGTGGCCTTTGAGCCGTTCCAGCCAGTCGCGCAGCTCGTTCAGATGCTCAGGCTGGTGTTCTTCGATATAAACCGGGTGCAGGCCCAGCGCAGCATGCAGCATCGGGTTTGCTTCGACCAGGTCCCATACCCGTTGCCAGTTGCGCTGGTAGACCCCGAGCACCACTGCATCCGCCACGCCCAGTCGGCGGCAGTTATCGAGCACCTGCGGGCGGTCGGCGTCGAAATCGTCGAAGTCCAGGTGCGTGTGGGTATCGACCAGCCTCATCGCTACGCCTCGTGAATACGCTGCTTGAACGTGCGCACAATGGCATGCACGCCCGGCTGATATTCATCCTTTTCAACGGCCGCGAGCGCCAGTTCCAGGGCTTTGTCGGCGATCAGCTGATGCTGCTGCGCCATTGCATTGACCGGCAAGGGCAGGAAGTCCAGCAACTGGGTGTCGCCGAACGTACCCAGGTGCAACTGCGCTCGCTGGCTTTGCAGGACATCGAATACGCCCTGCAACAGCACGTAGGACGTGGTGATCAGCGCATCCGGAAGGTGGCCCAGCCGTTGCAGCTGATCGTTCATCAGACGTTGACCCCACTGGCGACTGAAGGCTTCGCCGTGCTCCACGATGACAGTACCGCTGAAACCTTCCAGCGCATGCTGAAAGCCTTCGGCCCGGGCACGGCTGATGCTCAATTCGGGGCGTGCCCCGAGCAGCACGATATGCTCGGGACGGGGTTGCAGCAGACTACGGGTCAATTGCAGGCTGGCGTCATGATCGTCGCTGACGACCGAGCAGAAATGCTCAGCGTCCATCTCCCGGTCCAGAGCGATGATCGGCATGCCTTTGTCCTGCAACTCCCGATAGCTCATGTCGGAGGTCGGCAGACAGCTGGCAACCAGCAGCGCATCGCAGCGACGCGCACGGAACAGTTGCAGCAATTGCAGTTCGCTGGCCGGCTCGTCATCGGAACTGGCGATCAGCAGCTGATAGCCGTGGGCCCGCGCGCCCTGTTCCAGCAGCTTGGCGATCCGTGCATAGCTGGGGTTTTCCAGGTCGGGGAGGATAAAACCCAGGGTCCTGGTATAGCGGCTGCGCAGTCCGGCCGCTTGCGGGTTGGGCCGGAAGTCATGCTGTTCCACCACGGCGCGAACGCGTTCCACGGTCGCCGGGCTGATGCGCTGCTGTTCAGCCTTGCCGTTGATGACATAACTGGCAGTGGTGACGGAAACACCCGCCAGACGAGCAATGTCGCTGAGTTTCAACCCGTTAATTCCTTATTGCTGTTTTTCCAAGTCTCTACGAGCGCCGGACAGTGTCGCCGATCGAGCACCTGTTTACACCAGACCACTGAATATCCCCAAGTGCTCGGCCTATATTTGCGAAGTCTCCTACAACCGTCGGACCGCTCGGGCTTCAACCCGCGAGCAGAATCGAGTAACGTGCCCGACATTGTAGATTAAACGATTCAGCAGCCTGATTTTCCTTGCTGTAATCGACATGAATGCACAGTCGCATGTTTATGGCATTCATCACCTAAGCTGTCGATCACCGGTGATCGATATCAAAACAAGAATCGGGCGGCGCTTCGGTGCCGCAGGAGTCAAAGGCAACATGCTCGAACTCAAACTGGAGCAAATATCCATGGCCCGGTCGGCGGTGGATAAGACTGCCGCACTGCAACTGCTCGCGGACCATCTGGTGGCCGACGGGCTGGTCGCGCCGGGATACCTCACGGGCCTGACCCAGCGCGAGCAGCAAGGCTCGACATTCCTCGGCCAGGGTATCGCGATCCCTCACGGCACGCCTGAGACTCGCGATCTGGTTTTTACCACCGGCGTGCGCCTGATGCAGTTTCCCGAAGGTGTGGACTGGGGCGACGGGCAGATCGTCTATCTGGCGATTGCCATCGCGGCCAAGTCCGACGAACACCTGCGCCTCCTGCAATTGCTGACCCGCGCCCTGGGCGAGGGTGATCTGAGCCAGGCATTGCGAGACGCGCAGAGCGCCGAGGACCTGCTGCAACTGTTGCAGGGCGCGCCTCAGGAATTGGCGCTCGACGCGCAAATGATCAGTCTCGGTGTGTCGGTCGACGATTTTGAAGAGCTGGTCTGGCGTGGCGCGCGCCTGCTGCGCAAGGCCGACTGCGTGAACAATGGTTTCGCTGCCGTGTTGCAACAAGTCGAGGCGCTGTCGCTGGGCGACGGTCTCTGGTGGCTGCACAGCGAACAGATGGTCAATCGCCCAGGACTGGCGTTCGTGACGCCCGACAAACCCATGCGCTATCTGGGCCAGCCGCTGACTGGCCTGTTCTGTCTCGCCAGCCTGGGCGAGGCCCATCAGACACTGCTCGAACGCCTCTGTCTGCTGCTGATCGAGGGGCGTGGCCACGAACTCGGCCATGCGACCAACAGCCGGGCGGTGCTTCAGGCGCTGGGCGGCGAGCTGCCAGCCGAATGGCCTACGCAGCAGATCGTGCTGGCAAATGCCCATGGCCTGCATGCGCGCCCGGCGAAGATCCTGGCGCAACTGGCGAAAGAGTTCGAAGGCGAAATTCGCGTCCGGGTTCTGGAGACCGGTGAGAACGCGGTCTCCGCCAAAAGCTTGAGCAAGCTGCTGAGTATGGGAGCGCGTCGCGGCCAGACCCTGGAGTTCATCGCTGAACCGACCATCGCACAGGATGCGCTTCCCGCGTTGCTGGCCGCCGTCGAGCAAGGCCTCGGCGAGGAAGTGGAACCCTTGCCGGTCGGTCAGCCGGAGCCTGCCCAGTCCGTTCAGCCAGCCGTGAAAGCCGTCGCGGCGCCGCTACCGGGCAGCGTTTTGCAAGCGGTCGCTGCATCGCCGGGCATCGCGATGGGACCTGCGCATGTGCAGGTTTTGCAGACGTTCGATTATCCCGCCGAAGGCGAATCGGTTGCCGCCGAGCGTGAGCGGCTTGACCGCGCCCTGACCGAAGTGCGCCAGGACATCGAAACCCTGATCCAGCGCAGCACTGCCAAAGCCATCCGTGAAATCTTCATCACTCACCAGGAAATGCTTGACGATCCTGAGCTGGGTAGCGAAGTGGAATTGCGCCTGAACAAGGGCGAGAGCGCCGCGGCGGCCTGGGCACGAGTGATTGATGCGGCTGCTTCGCAGCAGGAGCAATTGCAGGACGCGCTGCTGGCGGAACGGGCGGCCGATCTGCGCGACGTCGGCCGGCGCGTGCTGGCGCAGATCTGCGGCGTGCAGACCGTTGCCGCGCCAAATGAGCCTTACATTCTGGTCATGGATGAAGTCGGTCCGTCCGACGTGGCGCGTCTCGATCCGGCGCATGTCGCCGGCATCCTGACCGCACGCGGCGGCGCCACCGCGCACAGCGCGATCGTTGCCCGGGCGCTGGGCATTCCCGCGCTGGTCGGGGCAGGCGATCAAGTGTTGCTGGTCGAGCCAGGCACTTCGCTGCTGCTCGACTGCCAGCGCGGCCGCCTGACCGTAGCGCCGGACGACATGACCCTGCGACGCGCAATACAGGACCGCGACGCGCGCGAACAGCGCCTCAAGGCGGCCGCCGAGACTCGCCTTGAGCCGGCGGTCACCCGCGACGGGCATGCGGTGGAAGTCTTCGCCAATATCGGCGACAGCACCGGAACCGCGCTGGCGGTGGAACAGGGCGCCGAAGGCGTCGGCCTGCTGCGCACCGAACTGCTGTTCATGGCGCATTCGCAGGCACCGGACGAAACGACCCAGGAAGCCGAATATCGTCGCGTGTTGCGCGATCTTGGCGGCCGTCCGCTGGTGGTTCGTACTCTGGACGTCGGTGGCGACAAACCGCTGCCGTACTGGCCGATCGACAAGGAGGAGAACCCCTTCCTCGGCGTTCGGGGCATTCGCCTGACCTTGCAGCGTCCGGACGTCATGGAGAGCCAGCTGCGAGCGCTGCTCCGCGCGGCCGACAGCGGACCGCTGCGCATCATGTTTCCCATGGTCGGCACCCTGGAAGAATGGCGCCAGGCGCGGGAGATGACCGAACGCCTGCGGCTCGAAATTCCGGTCAGCGATCTGCAACTGGGCATCATGATCGAAGTGCCGTCCGCAGCGCTGCTGGCGCCGGTTCTGGCCCGCGAGGTGGACTTCTTCAGCATCGGCACCAATGACCTGACCCAGTACGCCCTGGCCATCGACCGCGGCCATCCGACCCTGTCGGCGCAGGCCGATGGGTTGCATCCGGCGGTGTTGCAACTGATCGACATGACCGTGCGCGCGGCCCACGCCAATGGCAAGTGGGTCGGTGTCTGTGGCGAACTGGCCGCCGACCCGCTGGCCGTGCCGGTGCTGGTCGGCCTGGGAGTCGATGAGCTCAGCGTTTCGGCGCGCAGCATCGGCGAGGTCAAGGCGGGCGTACGCGAGCTGACCCTGAGCGGCGCTCGGCAACTGGCGCAGAACGCCTTGATGGCGGGCAGCGCCGGCGAAGTTCGCGCACTGGTGGAGGCTCTCTGATGGCCAGGATACTCACGCTGACCCTCAACCCCGCGCTGGACCTGACCGTGCAACTGGACCGGCTCGAAACCGGCGAGGTCAACCGCAGTCAGGCTATGCTCACCCACGCGGCAGGCAAGGGGATCAATGTCGCCCAGGTGCTGGCCGACCTCGGACATGACCTCACCGTCTCGGGTTTTCTGGGCGCGGATAATCAGCAGTCGTTCACCCGGCTGTTCGAGCGCCGTGGCTTTGTTGACGCGTTCATCCGCGTGCCGGGCGAAACCCGCAGCAATATCAAACTGGCGGAAGCCGATGGCCGGATCACCGACGTGAACGGACCGGGGCCGGTGGTCAGCGAAGAAGCCCAGCAGGCATTGTTCGAGCGGATCGAATCAATCGCGGCCGCTTTCGACCTGGTGGTGGTCGCTGGCAGCTTGCCGCGCGGCGTGGCGCCGGAATGGCTGCACAAGCTGTTGGTCAAGCTCAAAGCGCTGGGGCTGAAAGTTGCGCTGGACACCAGCGGTCTGGCCCTGCGCGCCGGTCTGGCCGCCGGTCCCTGGCTGATAAAGCCCAATACCGACGAACTGGCCGAGGCGCTGGGTGCTTCCGTCAGCTCGTTGACGGCGCAGGCCGAGGCCGCGACGCGTTTGCGCGCTGAAGGTATCGAACACGTCGTGATATCCCAGGGTGCCGACGGCGTGCACTGGTTCAGCTCAGGGATCGCCTTGCACGGGCTGCCGCCCAGGGTCAGCGTCGCCAGCACCGTGGGCGCCGGGGATTCGCTGCTGGCGGGCATGATCCACGGCCTGCTGAGCGGCCATGAACTGCATCAGACCCTGCGCACTGCCACGGCCATTGCCGCCATGGCCGTCACCCAGATCGGCTTCGGCATTACCGATGCCGAGCAACTCCAACGGCTCGAGAGCGGTGTCACCGTGCGCAGCCTGGCGGAAGAATAAGAGAGACACATCATGAAGTTAGCCATAGTAACGGCCTGCCCGAACGGCAAGGTCAGCAGCGTACTCAGTGCGCGATTGCTCGACGCCGCCGCCCAGCGCCGGGGCTGGGAAACCTGTGTCGAGGTGATTGACCCGCACAAGCCGGATCGTCATCTGTCGGCCATGGATATCGAAGCGGCCGATGTGATCCTGGTGGTCAACACCGGGCCGCTGGACTTGAACCGCTTTGTCGGCAAGCGGCTGTTCCAGAGCGCGCCTGCCCAAGCGTTGCAGGATGTCGACGCGTTCTTGCAACGGGTCGAGCGTGAAGCCCAGGTTCACGTCGCGGGGGCCGAGGATGTGGCGAGCGCGGCAAGCAGTAGCGAGCGCGCGCCGCGTATCGTCGCGGTCACCGCCTGCCCGACGGGCGTCGCGCACACCTTCATGGCGGCCGAAGCCTTGCAGCAAACGGCCAAGCGCCTGGGCTATGACTTGCAGGTCGAGACTCAAGGTTCGGTTGGCGCCCGCAATCCGCTCAGTGCCCAGGCGATTGCCGAGGCCGATGTGGTGCTGCTGGCGGCCGATATCGAAGTGGCGACCGAGCGTTTTGCCGGCAAGAAGATCTACCGGTGCGGCACCGGTATCGCCTTGAAGCAGTCCGAGGCGACGCTGAACAAGGCGCTGGCCGAAGGCAAGGTCGAGTTGGCGGGCAGTGCCGAGAAGGCGCCGGCCAAGCAGGAGAAGACCGGCGTCTACAAGCATTTGTTGACTGGCGTGTCCTTCATGCTGCCGATGGTAGTGGCCGGTGGCTTGCTGATCGCCTTGTCGTTCGTGTTCGGCATCAATGCCTACAAGGAAGAGGGCACCCTGGCCGCGGCCTTGATGCAGATTGGCGGCGAAGCGGCCTTCAAATTGATGGTGCCGCTGCTCGCAGGCTATATCGCCTACTCCATCGCTGACCGGCCAGGCCTTGCGCCGGGGATGATCGGCGGGCTGCTCGCCAGCACCCTGGGCGCTGGCTTTATCGGCGGTATCGCGGCCGGCTTCATCGCGGGCTACAGCGCCGCGGCAATCAATCGTTATGCCCGCTTGCCGGCCAGTGTCGAGGCGTTGAAGCCGATTCTGATCATTCCACTGTTCGCCAGCCTGTTCACCGGTCTGGTGATGATCTATCTGGTCGGCAAACCGGTGGCAGGCGTGCTGGAAAGCCTGACCCACTTCCTGGACAGCATGGGCACCACCAATGCGCTGCTGTTGGGCGTGTTGCTCGGGGCCATGATGTGCGTCGACCTCGGCGGCCCGATCAACAAGGCCTCCTACGCCTTTTCGGTCGGCTTGCTGGCGTCGCAGAGCTACGCGCCGATGGCGACGGCCATGGCGGCCGGGATGGTGCCACCGATCGGCATGGGCATCGCGACCTTGCTGGCGCGCCGCAAATTTGCCCAGAGCGAGCGTGAGGCGGGCAAAGCCGCTTTCGTGCTGGGGCTGTGCTTCATCTCCGAGGGCGCGATCCCGTTCGCCGCCAAAGACCCGTTGCGCGTCATCCCGGCCAGCGTGGTCGGCGGCGCTCTGACCGGCGCGCTTAGCATGTATTTCGGCTGCAAGTTGATGGCCCCGCACGGCGGTCTGTTCGTGATGCTGATTCCTAATGCCATCAATCATGCGCTGCTGTACCTGCTGGCGATCGTGGCAGGCAGTCTGTTGACCGGGGTCGTATATGCCGTGATCAAGCGGCCTGAAGTCGCCGAGCTGGATGTGGCACCTGCGGGAGCCTGATTCTGGCGTGTAGGAGCGGCTTTAGCCGCGATCTGCCGCAAAGCGGCAGCAAAACGGATGAGCGCGACGAATCGCGTCAGGGTTCATCGCCAGCAAGCTGGCTCCTACAGGACGTCCCGCCCGGTCACGGTTAATTGCTTGCAACTCTGCCGCCAAGGTCGCTTATGATGAGGGACCTAACGAATAGGCAGGGTTGCAAGGCATGCTGGGCATATTTCTCGAAACCCTGAATATCACCGCGCCGGTCTTCGCCATGCTGTTCCTTGGCGTTCTGCTCAAGCGAATCGGCGCGATCAACGACGGTTTCATCGTTTCCGCCTCCGGCCTGGTGTTCAACGTCACCATGCCGGCATTGCTGTTTCTGGGCATCATCCACGCCGACCTGCGCGATGCGCTGCAACCCAAACTGCTGATCTTCTTCAGTGTCGTCACGTTGTTGAGCTTCGCCTGCACCTGGGCATGGGCCGTGCGGCGCTGCCCGCATGCCGATCGCGGGATCTACGTGCAGGGCTCGTTTCGCGGCAACAACGGCGTCGTGGGGCTGGCGCTGGCGGCCAGCATGTACGGCGACTATGGCATTTCCGTGGGCGCGATTCTCGCGGCGCTGGTCATCGTGTTCTACAACACGCTGTCCACCATTGTGCTGGCGGTGTACAGCCCGGTCATCAAGTCCGACCCCTGGAGCATCTTCAAAAGCGTGCTGGCCAACCCCTTGATCATCAGCGTGATAGTGGCCTCGCCCTTTGCTTACTTCGAGATCGCCTTGCCCAACTGGCTGGAGAAGTCAGGCAGCTATCTGGCGCAGATGACCTTGCCGCTGGCACTGATCTGCATCGGTGGCACGCTGTCGCTGGCGTCCCTGCGCAAGAGCGGCAAGCTGGCGGTCAGCGCCAGTCTGGTGAAAATGGTCTGGCTGCCGCTGTTCTGCACGTTGCTGGCCTGGATCGTTGGTTTCCGTGGTGCGGAGCTGGGCATTCTGTTCCTGTACTTCGGCAGTCCGACGGCCGCGGCCAGTTACATCATGGCGCGGACCGCCAACGGCAATTACGAGCTGGCGGCGGCGATCATCGTACTCACGACGCTCGCGGCGGCGGTCACGACCAACATCGGGATCTTCGTCCTGCAATGGGGCGGCTGGATTTAGAGGGTCTTAGTGCTGCCGCCTCCACGCCCGCACGATACCCCAGGCCACCAGCGCTGACAGCACGGGAAGGATGAACCGCAGCATGGCGCTTTCCAGTTGCTCGGCCAGGAGCATGCCGGTGCTGATCGATACGAGGTGCAAGCCGTAGGTCAGATACAGCGACAACAGCAGCAAGCCTTCGATACGGTCGATCCGGTAGCCGGAATAGAACAGCGGTAGGCACAGCGCAGCCACGCCGAGCAGTACAGGCAGGTCAAACACCAGCGCGTTGGGCGAAACTGACAGCGTATCCGGCGCCACCATCGCCGTCAGTCCCAGCACGCCCAGCATGTTGAACAGCGTGCTGCCGATCACGTTGCCTACCGCAATGTCGCGTTCGCAGCGCAGCGCGGCGATCAGCGAAGCGGCCAGGCCGGGAAGCGATGTCGCCACGGCGATCACGGTCAGGCCGATGACCCGCTCGGACAATCCCAGGTTGAGGGCGATCACCACCGAAGCGTCCACCAGCAGGTGGCCACCCAGAGCAAGCGTCAGCAACCCTGCCAGCAGCATCGCGAGTCTGGAGCCCGTGCGAGGCGAGGCGGAGCCTGCGGTATGTCCGTGACGCGCGCTCTGTCCGGCCTGGCGCAGGACGATGAACAGACAGATCGCCAGACCCGCCAGCAGAATGGCGCCGTCGAGCGTGTCCAGTTCCCGGTCCCACGCCAGTCCGGTCACCAGCAGGCAGGCCGCGATCATCAGCGGGATATCGATGCGCAGCACCTGACGCGCTACGCGCAGTGGAATGATCAGCGAGCAGAGCCCGAGGGTGACCAGCACGCTGAAAATGCCACCGCCGATCACGCTGCCCACGGCGATGTCCGTATTGCTGGAAAACGCCGCCTGGAGACTGACCGCAGCCTGCGGCGCGCTGCTGCCAAGCGCGACCACGGTCAGGCCGATGATCAACGGCCTGATTCGCAGGATCGCCGCCAGATCCACGGCGGCGCGTACTGCCAGCTCCGCGCCGAACAGCAGGAGCAGCAGACCGCTCAGCAACTGGATGAGAGCCGGGGCGGGCAGGGTGGCTAGCTGAAGGATGTGCGGCTCCTCAGTCCAGGCTCTGGACGCGGACTTTGGCGACGCCGCTGCGCAGCATGCCGAGCTGTTCGGCCGCTTTGCGCGAAACGTCGATCACCCGGCCGCGGCCGTGAGGGCCCCGATCGTTGATGCGCACGATGACGGATCGGTCGTTTTTCAGGTTAGTGACTTTGACGCGCGTGCCGAACGGCAACTGCCGGTGGGCGGCGGTCAAGGAATTCTGATTGAAGGTTTCGCCGCTGGCAGTGCGTTTGCCGTGGTGACGAGCGCCATAGTAGGAAGCACCGCCGGTTGCATTGTAACCGTGCGGGTCGATTTCGTGACTGGCGCAGCCGGCCAGCAGGGAGATGAGGCAGAAGGGGAGGAGCAATTGGCGCATAAGGTGTGGTTCCTGGGTTAGCCGGGATACCGCTTATCGCCAGCAAGCTGGCTCCTACAGGCGGGGGACCGTAGGAGCCGGCTTGCTGGCGATGGGGCGTCAGCCTTCCAGCTTGGCCTTGAGCAGCTGGTTGACCTGCTGCGGGTTGGCCTTGCCTTTGGAAACCTTCATCGCCTGGCCCACGAAGAAACCGAACATCTTGCCGCGCTTGGCTTCGTCGGCCGCACGGTACTGTTCGACCTGCTCGGCGTTGGCCGCCAGCATTTCGTCGAGCATCGACTCGATGGCGCCGGTGTCGGTTACCTGCTTCAGGCCGCGTTTTTCAATGATCTCGTCGGCGCTGCCTTCACCATTGGCCATCGCCTCGAACACCATCTTGGCGATCTTGCCGGAGATGGTGTTGTCGAGGATGCGCTTGAGCATGCCGCCCAGTTGCTCGGCGCTGACCGGCGATTGTTCGATCTCCACGCCCTGCTTGTTGAGCAGGCTGCCCAGCTCGACCATGACCCAGTTGGCCGCCAGCTTGGCGTCGCCGCCGATGCTCACGACCTGCTCGAAGTAATCGGCCTGTTCGCGACTCGAAGCCAGCACGCTGGCGTCGTAGGCGGACAGTTCGTATTGGCTCTGGAAGCGTTCGCGTTTCTGCTGCGGCAGTTCCGGTAGCGTGGCGCGAGTCTCTTCCAGGAACGAGTCCTCGATGACCACCGGCAGCAGGTCCGGGTCGGGGAAGTAACGGTAGTCGTTGGCTTCCTCCTTGCTGCGCATGGCGCGGGTTTCGTCCTTGTTCGGGTCGTACAGGCGAGTCTGCTGAACCACCTTGCCGCCGTCTTCGATCAGGTCGATCTGGCGCTGGATTTCACTGTTGATCGCCTTCTCGATGAAGCGGAACGAGTTGACGTTCTTGATCTCGCAGCGGGTGCCGAACTCGGCCTGGCCCTTCGGACGTACCGACACGTTGCAGTCGCAACGCAGCGAGCCTTCGGCCATGTTGCCGTCGCAGATGCCCAGGTAGCGCACCAGCGCGTGGATCGCCTTGACGTAGGCCACGGCTTCCTTGGCGCTGCGCATGTCCGGTTCGGAAACGATCTCCAGCAGCGGCGTGCCGGCGCGGTTCAGGTCGATGCCGGTCATGCCGCTGAAGTCTTCGTGCAGGCTCTTGCCCGCGTCTTCTTCAAGGTGGGCGCGGGTGATGCCGACGCGCTTGACCGTACCGTCTTCCAGGGTGATGTCCAGATGGCCCTTGCCGACGATCGGCAATTCCATCTGGCTGATCTGGTAGCCCTTGGGCAGATCCGGGTAGAAGTAGTTCTTGCGGGCGAACACGTTCTGCCGGCCGATCTCGGCGTTCACCGCCAGGCCGAACTTGCACGCCATGCGCACGGCTTCTTTATTGAGCACCGGCAATACGCCAGGCATGCCCAGATCGACGAGGCTCGCCTGGGTGTTGGGTTCGGAGCCGAACGTGGTCGCGCTGCCGGAAAAGATCTTCGACTGGGTCGAGAGCTGGGTATGGATCTCCAGCCCGATGACGACTTCCCATTGCATATAAGTGGTTCCTCAGAAGCCTTCAGGGGTACGTGTGTGCCAGTCAGTCACTTGCTGATACTGATGCGCGACGTTCAACAGACGGCCTTCCTGGAAATACGGAGCCAGCAACTGCACGCCGACCGGCAGGCCTTCGACGAAGCCGGCGGGCATCGACAGACCCGGCAGACCCGCGAGGTTGGCGGTGATGGTGTAGAAGTCTTCCAGATACTCCGCGATCGGGTCGTTGGTCTTGGCGCCGATCTTCCAGGCCGGGTTGGGCGTGGTAGGACCGAGGATGACGTCGACTTCGGCGAATGCGGCCATGAAGTCGTTCTTGATCAGGCGACGGATCTTCTGCGCTTGCAGGTAGTAGGCGTCGTAGTAACCAGCCGACAGGGCATAGGCGCCGACCATGATGCGACGCTGCACTTCCGGACCGAAGCCTTCGGCGCGCGAGCGCTTGTACAGGTCGGTCAGGTCCTTGGGGTCTTCGCAGCGATAGCCAAACCGCACGCCGTCGAAGCGCGACAGGTTCGAGGATGCTTCCGCCGGTGCGATGACGTAATAGGCCGGGATACCGTGCTGCAGGTTCGGCAGGCTGATTTCCTTGACCACGGCGCCGAGCTTTTCCAGCTCCTTGACGCTTTCCTGCACCAGTTGCGCGATACGCGGGTCCAGGCCGGCGCTGAAGTATTCCTTCGGCAGACCGATGCGCAGGCCCTTGATCGACTCGTTCAGGCTCGCGGAGTAGTCAGGTACAGGCTCATCGATGCTGGTCGAGTCGTTGGGGTCGAAGCCGGCCATGCCTTGCAGCAGCAGGGCGCAGTCTTCGGCAGTGCGCGCCATCGGGCCTGCCTGATCGAGGCTCGATGCGTAAGCGATCATGCCCCAGCGCGACACGCGACCGTAGGTCGGTTTGAGGCCGGTCAGGTTGGTCAGCGCGGCAGGCTGGCGAATCGAGCCGCCGGTGTCGGTGCCGGTGGCGGCAGGCAGCAGGCGCGCGGCAACGGCGGCGGCCGAGCCACCCGACGAACCGCCGGGCACGTGTTCCAGGTTCCACGGGTTCTTCACCGCGCCGTAATGGCTGGACTCGTTGGCCGAACCCATGGCGAATTCGTCCATGTTGGTCTTGCCGAGGGTCACGGTGCCGGCGGAGGCGAGCCGGGATACCACGGTGGCATCGTACGGCGCCTTGAAATTGTCGAGCATCAGGGAGGCGCAGCTGGTGCGGATGCCCTGCGTGCAGAACAGGTCCTTGTGCGCCAGCGGCGCGCCGAGCAGAGCGCCGGTCTCGCCGGCGGCGCGCCGTGCGTCGGCTGCCTGCGCCTGGGTGATGGCCAGATCTTCGGTCAGGGTGATGAAACTGTTGATCTGCGGGTCGAGCGTCGCGATGCGCGACAGCAGGGCACGGGTCAGTTCTTCAGAAGAAAACTTCTTTTCGGCGAGTCCGCGAGCGATCTCGGCCAGAGTCATTTGATGCATGCAGGCTCTTTCCCTTACTCGATGACTTTGGGTACCAGATACAGGCCGTCTTCGACCGCTGGGGCGATGGCCTGGTAGGTGTCACGACGATTGTGTTCGGTCACGGCGTCATCGCGCAGGCGCTGAGAGGCTTCCAGCGGGTGGGCCAGCGGCTCGATGCCGGTGGTGTCCACTGCCTGCATCTGATCGACCAGGCCAAGGATGCTGTTAAGTGCTTCGGTGGTGCGTGGGATATCGGCGTCATTGAGGCCCAGTCGGGCCAGATGAGCGATCTTTTCCACGTCGGAGCGTTCAAGCGCCATCGGGTATCTCCAGTGGAAGACCGGCGACACAGGGTCGTCGGCCGATTGCGGAACACGCTCGCGTTCTGGCGGTCTTACGCCGCCAACGCCTTGGGTCGTGTTCAGAAAACGGCCAATTTAACATATTGGCTCCTTGCCCAAAATCCCTGTCGTTGTTAGAGTTTGCCGCACTTTTTTACCCACGCGTTCCCTAGGGTCCCTTTCCCATGTTCAAGAAACTGCGTGGCATGTTTTCCAGTGATCTATCCATCGACCTGGGCACTGCCAACACCCTTATTTACGTGCGTGAGCGCGGTATCGTTCTGAATGAACCCTCTGTCGTTGCCATCCGTACCCACGGCAACCAGAAGAGCGTCGTGGCTGTAGGTACCGAAGCCAAGCGCATGCTGGGTCGTACACCAGGCAACATCGCAGCCATCCGCCCGATGAAGGACGGCGTGATCGCCGACTTCAGCGTGTGCGAGAAGATGCTGCAGTACTTCATCAACAAGGTGCACGAAAACAGCTTCCTGCAGCCCAGCCCTCGCGTGCTGATCTGCGTACCGTGCAAGTCCACCCAGGTTGAGCGCCGCGCCATTCGCGAGTCGGCCCTGGGCGCGGGCGCGCGCGAAGTATTCCTGATCGAAGAGCCGATGGCCGCTGCCATCGGTGCCGGCCTGCCGGTCGAAGAAGCCCGTGGTTCCATGGTCGTCGATATCGGCGGCGGCACCACCGAAATCGCGCTGATCTCGCTCAACGGCGTCGTGTACGCCGAATCCGTGCGTGTGGGCGGCGACCGTTTCGACGAGGCCATCATCACCTACGTGCGCCGCAACTACGGCAGCCTGATCGGCGAATCCACCGCCGAGCGCATCAAGCAGGAAATCGGTACCGCCTATCCGGGCGGCGAAGTCCGTGAAGTCGACGTTCGTGGCCGTAACCTGGCCGAAGGTGTACCACGCGCCTTCACCCTGAACTCCAACGAAGTGCTCGAAGCCCTGCAGGAATCGCTGGCGACCATCGTGCAGGCGGTCAAGAGCGCGCTGGAGCAATCGCCTCCGGAGCTGGCTTCCGACATCGCCGAGCGCGGTCTGGTGCTGACCGGCGGCGGCGCGCTGCTGCGCGACCTGGACAAGCTGCTGGCCCAGGAAACCGGCCTGCCGGTCATCGTTGCCGAAGACCCGCTGACCTGCGTGGCTCGTGGCGGCGGTCGTGCGCTGGAGATGATGGACAAGCACACCATGGACCTGCTCTCCAGCGAGTGATTCGCCTGGAATGACGTTCATGGGGTCTTTGTATGCAGGTAGCCTCTGTGCTACCTGTATGCGTTAGGCTGACGCCGAAGCAAGGTGCCTAATCTTTCCATCTGTCCAGGCCGGTTCCATACCGCATGAATTACAGCCATTCGACGCTCGGTCTCACGAGCGCTTGCCCCGGAGGAGCGGCCTATTAAACCGCTCTTCACCAAAGGCCCGTCGTTGGGCGTGCGCCTGCTCGTGCTGGTCGTACTCTCGGTCGCCCTCATGGTGGTCGATGCCCGCTTCTCGTTGCTCAAGCCTGTGCGCAGCCAGATGTCGCTGGTGCTCATGCAGTCCTACTGGATCGTCGATCTGCCACAGCGCATGTTCCAGGGCGTTGCCGGCCAGTTCGGCAGTCGCACCGAGCTGATCGCCGAAAACGAAAAACTCCGCACCGAAGCGTTGCTGCTTCAGGGCCGTTTGCAGAAACTGGCAGCCCTGACCGAGCAGAACGTCCGCCTGCGCGAATTGCTCAACTCTTCGGCGCTGGTCAACGAGAAGGTCGAGGTCGCCGAACTGATCGGCATGGACCCGAACCCGTTCACCCATCGCATCATCATCAACAAGGGCGAGCGCGACGGCGTGGTGCTCGGTCAGCCGGTGCTCGACGCCCGTGGCCTGATGGGGCAGGTGGTCGAACTGATGCCCTACACCTCGCGTGTGCTGCTGCTGACCGATACCACCCACAGCATTCCGGTGCAGGTCAATCGCAACGGCTTGCGCGCCATTGCCAGCGGCACCGGCAACCCGGAACGCCTGGAGCTGCGTCACGTGGCCGACACGGCCGACATCAAGGAGGGCGACCTGCTGGTGAGTTCCGGCCTGGGCCAGCGTTTCCCGGCGGGTTATCCGGTGGCGACGGTCAAGGAAGTCATTCATGACTCCGGCCAGCCTTTCGCGATTGTCCGGGCCGTGCCGACCGCAGCCTTGAATCGCAGCCGTTACCTGCTGCTGGTGTTCTCCGACGGACGCTCGCCGGAAGAGCGCGCCGCCGAAGCCGCGCAGGCGCAGGAGTCCATCGACCGTGGGGTCGAGCCTGCCGTCGCGCCGACGTTGCCGCCGCTCGCGCCGGCATTCCCGATGTGGCCGCAGCCGGTGGTTCCACAATTCCCGTCAGGTACCGGGCATTCCAGGCCGACCGGTCAGGCGCCCGCCAGCGCGCCGGCGACTCCCGCTCCAGCCACGCGTCCTGCGGGCACGCAGACGCCGGCTTCGGCACCATCCACTTCTCGGGGGCCAATCGATGGCTAGGCATGTTTCCGGGCGCAATGGCTGGGTCGTCTGGCTGAGCTTCGTCATCGGCCTGCTGCTGAGCGTTTCGCCGTTGCCGCAGTTCATGGAAATCTTCCGCCCGCTCTGGCTGGCGTTGCTGCTGACCTTCTGGGCGCTGACCCTGCCGCACAAGGTCGGCATGGCTACCGCTTTCCTGCTGGGACTGATGGAGGACGTGCTCTACGGCACGTTGCTGGGCCAGAATGCCCTGATCCTGTGTCTGATCACGTTCCTGGTCATGACGCTTCAGCAACGCCTGCGCATGTTCCCCATGTGGCAGCAGTGTCTGGTGCTGCTGGTTGTATTCGGCCTGGCGCAACTGGCCCAGCTGTGGCTCAGCGCGCTGACCGGCAATCGTCAGCCCACGCTCGCGCTGGTTCTGCCGGCGCTGGTCAGCGCACTGCTATGGCCGTGGGTCAGCTATGGTCTGCGAGGCCTGAGCAAACGTCTGAAAATCAGCTAAGCGCAACGTGAGCGCGGGCGCCTGGATGGCGCAATGCCGCGCTCGCTTCACCGACACGGAGATGTCCGTATGCCCACGCTTTATCTGGCCTCTGGGTCACCGCGCCGTCGTGAACTCTTGACTCAGATCGGTGTGTCGTTCACCACCTTGAGCGCTCAGATCGACGAAACCCCGCTCATCGATGAAAGCCCCGCGGCTTACGTGCAGCGATTGGCGCACGGCAAGGCCGCGGCCGGGCTGGCCGCGCTGGCCGCGCTGGGCGATGCCGCGCACGCCTGCGTGCTGGGCGCGGACACTGCCGTGGTGCTCGACGGACAGATACTTGGCAAACCTGCTGACCAGGCCGATGCGCTGCGCATGCTGGCAGGTCTGTCCGGACGTGAACACGATGTGCTGACCGCCGTTGCCATCGTCGATAGCCAGCGCGGGGAAAGTTGCGTCGTCACCAGTCGCGTGCGTTTTCGTCAGATAGCCGAACCGGAGGCGCAGGCCTACTGGGCCAGCGGCGAACCGCTGGACAAGGCCGGCAGCTATGCGATTCAGGGGCTGGCGGCGGTCTTCGTCGAGGCCCTGCAAGGCAGCTACTCTGGGGTTGTCGGGCTGCCTCTGTGTGAAACCGCAGACCTGTTGAGTCGTTTCGGCATACCCTGTTGGCAGAGCCTGGAAGGTGACAAGCCATGAGTGAAGAGATCCTGATCAACATCACCCCGATGGAGTCGCGGGTGGCGGTGGTGGAAAACGGTGTTCTGCAAGAGGTTCACGTCGAGCGCACCCAGCGTCGGGGTATCGTCGGCAACATCTACAAAGGCAAGGTCGTTCGCGTGCTCCCGGGCATGCAGGCGGCCTTCATCGACATCGGTCTGGAACGCGCGGCTTTCATTCACGCGTCGGAAATATCCATGCGCGAAGGTCCTGCCGTGGAGACCATCAGTTCGCTGGTCCATGAAGGCCAGAGCCTGGTGGTGCAGGTCACCAAGGACCCGATCGGCAGCAAGGGTGCGAGGCTGACAACCCAGCTTTCGATCCCTTCGCGCTATCTGGTCTACATGCCGCGCACCGCCCATGTCGGGATCTCGTTGAAGATCGAGGACGAAGGCGAACGCGAGCGCCTCAAGAAAGTGGTCAGTGACTGCGTTGCGCTCGAAGGCATCAAGGAGGCGGGAGGCTTCATCCTGCGTACCGCCGCCGAGGGCGCGGGCGCCGATGAGATTCTCATGGACATCCGTTACCTGCGGCGTCTGTGGGATCAGATCGGCGAACAGATCAAGTTCATCAGCCCGCCCAACGTGATCTACGAAGACCTGGGGCTTGCCCTGCGCACCCTGCGCGATCTGGTCAGCCCGCGCATCGAGAAGATCCGGATCGACTCGCGGGAAACCTTCCAGAAGACCACCCAGTTCGTGGCCGAGTTGATGCCGGAAATCGCCGATCGTCTCGAACACTATCCCGGCGAGCGGCCGATTTTCGACCTGTATGGCGTCGAGGACGAAATCCAGAAAGCGCTGGAGCGCAAAGTGCCGCTCAAGTCCGGTGGCTATCTGGTGGTCGATCCGGCCGAAGCGATGAGCACCATCGACGTGAACACCGGAGCGTTCGTCGGCCATCGCAATCTGGAAGAGACCATCTTCAAGACCAACCTGGAAGCGGCTACCGCCATTGCGCGCCAGTTGCGCCTGCGCAATCTGGGCGGGATCATCATCATCGATTTCATCGACATGGAGGACGGCGAGCACCAGCGGCAGGTCCTGCGCACGCTGGAAAAACAGCTCGAACGGGATCACGCCAAGACCAATATCATCGGGATTACCGAGCTTGGGCTGGTGCAGATGACCCGCAAGCGCACGCGCGAAAGCCTCGAACAAGTGCTGTGCGAGCCCTGTCATTGCTGTCAGGGGCGCGGCAAGCTCAAGACGCCTGAAACCGTCTGCTACGAAATCTTCCGCGAAATTCTCCGGGAAGCGAGGGCCTATCAGGCGGTCGGCTATCGAGTACTCGCTAACCAGCGGGTGGTGGACCGGCTGCTGGACGAGGAATCGGGTAACGTAGCCGAACTTGAAGCGTTCATTGGCCGGACCATTCGGTTTCAGGTCGAAACCATGTACTCACAGGAACAATACGACGTAGTGCTGCTCTGAAGTGGCTGACTTCGCGAGAATGCAGAGCCATGCCCGTGGGGCACGGCGCAAAGCCCTTTGGACGAGAACGATGCGTGGCAATTGAGCAATACCCTAACCTGGTTGCACCCGCGCGAGTGAGCCAGGTCCGTTTCAGGCAAGCCCGATGGCGCACTGCATTGTGGAGGGCCTTCTGACATGGAGCGTCTCCCCCGAATCTTCGCAGCCCTGACACGGTGGGGCCTGATGCTGTGTGCGCTGCTGGTGGTGCTTGCCGCGTTGTACGTGAGCCTGGGCCGGCAACTGGCACCCATGGTGGCCGAATACCGGGTCGACCTCGAGAGCCGGGCTTCGACGGCGCTCGCCATGCCGATCCGGATCGGCGGGCTGCAGGGCGGCTGGGCGGGCTTTGACCCGATCTTCACGGCCCGTGACGTGACCGTGGGCGAGGGCGCCAATGCTCTGCATCTGGACCGCGTCAGGGTCGTACCGGACGTCTGGAAAAGTCTGATCGCCCGTGACGTCCGGCTGGCGCACCTTGAGGTCAGCGGCTTGCAGCTCAGTCTCAAGCAGGGCGCGGACGGCAAGTGGGCGGTCCAGGGCCTTCCGGTGCACGACGAGGCGCCACTAGATCCCGAACAACTGCTCAACCGCATGCAGAGTGTGGCGCGGCTGTCGATGTTCGACAGCCAGGTGACGTTGCGGCCTCTCAACGAGCCGCCGCTGACGTTTTCCTACGTCAGCTTCAGCCTGGCGACCGGTGGCTATCATCAGCATCTGGCCGCTCGCTTGAACCTGCCCGACGGCCAGCCCGTGGCACTTGACCTGCGTGGGCGGGTGGACGCCCACAAGTGGAAAGAAGCCGAGGCGGACGCCTACCTCAGCCTGCCGCAAAGCGATTGGGCGAAATGGGTGCCGAAAAGTCTGCTGCGGCAGTGGAACATGCCTGTTCTGCAAGCCGGGGGCGAGATCTGGCTCGGCTGGGGTCAAGGTACGCTGCAAAGCGCCGTGGCGCGGCTCAATGCTCCTGAAGTGCGCGGCGCTTATGGGAGCCGCAAAGCCATCACGCTCGATAACATCGCGCTCAACGCCTGGTTCAAGCGCAGCGAACAGGGCTTCGAGCTGACCACCGACTCGCTGGCCCTGAGCCTGGGCAAGGACCGTTGGGAAAGCCGCCTGCATCTGATCAAGACTGACGCCGCCGAGGGCCGCGAAGAATCCTGGCATGTGCAGGCCGATCGCCTCGGCCTGACCGCGCTGACCCCGATCATCGAAGCCCTGGCGCCGTTGCCCGAACAGGCCATGACGGCGGTCAACCGGTTGAAGGTGACGGGCGCTCTGCGCAACGTGCTGGTCGATTACCGGCCACGGGCGACCGGAGATCGGCGTCTGGGTTTCGCGGCCAACCTGGACCGCGTCGGTTTCAACGCCTGGCATGGCGCACCGGCGGCCGGCAACGTCAGCGGCGCGATCAGTGGCGACCTCGGGCAGGGCGAGCTGCGGCTGGCCAGCGACAATTTCATGCTGCATCTGGACCCGATCTTCGCCAAGCCCTGGACTTATCCCAAGGCCAACGCGCGCTTGACCTGGAAGCTGGACGACCAGGGTTTCACGCTGATTGCGCCCTACATCAAGGTGCTCGGGGACGAAGGCAAGATCGCGGCGGACTTTCTGATTCGCCTGCACTTCGAAGATCACCGCGACGATTACATGGACCTTCGCGTTGGCATGGTCGATGGCCACGGACGTTACACCAGCAAATACCTGCCTGCCGTGCTCAGCCCGGAGCTGGACCACTGGTTGCGCACGGCTGTGGTCAAGGGCGCGGTCAACCAGGGTTTTTTCCAGTACCAGGGTTCCTTGAGCAAGAGCGCTCCCGCTACCGCGCGGGTCATCAGCCTGTATTTCGACGTCAGCGATGCGACCCTGGCGTTCCAGCCGGGATGGCCTTCGCTCACCGGGGTCGATGGCAAAGTGTATGTGGAAAACAGCGGGGTACGGATCCGCGCCAGCAAGGGACAGTTGCTCGGCACCCGGGTCAGCGACGTCAAGGTCGACATTCCGCACGTACCCTCGGGGCAGGTCAGCCATCTGCTGGTGGACGGCGGGTTCAAGGGGCCTCTGGTGGACGGTCTGAAAATCCTCCAGGAAGCGCCTATCGGCACGGCGGACACTTTTGCCGGCTGGCAGGGCGAAGGACCGCTGGACGGCCGCCTGAAGCTGGATATTCCGCTCGCGAAAGGCACCGAGCCGCGTATCGTCGTCGATTTCAAGACGGACAACGCGCGCTTGCGGCTGGCCGAGCCGCCTCTCGAATTGACCAGCCTCAAGGGCGATTTCCGTTTCGATAACGCCAAGGGGCTGAGCGCCAAGGGCGTACGGGCTCGGGCGTTCGATCAGCAGATCACTGCGGAAATCGCCGCCGAGGGCACGCCCGGGGCGAATCTGACGCGCATCGTTGCCAACAGTCAGATCACAGTCAAGAAGCTGACCGAATGGCTGAAGGTCACACAACCATTGCCGGTTGCCGGCACCTTGCCCTATCAATTGCAGCTCACTCTGGACGGCAAGACCACACCGCTGGTGATCACATCGCCGCTCACAGGCGTGACGGTCGACCTGCCGGCGCCCTTTGGCAAGCCGGCCGAGCAATCGCGCCCCAGCGAATTCCGCATGACGTTGCAGGGTGCCGAACAGCGTTTCGGCGCTACCTACGGAGAACTCGCCAGCCTGGCATTCGCGGCGCCCAAGGGGCAGCCGGAAGGCGGTCGCGGTGAACTCTATCTCGGGCGCGGCGGAGCCATAGTGCCGGACGCCAAGGGGCTGAGGGTGCGCGGGGAACTGGCGGAGCTGGATGTGACCCCCTGGCAAAACGTGGCCCAGCGCTACACCGGCAACGATCCGGGCGGCAGTGCAAAACAGTTGCTCAATAGTGTCGATCTGCAGATCGACAAACTGACGGCCATGGGCACCGCGCTGGATAATGCCCGCGTGCAGTTGCAGCGCAGCGCCGCTGCCTGGGCCTTGTCAGTGGACAGCCGGCAGATCAAGGGCACCGCGACATTGCCGGATGCCAAGGGCGCGCCCATCGGGGTCGATATGCTCTACGTTCGCTTGCCCGCTCCCGATCCCAAGGCCACGGTCCTGGAAAATGCACCGGACCCGCTGGGCGACGTCGCCCCGCGCACTATTCCGGCGCTCAACGTCAAGGTTGCCCAGTTGTATCAGGGCGACCAGTTGCTGGGTGCCTGGGCATTGAAAGTCCGGCCGTCCGCCACGGGTATCCGACTGTCCGACATGAGTCTCGGTCTCAAGGGCCTGCTGCTTGAAGGCCAGGGCAGCTGGGAAGGTGCGCCCGGATCGAGCGCCAGCTGGTTCAAGGGCAGCATGAGCGGCAAGAACCTGGCGGACGTGCTCAAGGCCTGGGGCTTTGCCCCGACGGTGACCAGCGAAAGTTTCGAGTTGAACGTCGACGGCCGCTGGCCCGGCTCGCCCGCCTGGGTAGGGCTCAAGCGTTACTCGGGAAGCCTGGACGCCACCTTGCGTCGTGGCGCGTTCGTCGAGGTGGAGGGGGGCGCGCAGGCGTTGCGCGTGTTCGGCCTGCTGAACTTCAACTCCATCGGTCGTCGCCTGCGACTGGATTTCTCCGACCTGCTGGGCAAGGGCCTGAGCTACGATCGGGTCAAAGGCTTGCTGGTCGGCAGCGATGGTGTCTACGTGACCCGCAATCCCATTACCGTGACCGGGCCGTCGAGCAATCTTGAGCTCAACGGCACGCTGGACATGGTCAAGGATCGGGTCGACGCCAAGCTGCTGGTGACGCTCCCGGTCACCAATAACCTGCCGATCGCTGCATTGTTGGTCGGCGCGCCGGCCATTGGCGGCGCGCTGTTTCTGGTCGACAAGCTGCTGGGCGATCGTGTCGCTCGCTTCGCCAGCGTGCAATACAAGGTCGAAGGCCCTTGGAAAGAGCCGAAAATCACCTTCGACAAGCCATTCGAAAAACCTCAGTAGGTTTTCATGGGGTACAGTGGCGACTCACCCTGTAAGGAAAATGTCATGAGCTTCGCCGTGATTCAGATGGTCAGCCAGAACGATGTTGCGGGCAACCTGGCCCAGGCGCGACGTCTGCTGGAACAGGCTGCCGAAGGCGGCGCCCGGCTCGCGGTGCTGCCCGAAAATTTCGCGGCCATGGGCAGGCGTGACGTCGCCGATATCGGCCGCGCCGAAGCCGCCGGTCAGGGGCCGATTCTGCCCTGGTTGAAACAGGCCGCCCGTGACCTCAGGTTATGGATTGTCGCCGGCACGCTGCCGTTGCCTCCTTTCGGAACACCTGACGGTAAAGTGACGGCCTGCTCGTTGCTGATCGACGAGCACGGCGAGCGGGTGGCGCGTTATGACAAACTGCACTTGTTCGATGTGGACGTCGCCGATGTCCGCGGTCGTTACCGGGAGTCGGACGACTATGCTCATGGGAACGACGTGGTCGTCGTCGACACGCCAGTAGGCCGGCTCGGGCTGAGCGTCTGTTACGACCTGCGTTTTCCTGAACTCTACACAGCGCTGCGCGAGGCCGGCGCGGAATTGATTACCGCGCCCTCGGCATTCACGGCAGTCACCGGAGCCGCGCACTGGGAGGTCCTGATCCGGGCGCGCGCCATCGAGACACAATGCTACGTGCTGGCGGCAGCGCAAGGGGGCATCCATCCCGGCCCCCGGGAAACCTTCGGGCATGCGGCGATCGTCGATCCCTGGGGACGAGTGCTGGCCAGCCAGGCTCAGGGCGAAGCTGTGCTGTTGGCGCAGCGCGATATTGAAGAACAGGCGTCCATACGGGCGCGGATGCCGGTGTCCAGTCACCGGCGCTTTTTTTCGCAGGGCGCGGTGCGGCCTGCTTCGGAGTGAATATGAGTGACTTGTCCTCTGTCAGCGAACACCTTCTGGCGCCCGGCGGCCTCAGTCTCGATAGCCTGCAGTCGGTGCTGGGCGAGCTGGCGGGGCCGGGGATCGACGCGGCGGATCTGTATTTCCAGGGCGTGATTTCCGAGTCATGGGCGCTGGAAGACGGCATCGTCAAGGAAGGCAGTTTCAACCTCGATCAGGGCGTGGGCGTGCGTGCCCAGTCCGGAGAGAAGACCGGCTTCGCCTACAGCAACGCAATCAATCTGGAAGCGCTGAGCACTGCCGCGCGCGCGGCGCGCTCGATCTCGCGGGCCGGGCAGAATGGCAAGGTCCAGGCGTTCACTGCGCAGGACGTGGCCCAGTTGTATGCACCGGACAACCCGCTGGAAGTGCTGACCCGGGCGGAAAAAGTCGAGCTGCTCAAGCGGGTGGACGCCGCGACCCGCGCGCTGGACCCGCGTATCCAGCAGGTGTCGGTCAGCATGGCCGGGGTCTGGGAGCGTATTCTGGTAGCGGCCGCCGACGGCAGTCTGGCGGCCGACGTACGTCCGCTGGTGCGTTTCAACGTCAGTGTCATCGTCGAACAGAACGGCCGTCGCGAACGCGGCGGACATGGTGGCGGCGGTCGCACCGATTACCGCTATTTCATCAATGACGACCGCGCCATGGGCTACGCCCGCGAAGCGCTGCGTCAGGCGCTGGTCAACCTGGAAGCCATTCCGGCCCCGGCCGGCACGCTGCCGGTGGTACTGGGTTCCGGCTGGTCAGGCGTGCTGCTGCACGAAGCGGTCGGTCATGGTCTTGAGGGCGACTTCAACCGCAAGGGCAGTTCGGCATACAGCGGGCGGATGGGCGAGAAAGTGGCATCGAGCCTGTGCACCATCGTCGATGACGGCACCCTGGCCGGTCGCCGCGGATCGCTGAGCGTCGACGACGAGGGCACTCCGACCGAATGCACTACGTTGATCGAGAACGGCATTCTCAAAGGCTACATGCAGGACAAGCTCAATGCTCGTCTGATGGGGGTGGCGCGCACCGGCAACGGCCGTCGTGAATCCTATGCGCACCTGCCCATGCCGCGCATGACCAACACCTACATGCTGGGTGGCGAAAGCGATCCGCAGGAAATCATCGCCTCGGTCAAGAAAGGCATTTATTGCGCCAACCTTGGCGGCGGCCAGGTGGACATCACCAGCGGCAAGTTCGTGTTTTCGACCAGCGAAGCGTATCTGATCGAAGACGGCAAGATCACCGCGCCGGTCAAGGGCGCGACCCTGATCGGCAACGGGCCCGAGGCCATGAGCCGGGTTTCGATGGTCGGCAACGACATGTCGCTGGACAGCGGCGTGGGGACTTGCGGCAAGGACGGGCAATCGGTACCGGTCGGCGTGGGTCAGCCGACGCTGAAGATCGATGCGATCACTGTCGGTGGTACGGGCAACTGAAACGGAGCGGGGGGCGACACATGTGGCCGGCCCCCAGGACGAATTCAGCGCAGACCGCGTTGAATCTCGTCCAGCTCGCGAATGTATTTGAAGATCTTGCGGCTGGTAGCCGGCGGCTTGTTACGTGCGATCTCGTGTTGAGCCTGACGGATCAACGACCGCAATTGTTGGCGATCGGCGTCCGGGTAGTCGACGACGAACTTCTCCAGATCGCTGTCGTCGCCGCCGATCAAGCGGTCGCGCCAGCGCTCCAGGGCATGAAAACGTTCGTTGTACTGGCGAGTGGAGGCGTCGAGCTGGTCGAGGACTTCCAGAATGGCGTCCTGATCCTGGTCGCGCATCAGCTTGCCGATGAACTGGATATGCCGTTTGCGCGCAGCGTTGGCCGTGTGCTTCGGCGCTTCGGCCAGAGCCTTGCGCAAACCGTCGGTCAACGGCAGTTTGGCAAGCACGTCGGGCTTGAATGTCGTGAGTCGCTCGCCGAGATCGACCAGAGCATGCAGCTCTCGCTTGATCTGGGTTTTGCTTTTCTCCCCGTCGAGGGAGTCGTCGTAAGAATCAACCATGGGGGCAGTCCGCAAATAAACGCCGCCATGATAACCAGTCGAGGGCCGCTTGTCCGGCCCGCTCGGTATTCGGCTCGTGCCGAAAGCAGAATTTGATGGAGAAAGCCATGAGTGCAACCCAAAGCGTCGGCCCACAGGCCTTGCCCGAACTGCAGGATCAGGTCGAGCAGATCATCGCCGAAGCCAGGCGTCAGGGCGCCAGCGCCTGCGAAGTCGCGGTTTCGCTGGAGCAAGGACTGTCGACATCGGTTCGCCAGCGTGAAGTGGAAACCGTCGAGTTCAATCGCGACCAGGGGTTCGGCATCACCCTGTACGTGGGCCAGCGCAAAGGTTCGGCGAGCACCTCGGCCAGCGGCGCCGATGCCATCCGCGAAACTGTCGCGGCGGCGCTGGCGATTGCCCGGCATACCTCCGAAGACGAAAGCGCCGGCCTTGCCGACGCCGCATTGATGGCGAAGGGAAACCAGGATTTCGACTTGTTTCACGCTTGGGAGATCACTCCTGAGCAGGCCATCGAGAAGGCGCTGATCTGCGAGGCCGCAGCCTTCGACGCTGACAGCCGCATCAAGAACGCCGACGGCACCACGCTCAATACCCATCAAGGCTGCCGGGTGTATGGCAACAGCAATGGTTTCGTCGGCGGATACGCTTCGACCCGACACAGCCTGAGCTGCGTGATGATCGCCGAGGGCGAGGGCCAGATGCAGCGCGATTACTGGTACGACGTCAGCCGCCAGGGCGAACTGCTGTCCGATGCACAGGGCATCGGCCGCAAGGCGGCACAGCGCGCGGCGAGCCGTCTTGGCGCGCGCCCGGTGCCGACCTGCGAAGTGCCGGTGCTGTTTTCCGCAGAGCTGGCGGGCGGGCTGTTCGGCAGTTTCCTGGGCGCGATATCTGGTGGCAACCTGTATCGCAAATCATCTTTCCTCGAAGGCGCGATGGGTCAGCGGCTGTTCCCCGAGTGGATGACCATTGACGAGCGTCCGCACCTGATGCGTGCAATGGGCAGCGCCGCGTTCGACAATGACGGGCTGGCGACCTATGCCAAGCCGTTCGTCGAAAATGGCGATCTGGTTTCCTATGTGCTGAGCACCTACTCGGGCCGTAAGCTGGGCCTGCCGAGCACTGCCAACGCCGGGGGCGTTCACAACCTGTTCGTCACCCATGGCAGCGAAGATCAGCAGGCGCTGATCCGGCGCATGGGGCGGGGATTGCTGGTGACCGAGCTGATGGGCAGCGGCCTCAATATGGTAACCGGTGATTATTCGCGCGGCGCGGCCGGCTTCTGGGTCGAGAACGGGGAGATCCAGTTCCCGGTTCAGGAAGTCACCATCGCCGGCAACATGCGCGAGATGTTCAAACAGATCGTCGCGGTCGGCAGCGACCTTGAACTGCGCAGCAACATCCGCACCGGTTCCGTGCTGATCGAACGGATGACCGTCGCGGGCAGCTGATTCGTACATTGCAATCCGCTCCACACACGGGTTCGTAGAGCGGATTCATCCGCGATCTGCCGCACAACAGCAGCCTTGCCTATCAGCGCGGTGTACTCGGATACACTGCGTTTGCGCTCCTCGCGGATAAATCCGCTCCTACAATCCGTTTTCACGACGCAATCTGCGATCTGCTGCGCATCGGCAGCCCCGCCAATCGACGCGGTGAAGCAGGTACACCGCGTTGGCGTGCCTTGCCGATCAATCCGCTTTCCCAGCTAGCACTCGTTTCACGCCCATCCCCTTGTTTTGATTCTCGATCTCATTCAATAATGAATATCATTTATGGATGAGGAAAGGTCATGGGATCGAGGGTGCAGGAGCTGCCTTACCTTGAGAACTGGCGCGGGCTGGGTCTGCGGATTCGCTGCGCGCTGGAGCCGGACGAGCCGCGGCTGATCCAGCATTACCTCGCCGAAGGTCGCTACCTCGCACGCTTCACGGCAACGCCGCCTGTCCTCATTGCTGAAACCACTTTCCGCCTGCTGCTGTCCACCGCCAGGGATACGGCTCTGCCGTGGCACTGGCGATGTCTGTGCCTGGACGAAGCCTGGCGACCGCTGCGCGACGTCAAGTCGCTGGCCGTAAGCCCGGCGCGCCGGCAGCGCTGGCAGGCTTGCGAGCGAGAACTGGCCACCTGCGTTTTGCAGCCTTCGATTTCCCTCTCTGAACTGGTGCAAGGACAATCCAATGAGTAATACCCGTATCGAACGTGACAGCATGGGCGAGCTGCAAGTACCGGCCGACGCCCTGTACGGCGCGCAGACCCAGCGGGCGGTGGATAACTTTCCGATCAGTGGGCAACGCATGCCGCGTCAGTTCATCCGCGCGCTGTTGTTGGCAAAAGCGGCCGCCGCTCAAGCCAACCTGGAGCTGGGGCAGATCTCGGAAGGGCAGAGTCATGCGATTGTCGCCGTCGTGAAGGAGTTGCTGGCCGGCGACTTCATGACCCATTTTCCGGTGGACGTGTTCCAGACCGGCTCCGGCACCAGCACCAACATGAACGCCAACGAGGTCATTGCGACCCTCGCCAGCCGCCATCTGGGCGAGAAAGTCGATCCGAACGACCACGTCAATTGCGGACAGAGCAGCAACGACATCATCCCGACAACCATCCATGTGAGTGCAGCCCTGGCCTTGCATGAGCAGCTGTTGCCGGCGCTCGAACACCTCATTCAGGCCACCGAGTTCAAGGCCGAGCAGGTGCACGGTTTCGTCAAGACCGGGCGTACTCACTTGATGGACGCCATGCCGGTACGCATGAGTCAGGTGCTCAATGGCTGGACCCAGCAGATCCGCGCCAATGTCGAGCATTTGCAGGCGCTGCAACCCAGTCTTCAGGCGCTGGCGCAAGGCGGCACGGCGGTCGGTACCGGGATTAACGCCCATCCCGACTTTGCCAGCCGTTTCTGCAGCCACTTGAGTGCGCTGGGCAATCTGCAATTCAGCCAGGGCAAAGATCTGTTTGCTCTGATCGGCTCTCAGGACACTGCCGTTGCGCTGTCCGGTCAGCTCAAGGCCACCGCGGTTACGCTGATGAAGATCGCCAACGATCTGCGCTGGATGAACTCAGGCCCCTTGGCGGGGCTGGGTGAGATTGAGCTGGAGGCCCTTCAGCCCGGTTCCTCGATCATGCCCGGCAAGGTGAACCCGGTAATCCCGGAAGCCACCGCCATGGTCGCAGCGCAGGTGATCGGCAATGACGCGGCGATCACCGTGGCCGGTCAGTCAGGCAATTTCGAACTGAACGTGATGCTGCCCATCATCGCTCAGAATCTGCTGAGCAGCCTGGAACTGCTCGCCAATGCAAGCAAGCTGCTGGCCGACAAGGCCATCGCCAGCTTCAAGGTCAACGAAGCCAAGCTCAAGGAGGCGCTGGCGCGCAATCCGATTCTGGTCACGGCGCTGAACCCGATCATCGGCTATCAGAAAGCCGCCGAAATCGCCAAGCAGGCCTATCGCGAAGGCCGCCCGATCATCGATGTAGCACTGGAAAACACCGACCTGCAACGCAGTCAGCTGGAGGCGTTGCTCAACCCCGAGAAACTGACCGCGGGCGGCATCTGAACGAGCCGGCCCGCGCCTGTGGAGGTATGTCATGCAGCAGTGGAAACGCACGATCGAACAAGCCAATCGCTGTTTCAATCGCGGCGAATGGGTCGAGGCCCGCGAGCTGTATCTCCAGGCGCTGGCGCTGGCGCAGGTTCTGTTCGAACGCTGGCCCGACCCCGATGAGGCGGTCGCGGCCTGCATCATTTCCTATCACAACCTGGCGGATCTGCACTTGAGCCTGGGTCAGCCGGAGGAGAGCGCCGAATACCTGTGCGCCGTCCACCAGCGACTGCTGCAGGCCATACAGGACGAGCGTCTGCAACCGGCGTTACGTCAGGCCGCGCTGCGTCACAGCAACAAGACCTACTCTGAACTACTCGGCTTCATCAGCGAACACGGCGAATACCCACGCACCCACCGGCTATTGAGCAGCAACGGCGATCATTCCCGCTCGACCCTGCGAGACAGTCCGGCAGCCACTTCCGGCTTTTCCTACGGAGTACATTGACATGCCATATACCCTGCCTGCATTGCCCTACGCCTACGATGCGCTGGAACCGCACATCGATGCGCAGACCATGGAAATCCATTACACCAAGCACCACCAGACTTACATCAACAACCTCAACGCAGCGGTGGAAAACACCGAGTACGCCGAGTGGCCGATCGAGAAGCTGGTGTCCAGCGCTCACAGCCTGCCTGAAAACATTCGTGGCCCGGTCATCAACCAGGGCGGCGGTCATGCCAACCACTCTCTGTTCTGGACAGTGATGTCCACCACCGGCGGTGGTCAGCCTGAGGGTGCGCTGGCCCAGGCCATTGACGAGCAGCTGGGCGGCTTCGAGAAATTCAAGGAAGCGTTCACCAAGGCTGCGCTCTCGCGCTTCGGCAGTGGCTGGGCGTGGCTGAGCGTGACGCCTGAAAAACAATTGGTCATCGAGAGCACCGGCAACCAGGACAGCCCACTGATGAACGGCAACACGCCGGTCCTTGGGCTGGACGTCTGGGAGCACGCTTACTACCTGCGTTACCAGAACCGTCGTCCCGAGTACATCAACGCGTTCTATAACGTGGTGAACTGGGAAGAAGTATCCCGGCGTTATCAGGCCGCGCTGGCCTGATTTTTTCGACCGAGGACAGGCTTGCCCATGCGTTCGGAGACTTATGCGCTCAGGAGTGTAAGGCTATTCCGGCTGGCTATCGGAGTGACTCTGTTGCTGGCCGGACTGGTGCTGCTGCTGGCGCGAGGAATGGAGTGGCTCGGTCTGCAGCCCCATCTGCTCTGAGCGCTGTCGGGCGGCGCGGTTTTTGTCTGATGATCGATACCGCGCTGGTCTGGCCTTCAGGTGGCGGCGCCGGGCTCACACATATCCGCCACGGACTGCCTACTCGCCCTCGTCGAACTTGTTGTCGATCAGCTCGACCAGCCCGTCCAGTGCGGCCTGTTCATCATCGCCTTCGGTGGAAAGGTGCAGCTCGGTGCCTTTGCCCGCAGCCAGCATCATCACGGCCATGATGCTTTTGCCATCGACCATGCTTTCAGGGGTGCGACCCACGCGAATCTGGCAGGGAAACTTGCCTGCGACGCCTACGAACTTCGCCGCCGCGCGCGCGTGCAGTCCCAGTTTGTTGATGATGGTGATTTGTCGAGCGGGCATCGCGGTGGAGATCCTTCAGCTGAGGTCGCGGTGGCGGACCTGGACGTTCTTGAGCGACTGCTGCAGAACCTGGCCCAGGCGTTCGGTCAGGTATACGGAGCGGTGGTGTCCGCCGGTACAGCCGATTGCAATAGTCACATAGGAGCGGTTACTGGCCGCGAAACGGGGAAGCCATTTGTTCAGGTAGGCGGAAATGTCCTGGAACATTTCCTCGACGTCCGGCTGTGCTGCCAGGTAATCGATCACAGGCTGTTCCAGCCCTGAATGGTCCCGCAGTTCCGGTTTCCAGTAGGGGTTGGGCAGACAGCGGACGTCAAAGACGACGTCGGCATCCACCGGCATGCCGCGCTTGAAGCCGAACGACTCGACGAGGAATGCCGTGCCCGGCTCCGGCTTGTTCAACAGGCGGAGCTTGAGGGTGTCGCGCAACTGGTAGAGGTTCAGATGCGTGGTGTTGATCTTCAGATCGGCCAGATCGGTGATCGGCCCCAGCAAGGTGCTCTCGTCGCGGATCGCCTCGGCCAGCGAGCGATCCGAAGTGCTCAGCGGATGACGCCGCCGGGTTTCGGAAAACCGCTTGAGCAGCGTGGCTTCGTCGGCGTCCAGGTAGAGAACGTCACAGCGGATGTTGCGTGCGCGAACTTCCGCCAGCATCAGTGGAAAGCGGGTGAGATGGCTGGGCAGGTTGCGGGCGTCTATGGAAACCGCCAAGAGGGGCTCGGCCAGCTCGGTCGTGATCAGTGCGCGTTCGGCCAGTTCCGGCAGAAGGCCGGCTGGAAGATTGTCCACACAGTAGAAACCGTTGTCTTCCAGCACGTCCAGCGCGGTGCTTTTACCGGAACCCGAGCGACCGCTCACGATGATCATGCGCATGATCAGCGGCCGTTCTGCACGTCCAGCACCACTTGATAAAGCGTTTCACCGCTTTGGGCACTGCGTAGGCGGTCGCGCACGTCGGCGCGGTCGAGCATACTGGCTATCTGGCGCAGCAGCTCCAGGTGCTCATCGGTGGCAGCCTGGGGGACCAGCAGCACGAACAGAAGGTCGACCGGCGCTCCATCGATGGCGTCGAATTCAACAGGAGCATCGAGATGTATCACCGCACTGACCGGTGCGGCGCAGTCAGGCAGGCGGCAATGGGGAATGGCGATACCGTTGCCAAACCCGGTGGAACCGAGCTTTTCACGGGCTACGAGGCTTTCGAATACCGTTTGCGAATCCATGTCCGGCACTTCGCGCCCGATCAGGTTGGCAATGGTTTCGAGGACACGCTTTTTGCTGCCTCCCGGCACGTTCACCAGGGAACGGCCGGGGGTCAGTATGTTTTCAAGTCGGATCATGTGAATAGTAGTGTCAGCGAGCGGTCGCACCTTTGAGGATGTTCTGCTGCTTTTCCTTATGCTTGAGCAATTGTCTGTCCAGCTTGTCTGTCAGCAGGTCGATGGCTGCATACATGTCGTCGTGCTCGGCATTGGCAACGACTTCTCCACCTGGGATGTGCAGGGTGGCTTCCACCTTCTGCTTCAGCTTCTCGACCGTCATGATGACCTGAACGTTGGTAATCTTGTCGAAATGTCCTTCGAGCTTGCGGAGCTTGAGCTCCATGTACTCTCGCAGAGGCTGGGTCACTTCCAGTTGGTGTCCACTGATGTTGACTTGCATACAGCTTTCTCCTTTGCCAGTGCATATAGAGGCGGGAAGAACCCGCCGCTGGAACGCTGTGGCGCGGCCTGCATCACATCAGTCGCTTTCGCTCGCTGGACGGTGCGATCCCGAGGGATTCGCGGTATTTGGCGACTGTGCGGCGGGCTACTTGAATGCCTTGTGCCTCCAGTAAACCAGCGATCTTGCTATCACTCAACGGCTTTTTCTGATTTTCAGCGGCAACCAGTTTCTTGATGATCGCGCGGATCGCCGTGGATGAGCATTCGCCTCCCTCGGAAGTGCTTACGTGGCTGGAGAAGAAGTATTTCAGCTCGTAAATGCCCCGGGGCGTGTGCATGAATTTCTGGGTGGTGACGCGCGAAATCGTCGACTCGTGCATGCCTACCGCTTCGGCGATGTCATGCAGAACCAGCGGTTTCATGGCTTCATCGCCGTACTCCAGGAAGCCGCGCTGGTGCTCGACGATCTGGGTCGCGACTTTCATGAGAGTTTCGTTGCGGCTTTGCAGGCTCTTGATGAACCAGCGAGCCTCCTGCAACTGATTGCGCATGAAAGTGTTGTCGGCGCTGGTGTCGGCACGACGGACGAAGCCTGCGTACTGAGGATTGACTCGCAGCCGGGGCACCGACTCCTGATTGAGCTCCACCAGCCAGCGCTCGTTGTCCTTGCGCACGATCACGTCAGGAATGACGTACTCGGGTTCGGTCGACTCGATCTGCGAGCCGGGCCGCGGGTTGAGGCTCTGGACCAGCTCGATGACCTGGCGAAGCTCGTCTTCCTTGAGCTTCATGCGCCGCATCAGCTGTGAATAGTCGCGACTGCCCAGAAGATCGATGAAGTCGGTGACCAGGCGCTGGGCTTCGGCCAGCCAGCGAGTCTTGGCAGGGAGCTGACGCAGTTGCAGCAACAGGCACTCGCCCAGATTGCGCGCGCCAATGCCGGCCGGCTCGAACTGCTGAATGCGATGCAGGACGGCTTCGACTTCATCGAGCTCGACATCCAGTTCCGGATCGAACGACTCGACGATTTCATCCAGTGTTTCGTCCAGATAGCCCTGGTTATTGATGCAGTCGATGAGCGTGACGGCGATCAGCCGGTCCTTGTCGGACATGGGCGCGACGTTGAGCTGCCACAGCAGATGGCTCTGCAGGCTTTCGCCCGCCGAGGTGCGGGTCGTGAAATCCCACTCGTCATCATCGTTGCCGGGCAGGCTGCTGGCGCTGGTCTGGTAGACGTCTTCCCAGGCGGTATCGACCGGCAGCTCGTTGGGAATGCGCTCGCTCCATTCACCGTCTTCGAGGTTGTCCACGGTGGACGTCGTGGACTCCTGGAAGGTCGGCTCGGGAATTTCCGCGGCGGGCGCCTGCTCGATATTGTCGGCCAGTGGATCGGACGTATCGAAATCGTCGCCTTCTTCCTGGCGTTCCAGCATAGGGTTGGATTCCAGCGCCTCCTGGATTTCCTGCTGGAGATCCAGAGTCGACAGCTGGAGCAAGCGGATGGCCTGTTGCAGCTGAGGCGTCATCGTCAGCTGCTGGCCCATTCTCAAGACTAGCGATGGTTTCATGGCAGGGGCTTAACACCTTATTCGCCGGCGCACATGCGCCATCCACTACAGAGCGCCGAAGCGCCATCACAAGCAAATTATATGCCTGAAACCTAAAGCTTTGCCTAGAGCGTCGTGACAAATAAAAAGTTGTCAAGCCCCTCAAGCGAGAAGGGCACTCCAGAGCTGTTACAGACGGAATTCGTGGCCGAGGTAAACCTCTTTCACCAGCTGGTTGGCCAGAATGGTTTCGGCATTGCCTTCGGCGATCAGCTGTCCGTCGTTGACGATGTAGGCGGTTTCGCAGATATCCAGGGTTTCACGGACGTTGTGGTCGGTGATCAGCACGCCGATCCCCTTGGCCTTGAGGTGGTGGATGATCTGTTTGATGTCGCCGACCGAGATCGGATCGACGCCCGCGAACGGTTCGTCCAGCAGGATGAATTTTGGTGCGGTAGCCAGCGCCCGCGCGATCTCGACCCGGCGACGCTCGCCGCCGGACAGGCTCATGCCGAGGTTGTCGCGGATGTGCGTGATGTGGAATTCCTGCAACAGGCTTTCCAGCTCCTTGCGGCGCGCGGCGGTATCGAGCTCCTTGCGGGTCTCGAGAATCGCCATGATGTTGTCCGCCACCGACAGCTTGCGGAAGATGGAGGCTTCCTGAGGCAGATAGCCAATGCCGGCGCGAGCGCGGCCGTGCATGGGCTGATGACTGACGTCCAGGTCGTCGATCAGGACGCGGCCCTGATCCGCCTGCACCAGTCCGACGATCATGTAGAAGCAGGTGGTCTTGCCGGCGCCGTTGGGGCCGAGCAGGCCGACGATCTGACCGCTTTCGATGGACAGGCTCACATCGCGCACGACCTGGCGGCTCTTGTAGCTCTTGGCCAGATGCTGGGCTTTAAGCGTCGCCATTTACTGGGCCTTCTGCGGTTGTTCGGATTTTTTCTTAGGCTGGATGACCATGTCGATACGCGGACGCGGCGCAGTCACCTTGGTGCCACTGGCGCGGCCGGCGCTGACGATCTGACGAACCGTGTCGTAGACGATTTTCTCGCCTTCGGACGTATTGCCGTCGTTGATCACCTTGGCCTTGTCGATCAGGACGATACGATCCTGGGCCGCGTAGTACTGGATGGTCACGGCGTAGGCCTGCACGATCGGCTTGTCCACCGACGGTTTCTGCTCGTAATAGGCCAGATTACCCACGGAGGTGAACACATCGACTTCACCTTGGGCATTACGGGTGATGGTCACGGTGTTGCCGGTGATCTTCATCGAACCCTGGGTGATGATGACGTTGCCCTTGTAGGTCGCAACGCCGCGCTTGTCATCGAGCTGGGCATCATCGGACTGGATGTGGATCGGCTGATCGCGGTCCGTCGGCAGGGACCAGGCGCTCGCGCTTCCCAGTGCTGCGCTCAGGCCGAGCAAGAAAGGAAGGGTTTTAACGAGCCTCATACTGTCCTCTTACGTTGGACAGCAGGTCCATCCTGCCGTCGTTCAAATACGCTTTCATTCCCTTGGCCGTGGTCGCACCGCCGGCCGCGTCGATTTTAACGACTTGCTCGGTCTGCGCATATTGCTTCTGCGGGAATACGGTCATGCGACTACTGGTGATGATAGTCGTACGTTTCTTTTCGTCGGTTCGGGCGATGCGAACCGAGTCGATCAATTCGACTTCGGTGCCGCCTGGCGACACTTCGCCCCGCTTGCTTTGAACGTGCCAAGGGAACAGCGTTCCGCGGTACATTTGCAGGTCGGGAGTGGTTAGCAGGGTCACGTCGGTGGCCTTGACGTGCTCGACCTTGTCAGCGGTCATCTCGTATTGCAGCTTGCCGTCCGGCAGGTACTGCACGCTGCGCGCATTGAGCGCGTAATAGTCGATCGCAGCCTCGTCGCCGCTGACGGCCGGCTGGTCCATGAAGCTTTCCGGGCTGACGTTCCAGTATCCGGCGGCCGCCACCAGAAGGGCGATGCTGCCGAAAACCAGAAACTTGCGGATCTTTTTACTGAACAACATAGTGGGCTCTGTATGGTCGGCTTCTATAGATAAGCGGCGTTGGCCGCTTCCAGATTGCCCTGAGCGCTCAGAATCAGTTCGCAGAACTCGCGCGCGGCACCTTCACCGCCTCGCGCCTGGGTCACCCCGTCGGCATGCTGGCGCACGAAGCTGGCGGCGTTGGCGACCGCCATGCCCAGCCCCACGCGGCGAATGACCGGCAGGTCCGGCAGATCGTCGCCCAGGTAAGCGACCTGCTCGTAGGTCAGGCCGAGTGTAGCGAGTAATTGATCGAGTACCACCAGCTTGTCTTCGCGTCCTTGAAACAGATGCGCGATGCCGAGGTTTTTCGCCCGACGTTCGACGACCGGCGACTTGCGACCGCTGATGATGGCCGTGGTAACGCCCGACGCGATCAGCGTCTTGATGCCGTGTCCGTCCAGCGTGTTGAAGGTCTTGAACTCGCTGCCGTCTTCCAGGAAATACAGGCGGCCGTCGGTCAGCACGCCATCAACATCGAATACCGCCAGCTTGATCGGCCTGGCGCGTTGCATCAATTCTTCGGTCATCGGGATACCTTCCATTACATGACGCCTGCGCGCAAGAGATCCTGCAGATTGAACGCCCCGACAGGGCGGTCTTCGCGGTCGACGACGATCAGCGCGCTGATCTTCGAATCTTCCATGATCTTCAGGGCTTCGGCGGCCAGCATTTCGGGGCGCACGGTCTTGCCGTGCACGGTCATGACTTCATCGATGGCACTTTGACGGATGTCCAGCGGACGGTCGAGCGTGCGGCGCAGGTCGCCGTCCGTGAAGATGCCTGCCAGCTTACCATCCGTTTCGACGATCGCAGTCATTCCCAGGCCCTTGCGGGTCATTTCCAGCAGAGCGTCGCGCAATGGCGTGCCACGCTGGACCACCGGGAGGGCGTCTCCGCTGTGCATGACGTTCTCGACCTTGAGCAGCAGGCGGCGCCCCAGCGCGCCACCGGGGTGCGAGAACGCGAAGTCCTCGGCCGTGAAACCGCGAGCTTCCAGCAGTGCCACTGCCAGGGCGTCTCCCATCGCCAGCGCGGCGGTCGTGGAGGACGTCGGCGCGAGATTGAGCGGGCAGGCTTCATGCTCCACGCCGACGTTGAGATTCACGTCGGCCGCTTTTGCCAGCGTCGATTCCGGATTGCCGGTCAGGCTGATCATCTTGATGCCCAGGCGCTTGATCAGCGGCAGCAGCGTGACGATCTCGCTGGTGGTGCCCGAATTGGACAAGGCCAGGATGATGTCGTCGCGAGTGATCATGCCCATGTCGCCATGGCTGGCTTCGGCGGGATGCACGAAGAACGACGTGGTGCCGGTGCTCGCCAGCGTCGCGGCGATCTTGTTGCCGATATGCCCCGACTTGCCCATGCCTACGACCACGACCCGTCCGGTGCTGGCCAGAATCATTTCGCACGCTCGCACGAAATCCGTGTCGATATGAGCGAGCAAACCGTTGATCGCTTCGATTTCGAGACGGATGGTGCGCTGAGCAGATTGAATCAGGTCGCTGGATCGAGTCATGGGTTTGAACGGTCAGGCTGCTAAAAGGCGGGGATTATAGCGGTAATGAGCGATTCACTCACCTCTGATCGTCGCAGTTTTCGTCGACGACGGTCGAATTCCGGGTCGTATGCGCCACGGGTCGGGATATTGCTGATAGCCATCACACAACCGTATCGGATATTCATCGGCGTTCGGGTTCTCTTCTTGGGTGGCCTCTCATCGAATGATATAGTTCGCCGCTTGTTCGGCCCGCCCGGACGACGCGGGCCCGGAATGGTCGGTGTTCAGGCGGCGGAGCCGCATCGCAAGGAGTTTAGATGAGTGCCGATGACGCCTACGCGGTCGAGTTGAAAGGACTTTCCTTCAAACGAGGGACGCGCAGCATTTTCAATAATGTCGATATTCGTATTCCGCGCGGGAAGGTGACCGGCATCATGGGGCCTTCCGGCAGCGGCAAGACGACCCTGCTGCGTCTGATGGGCGCGCAGTTGCGTCCCAGTGCCGGCCAGGTGTGGGTCAATGGCCAGAACCTGCCCGAACTGTCGCGCGGTGATCTGTTCGATGCCCGCAAGCAGATGGGCGTGCTGTTCCAGAGCGGTGCGTTGTTCACCGACCTGGATGTCTTCGAAAACGTGGCCTTTCCGCTGCGGGTGCATACCGAGCTGCCGGAAGACATGATCCGCGACATCGTTCTGCTCAAGCTGCAGGCGGTAGGCCTGCGCGGGGCGGTGGAACTGATGCCGGACGAACTGTCGGGCGGCATGAAGCGCCGGGTGGCGCTGGCCCGCGCCATCGCCATGGATCCCCGGATTCTGATGTACGACGAGCCGTTCGTCGGTCAGGACCCTATCGCCATGGGCGTGCTGGTTCGCCTGATCCGTCTGTTGAACGACGCGCTGGGCATCACCAGTATCGTCGTATCCCATGACCTCGGCGAGACGGCGAGCATCGCCGACTACCTGTATGTCGTGGGTGACGGGCAAGTGCTGGGGCAGGGCACGCCTCAGGAACTGATGAGTTCGGACAACCCGCGCATCCGCCAATTCATGACCGGCGAGCCGGACGGCCCCGTGCCATTCCATTATCCGGCGCCGGATTTCCGCGAAGCTCTGTTGGGGAAGCGCTGATGCGCAGAAAGTCATTGATGGACCGCGTTCGCCTGCTGGGGCGTTCGGCTCTGGACATCGTCACCGTACTTGGACGTTCAGGGTTGTTTCTGGGCCATGCGTTGCTGGGTCGCGACGGGATCGGCGGCAGCTTCCAGCTGCTGGTCAGGCAGTTGTACTCCGTTGGCGTAATGTCGCTGGTCATCATCGTGGTGTCGGGGATGTTCATCGGCATGGTGCTGGCGCTTCAGGGTTATAGCATCCTGACCAAGTACGGTTCCGAGCAGGCAGTCGGGCAGATGGTTGCCTTGACACTGCTGCGCGAGCTGGGGCCAGTGGTAACCGCACTGCTGTTCGCCGGCCGTGCCGGGTCGGCGCTGACCGCCGAAATCGGCAACATGAAATCCACCGAGCAATTGTCGAGCCTGGAAATGATCGGTGTCGACCCGCTCAAATACATCGTCGCGCCGCGTCTGTGGGCCGGGTTCATCTCGTTGCCGGTTCTGGCGATGATCTTCAGCGTGGTCGGCATCTGGGGCGGCTCGTGGGTCGCCATCGACTGGCTGGGCGTCTACGAAGGTTCGTTCTGGTCGAACATGCAGAACAGCGTGTCTTTTCAGGGCGATGTGCTCAATGGGGTGATCAAGAGCGTCGTATTCGCTTTCGTGGTGACCTGGATCGCCGTGTTCCAGGGATATGACTGCGAACCCACTTCCGAAGGGATCAGCCGTGCCACGACCAGGACGGTCGTCTATGCATCGCTGGCCGTGCTGGGCCTGGACTTTATTCTGACCGCCTTGATGTTTGGAGATTTCTGATGCAAAACCGCGCCATCGAAACCGGGGTCGGCCTTTTCCTGCTGGCCGGCATACTGGCCCTGTTGCTGCTGGCGCTGAAGGTCAGCGGCCTGACCACCAGTGCAGCCAACGACAGCTATAAACTTTACGCCTATTTCGACAATATCGCCGGTTTGACTGTCAGAGCCAAGGTAAGCATGGCGGGCGTCACGATCGGCAAGGTGACCGCGATCGATCTGGATCGCGATACCTTCACCGGTCGTGTCACCCTGGAAATCGAAAAGAAGGTCGATAACCTGCCTTCCGATTCCACTGCGTCGATCCTGACGGCGGGCCTGCTGGGTGAAAAATATGTGGGTATCAGCGTCGGCGGCGACGATGCGCTGCTCAAGGATGGCGCGACCATCCATGACACTCAGTCGTCGCTGGTGCTGGAAGACCTGATCGGTAAATTCCTGCTCAATACAGTGAGTAAAGACGCCAAGTGAGGAGCTTCAAATGATCTCTATTCTGCGCCGTGGCCTGCTGGTATTGCTGGCTGCCCTGCCACTGATGGCCAATGCGGCGGCCGCCACCTCCGCCCATGACCTGGTGGATCGCACCACCAAGGAATTGCTGAGCGACCTGGAACAAAACAGAGCGCAGTACAAGGCTAATCCAAGCGCTTTCTATGATGCATTGAACCGTATCGTGGGTCCTGCCGTGGATGCCGACGGCATCTCGCGCAGCATCATGACGGTCAAGTACTCCCGCAAGGCGACCCCTGAGCAGATGCAGCGCTTTCAGGAAAACTTCAAGCGCAGCCTGATGCAGTTCTACGGCAATGCCTTGCTCGAATACAACAACCAGGGCATTACCGTATCGCCTGCCAAGGATGAAGGCGCCGACCGCACGAGCGTGGAAATGCAGGTCAAGGGCAACAACGGCGCGGTCTACCCTGTGTCCTACACCCTGGAGAAAATCTCGGGCGAGTGGAAAGTGCGCAACGTGATCATCAACGGCATCAACATCGGCAAGCTGTTCCGTGATCAGTTCGCCGACGCCATGCAGCGCAATGGCAACGATCTGGACAAGACCATCGATGGTTGGGCCGGTGAAGTCGCCAAGGCCAAGCAGACCACCGATGATGCTGCCCAGAAGGCGACGCAATGAGCGAGTCCGCGGTCCGTCTCGCGGGGCCGGGCGAGCTGAGGCTGGTCGGTGTGCTGGATTATCGTACCGGCCCCGAGCTTCGCAAGCAGGGCGCCGCGTTGATCAAGGCGGGTGAGCTGCGGGAACTGACGCTGGACTGCTCCGGAGTCGAGAAATCCAGCAGCGTCGGCCTGGCCCTGGTGCTGGCGTTCATGCGCGACGCCAGCGAAGCCGGCAAGTCGATTCGGGTGCAGTCGCTGCCCGACGACATGCGCAAGATTGCCCAAGTGTCCGGTCTGAGCGAGTTGCTGGACATCCATTAACAAGGTCGTGACAGAAAAGCCCTTTGTCTGGCGCCCCGAGGTCGGGGTTCGCATAGCAAGGGCTTTTTTGTATGATGGCCGACCCGCGCGCGTCCGGCGCCGATCGAGGTTAAGCATGCAGGCTGTAGAAGTTAAGAGCTTCCTTGAAGGAAAGCTGCCCGAAATCAAGGTGGAAGTCGAAGGCGAAGGCTGCAACTTCCAGCTGAACATTATCAGTGACGAGCTGGCCAGCCTGAGTCCTGTCAAGCGTCAGCAACAGATTTATGCCCATTTGAACCCTTGGATCGCCGATGGCAGCATCCACGCGGTCACTATGAAATTCTTCAGCCGCGCTGCCTGGGCCGAGCGCACCTGACCAAATTGGTGTCGAGATTCTAATGGATAAACTGATTATTACCGGCGGTGCTCGTCTCGATGGCGAAATCCGCATTTCCGGCGCGAAGAACTCGGCGCTGCCGATTCTTTCCGCGACCCTGCTGGCCGATGGCCCGGTCACCGTTCAGAACCTGCCGCACCTGCACGATATCACCACCATGATCGAGCTGTTCGGTCGCATGGGTATCGAGCCGATCATCGACGAGAAGCTGAGCGTCGAGATCGATCCACGCACCATCAAGACGCTGGTTGCGCCGTACGAACTGGTCAAGACCATGCGTGCGTCGATCCTGGTGCTGGGGCCGATGGTCGCCCGCTTCGGTGAGGCGGAAGTCGCGCTGCCGGGTGGCTGCGCTATCGGTTCGCGTCCGGTCGATCTGCACATCCGCGGTCTGGAAGCCATGGGCGCGATCATCGATGTCGAAGGCGGCTACATCAAGGCCAAGGCTCCGGAAGGCGGCCTGCGTGGCGCGACCTTCTTCTTCGATACCGTCAGCGTGACTGGTACCGAGAACATCATGATGGCCGCCGCGCTCGCCAAGGGCCGCAGCGTTCTGCAGAACGCCGCGCGCGAGCCGGAAGTCGTCGACCTGGCGAACTTCCTCATCGCCATGGGCGCGAAGATCCAGGGCGCCGGCACCGATACCATCACTATCGATGGCGTCGAGCGTCTGGGGTCGGCCACCTACAAGGTGATGCCCGACCGTATCGAAACCGGCACTTACCTGGTCGCTGCCGCCATCACCGGCGGGCGCGTCAAGGTCAAGGACACCGATCCGACCATTCTCGAAGCTGTACTGCTCAAGCTTCAGGAAGCCGGCGCGGAAGTCACGACCGGCAACGACTGGATCGAGCTGAACATGCACGGCAAGCGTCCCAAGGCGGTCAACGTGCGCACCGCGCCGTACCCGGCGTTCCCGACCGACATGCAGGCCCAGTTCATCTCGCTCAATGCCGTAGCCGAAGGCACTGGCGCCGTGATCGAGACCATCTTCGAAAACCGCTTCATGCACGTGTATGAAATGCACCGCATGGGCGCGCACATCCAGGTCGAGGGTAATACCGCGATCGTGACCGGTACCGAGAGCCTCAAGGGCGCGCCCGTCATGGCGACCGACCTGCGTGCGTCGGCCAGCCTGGTCATTTCGGCTCTGGTGGCCGAGGGCGACACCCTGATCGATCGCATTTACCACATCGATCGTGGCTACGAATGCATCGAGGAGAAGCTGCAGATGCTGGGCGCGAAGATTCGTCGCGTTCCGGGCTAGGACTGTAGCGAATAGGCCGCCGCGCTCGCTCGGGCGCGCGCGGCTTGCGTCACGACAAGAGTTTCCTGATAAGGACTTACGTTTTCCATGTTGACCATCGCATTGTCCAAGGGCCGTATCCTTGACGACACGCTGCCGCTTCTCGCCGAAGCGGGCATCGTGCCGACCGAGAATCCGGACAAGAGCCGCAAGCTCATCATTCCCACGACCCAGCCGGACGTCCGTCTGCTGATCGTGCGTGCCACCGACGTACCGACTTACGTCGAGCACGGCGCCGCCGACCTGGGCGTAGCGGGCAAGGATGTGCTGATGGAGTACAGTGGTCAGGGCCTCTATGAGCCGCTGGACCTGCAGATTGCCAAGTGCAAGCTGATGACCGCTGGCGCCGTCGGTGCTGTCGAGCCGAAAGGACGCCTGCGCGTGGCGACCAAGTTCGTCAACGTTGCCAAGCGTTACTATGCCGAGCAGGGCCGTCAGGTCGATATCATCAAGCTGTACGGCTCGATGGAACTGGCGCCGCTGATCGGCCTGGCCGACAAGATCATTGATGTCGTGGACACCGGCAACACCCTGCGCGCCAACGGCCTTGAACCGCAGGAACTGATCGCGACCATCAGCTCGCGTCTGGTGGTCAACAAGGCATCCATGAAAATGCAGCACGCCCGCATCCAGGCGCTGATCGACACCCTGCGCAAAGCAGTGGAGTCGCGACACCGCGGCTGATCTGATCACGCGACCTTGAGTCGCGTCCAGCTATCCGTGTCATAGCCAGATTTCTCAGGTGCCTGCGCGGATAGCTTGGTAGCTTTAGGCTCCTGAGCATCCGCCAATTACCGAGGCCCCGCTATGACCGCTTCCACTGCAATACGCCGACTCGATGCCGCTGATCCGGATTTCGCCCGACATCTGGATCATCTGTTGAGCTGGGAAAGTGTGTCCGACGACTCGGTCAATCAGCGGGTCCTCGACATCATCAAGGCCGTACGCGAGCGCGGTGACGCGGCGCTGGTGGAGTTCACCCAGCGTTTTGACGGTCTGCAGGCCGCTTCAATGGCAGACCTGATCCTGCCGCGTGAACGACTCGAACTGGCGCTGACCCGCATCAGTTCCGCGCAACGCGAAGCGCTTGAAAAGGCCGCCCAGCGCGTGCGCAGCTATCACGAGAAGCAGAAGCAGGACTCCTGGAGCTACACCGAAGCCGATGGCACGGTGCTGGGCCAGAAAGTCACGCCGCTGGATCGCGCCGGCCTGTATGTGCCGGGCGGCAAGGCGTCGTATCCTTCATCGGTGCTGATGAACGCCATTCCCGCCAAGGTGGCGGGCGTGAACGAGGTCGTGATGGTCGTGCCGACTCCGCGCGGCGAGATCAACGAGCTGGTACTGGCCGCAGCCTGCATCGCGGGCGTCGACCGGGTGTTCACCATCGGCGGAGCCCAGGCGGTTGCCGCGCTTGCCTATGGCACCGAAAGCGTTCCGCAGGTCGACAAGGTGGTCGGTCCTGGCAACATCTATGTGGCAACAGCCAAGCGTCACGTGTTCGGTCAGGTCGGGATCGACATGATTGCCGGACCGTCCGAAATTCTCGTGGTGTGCGACGGACAGACCGATCCGGACTGGATCGCCATGGACCTGTTTTCCCAGGCCGAGCACGACGAGGATGCCCAGGCGATTCTGGTCAGCCCGGACGCTGCGTTTCTCGATCAGGTGGCGCAAAGCATCGCCAGGTTGCTGCCGACCATGGATCGCGCCGCTATCGTCGAAACATCGATCAACGGCCGCGGCGCCCTGATCAAGGTGGCCGACATGCAGCAGGCCATCGAAGTCGCCAACCGCATCGCGCCGGAACACCTTGAACTGTCGGTCGCCGATCCGGAGGCCTGGTTGCCGCAGATTCGCCACGCCGGGGCGATTTTCATGGGTCGTCACACCTCCGAAGCGCTGGGCGATTACTGCGCGGGCCCCAACCACGTGTTGCCGACCTCCGGCACCGCGCGCTTCTCGTCGCCGCTGGGTGTCTACGACTTCCAGAAGCGCTCTTCCATCATCTACTGCTCGCCTCAGGGCGCGTCCGAACTGGGCAAGACCGCTTCGGTACTGGCCCGCGGCGAATCCTTGAGCGGTCACGCGCGCAGCGCCGAGTACCGCATCACCGATCCGGACTGGACCCTCGTCGACACCAAGGAAAACAGCTGATATGAGCAAATTCTGGAGCCCTTTCGTCAGCCGCCTGGTGCCTTACGTGCCGGGCGAGCAGCCCAAGCTGACGCGGTTGATCAAGCTCAACACCAATGAAAATCCCTATGGCCCTTCGCCCCGTGCCATCGAGGCGATGCGTGCCGCGCTGAACGACGACCTGCGTTTGTATCCCGATCCGAACAGCGACCAGCTCAAGCAGGCGGTAGCTGGCTACTACGGTGTGGAAAGCAACCAGGTGTTCGTCGGCAACGGCTCCGACGAAGTCCTGGCGCACATCTTTCACGCGCTGTTCCAGCACGACAAACCGCTGCTGTTCCCGGATATCAGCTACAGCTTCTACCCGGTCTATTGCGGCCTGTACGGCATCGATCATGAGGCCGTTCCGCTGGACGAGCAGTTCCAGATTCGTGTCGAGGACTATTCGCGGCCGAACGGCGGGATCATCTTCCCCAACCCGAATGCACCGACCGGCTGCCTGCTGCCGCTCGAAGCAGTTGCGCGTATCGTCGAGTCGAACCCGGAATCGGTCGTGGTGGTGGACGAGGCTTATATCGATTTTGGTGGCGAGACTGCGATCAAGCTGGTCGACCGCTATCCGAACCTGCTGGTCACCCAGACACTGTCCAAGTCGCGTTCACTGGCGGGCCTGCGGGTCGGTCTGGCGGTCGGGCATCCGGACCTGATCGAAGCGCTGGAGCGGGTCAAGAACAGCTTCAACTCCTACCCGCTGGACCGTCTGGCGAACGTGGGTGGCGCGGCAGCCTTCGAAGATCGCGATTATTTCGAGTCGACCTGCAAGGCCGTGATCGAGAGCCGCGAAGTGCTGGTCGGGCAATTGCAGGCCAAGGGCTTCGAGGTGCTGCCGTCGGCGGCCAACTTCATCTTCGCCCGTCATCCGAAGCATGACGCGGCCGGACTGGCGGCCAAAGTGCGCGAGCACGGCGTGATCGTGCGCCACTTCAAGCAGGAAAGAATCGCCCAGTTCCTGCGCATCAGCATCGGTACGCCCGAGCAACACGAAGCGTTGCTCGAAGCGTTGGGCGAACTCTGAGGTCAATGCCCCCACGGGGGCATTTTCTTTAGCGAGCGGCGGGTGCCGACGCCGGAGCGGGCGCGGCGGGTGCCGGCGGTGGACGCATGCCGACTTCGGCGTTCAGGCGAAGCTCCTTGCCATTGCGCATCACGTCGATCGCGATCTTGTCCTTGGGTCGCGTGCGGGCCACCTGGTTCATCGAGCGGCGCCCGTCGCCGGCCGGCTCGCCGTTGATGCTCAGGATCACGTCACCCAGTTGCAGGCCGGCCTTCTGCGCCGGACCATCGCGGAAAATGCCCGCCACCACGATCCCCGGCCGGTCCTTGAGGCCGAACGACTCGGCCAGTTCCTGGGTCAAGGGTTGCACTTCGATCCCCAGCCAGCCACGAATCACCTGACCGTGCTCGATGATCGATTTCATGACATCCATCGCCAGCTTGGTCGGAATCGCAAAACCGATCCCTTGGGAACCGCCGGACTTGGAAAAGATGGCCGTGTTGATGCCCGTCAGGTTGCCGCTGGCATCCACCAGGGCGCCGCCGGAGTTGCCGGGGTTGATTGCCGCGTCGGTCTGGATGAAGTCTTCGTAGGTATTCAGGCCGAGCTGGTTACGCCCGGTCGCGCTGATAATGCCCATGGTTACCGTCTGACCGACGCCGAACGGGTTACCGATCGCCAGTGCAACGTCGCCGATGCGAATCGCGTCCGAGCGCGCAATGGTGATCGCCGGCAGGTCCTTGAGATCGATCTTGAGGACCGCCAGATCGGTTTCCGGGTCGTTGCCGATGACCCGGGCGATGGTTTCCCGACCGTCCTTGAGCGCGACCACGATCTGATCGGCCCCCGTGGTGACGTGGTTGTTGGTCAATAGATAGCCTTCGGGGCTCATGATCACGCCCGAACCCAGACTCGACTCCATGCGCTTCTGTTTAGGCGCGTTGTCGCCGAAAAAGCGTCGGAATTGAGGATCTTCGAAGAGCGGATTGTTGCCCTTGTTGATCATCTTGGTGGTGTAGAGATTGACCACGGCCGGCGCGGCGGCACTGACCGCATCGGCGTATGAGGAAGGGCCTTGCAGGATGTTGGTGGGTTGGGGGGCCTGTTGCAGATTGACGTCGAGTCTGGGCAACCCGACCCATTCTGGAAAACGCTGAATAACCAGCAGGGCGATTAGCACACCGACCAGCAACGGCCAGCCGAAAAAGCGCAGTGCCTTGAACATTGAGCAAGTCCTGAGAGTGGCAGGCGCGAAATTATTTGTGACAGGCGCGCCATAATGGCGGGCATTATACGAGTACAAAGCAGCTCTGAACTGCATATTTAGGAGTCTTTTATGGCTGTTGCCCTGAGCACCCTGGTCGAAGAAGCCGACCGCTATCTCAACAGTGCGCAGATCCAGGATTACTGCCCGAACGGCTTGCAGGTCGAGGGCCGTCCGCAGGTGATGAGAATCGTCAGCGGCGTCACTGCCAGTCAGGCGCTGCTGGACGCGGCGGTCGAGGCGCAGGCGGATCTGATCCTGGTTCACCATGGCTATTTCTGGAAGGGTGAGAACCCTTGCGTGACCGGTATGAAACAGCGCCGGCTCAAGACCTTGCTCAAGCACGATATCAGCCTGCTGGCTTACCATCTCCCGCTCGATGTGCATCCGGACGTCGGTAACAACGTGCAACTTGCGCGTCAGCTGGACATCACCGTCGAAGGGCCGCTGGACCCGGACAATCCGCGCGTCGTGGGCCTGGTCGGTTCGCTGGCCGAGCCGATGACGCCTCGTGACTTTGCCCGGCGAGTGCAGGAAGCATTGGGCCGCGAGCCACTGCTTGTAGAGGGCAGTCAGATGATTCGTCGGGTCGGCTGGTGCACCGGCGGTGGGCAAGGCTATATCGATCAGGCGATCCGCGAAGGGGTCGATCTGTTCATCAGCGGCGAAGCCTCGGAGCAGACTTTCCACAGCGCTCGCGAAAACGATGTCAGCTTCATCGCCGCGGGCCACCATGCCACCGAACGCTACGGCGTACAGGCACTGGGCGACTACCTGGCAAGGCGTTTCGCGGTGGAGCACATCTTCATCGACTGCTCGAATCCGATCTGAGCGTCCAAACATGTCGGCATATCGATAGATCGTTTCGATATAGCGGGCGCGCTGATCTGCGTGTCTCCGGCATGATAAAGTGCCCGGCTCGAACACGGCCCGCTGGCCGCCCCGGGCTTGCGCCCGGTCCATAACGAACTGCAATCCGTGAGTACCCATGGTCGACAAACTGACGCATCTGAAACAGCTGGAGGCGGAGAGCATCCACATCATCCGCGAGGTCGCCGCCGAGTTCGATAACCCGGTGATGCTGTACTCGATCGGCAAGGATTCGGCCGTGATGCTGCACCTGGCGCGCAAGGCCTTTTTCCCAGGCAAGCTGCCGTTTCCGGTCATGCACGTGGACACGCGCTGGAAATTCCAGGAAATGTATCGTTTCCGCGACAAGATGGTCGAGGAGATGGGCCTGGACCTGATCACCCACGTCAACCCCGATGGTGTGGCGCAGGGCATCAACCCGTTCACCCACGGCAGCGCCAAGCACACCGACATCATGAAGACCGAGGGCCTCAAGCAGGCACTGGACAAGCATGGTTTCGACGCAGCCTTCGGCGGCGCCCGCCGCGACGAGGAAAAGTCCCGGGCCAAGGAACGTGTCTATTCCTTCCGCGACAGCAAGCACCGCTGGGATCCGAAGAACCAGCGTCCCGAGCTGTGGAACGTCTACAACGGCAACGTCAACAAGGGCGAATCGATTCGCGTATTCCCGCTGTCGAACTGGACCGAGCTGGACATCTGGCAGTACATCTATCTCGAAGGCATCCCGATCGTACCGCTGTATTTCGCGGCCGAGCGCGACGTGATCGAGAAGAACGGCACGCTGATCATGATCGACGACGACCGGATCCTCGAGCATCTGACCGACGAGGAAAAGGCGCGCATCGTCAAGAAGAAGGTGCGTTTCCGTACCTTGGGCTGCTACCCGCTGACCGGTGCCGTCGAGTCGGAAGCCACCAGCCTGACCGACATCATTCAGGAAATGCTGCTGACGCGGACTTCCGAGCGCCAGGGCCGGGTCATCGACCACGACGGCGCCGGCTCCATGGAAGAGAAGAAACGCCAGGGCTATTTCTAAGCGGCAAGTGCATGGCTCCGGGCTGCGGCCCGAAGCTCACTTGAATTAACAGATTTTCTGACTGGTTGTACGCCGACAAGCTTGCCCCTTGAAGCTTACAGCTTGGAGCTTTAACGCTATGAGTCACCAATCCGATTTGATCAGCGAGGACATCCTCGCCTATCTGGGCCAGCACGAACGCAAGGAAATGCTGCGCTTCCTGACCTGCGGCAACGTCGATGATGGCAAGAGCACCCTGATCGGGCGCCTGCTGCACGACTCCAAGATGATCTATGAAGATCACCTGGAAGCCATAACCCGCGACTCGAAGAAATCCGGCACCACTGGCGAAGAGGTTGACCTCGCCTTGCTGGTGGACGGCCTGCAGGCCGAGCGTGAGCAGGGCATCACCATCGATGTCGCGTATCGTTATTTCTCCACCGCCAAGCGCAAGTTCATCATCGCCGACACCCCCGGCCATGAGCAGTACACGCGCAACATGGCGACCGGCGCGTCGACCTGCGATCTGGCGATCATTCTGGTCGACGCCCGTTATGGCGTGCAGACCCAGACCCGCCGCCATAGCTATATCGCCTCGCTGCTGGGCATCAAGCACATTGTGGTCGCCATCAACAAGATGGACCTCAACGGCTTCGACGAAAGCGTGTTCGAGTCGATCAAGGCCGACTATCTGAAGTTCGCCGAAGGTCTGGCGTTCAAGCCGACCACCATGGCATTCGTTCCGATGTCGGCGCTCAAGGGCGACAACGTCGTGAACAAGAGCGAGCGCTCGCCCTGGTACACCGGCCAGTCGCTGATGGAAATCCTCGAAACCGTCGAAATCGCCAGCGATCGCAACTATGCGGACCTGCGTTTCCCGGTGCAGTACGTCAATCGCCCGAACCTGAACTTCCGTGGCTTCGCCGGTACGCTGGCCAGCGGTATCGTGCGCAAGGGTGATGAAGTCGTTGCCCTGCCATCGGGCAAGGGCAGCCGTGTGAAGTCCATCGTCACCTTCGATGGCGAGCTGGAGCACGCAGGCCCCGGCCAGGCTGTCACCCTGACGCTCGAGGACGAGATCGACGTGTCCCGTGGCGACCTGCTGGTGCATGCCGACAATGTTCCACAGGTCAGCGACGCCTTCGACGCCATGCTGGTGTGGATGGCTGAAGAGCCCATGCTGCCGGGCAAGAAGTATGACATCAAGCGCGCTACCAGCTATGTGCCCGGCTCGATTGCCAGCATCACCCATCGTGTGGATGTGAACACGCTGATCGAAGGGCCGGCGAGCTCGCTGCAGCTCAACGAGATCGGACGCGTCAAGATCAGCCTCGACGCGCCCATTGCGCTGGATGGCTACGAGAGCAACCGCACGACCGGCGCCTTCATCGTCATCGACCGCCTGACCAATGGAACCGTTGCGGCTGGCATGATCATCGCCAGGGCGACCGGTGCCGGCGGCTCGAATCATCATGGCGAGTCGGCGCATGTTTCGACCGAGGAGCGCGCCCAGCGCTTCGGCCAGCAACCGGCGACCGTGCTGTTCAGCGGCTTGTCTGGCGCTGGCAAGAGCACTTTGGCTTATGCGGTCGAGCGCAAACTGTTCGACATGGGCCGGGCAGTCTACGTGCTGGATGGCCAGAATCTGCGTCAAGACCTGAACAAGGGTCTGCCACAGGACCGTGCCGGCCGCGCCGAGAACTGGAGCCGTGCGGCGCATGTCGCTCGCCAGTTCAACGAAGCCGGCTTGATGACCCTGGCGGCGTTCGTCGCGCCGGATGCCGAAGGCCGCGAACGCGCCAAGGCACTGATCGGCGCCGACCGCCTGCTGACCGTCTACGTCCAGGCATCGCCAAGCGCCTGCCGCGAACGTGACCCGCAAGGCCTGTATGCCGCCGAGGGCGACAACATCCCTGGCGAGTCCTTCCCGTATGACGTGCCGCTGAATGCCGATCTGGTGATCGACACCCAGACGTCGAGCGTGGAAGAGGGCGTCAAGCAAGTGCTGGAACTGCTGCGCAGCCGCGGCGCGATCTGATCGCAACGCTGCTGAAAGCCCCGCCCGGACAAGCGTCCGGGCGGGGCTTTTTTATGATCAGTTGGTTCAAGTGAGATATGACGTTGTACTGCGTCATCGTTCGTCGCGGGCAAGCGCGCTCCTACAGCTGTAGGAGCGCGCTTGCCCGCGACCATGTTCGATCATTTTCGGGGTGGTGAATATATAACGCACATGCGGAAGTGGACGGTGATTGTCTGAGTGCTCAAGCCACTTGCTTTCGAGGCAATCAAATGAGCATTAAATACTCGTCGTTTCTAAATAGCGGCTCCTCGATCTTGCCGCCTAATCAAATGCTGACCGCTGGGCAGTTTCTTCTTTCGCCTAATGGCAGATTTCGTCTGGATCTTCACAGCGACGGGAATCTGGTTATCAAAGACCATGGTGCGATCGTCTGGGTCGCTGACGGGAATCAGGCTCATAGCAGTACGCTCTCCACAAAAATCAAAGGCGCACCTTGGCTGGTCGTCAGCAACAGTGGATTCCTGTACGACCCGGCGAGAAAACGTTTATGGCTTGCCCGCAGCACGGATACCCTTGACAAGTCTTATCGGTATCACAGTCACATGTCTATCCAGGATGACGGGAATTTAGTCATTTATGACGGCCGCGCGGGAGAGCTGCGCTGGGCTCGTTTTGGTTTCGAACCTGGGCGATCACAGTCCAAAACAATAGACTCAAGGTTTTGTTTAAAACTCCAGAACAGACTATATACAGGTTTGACTTGTTCTAGTTCCAGTAGCGTTGAAGTGTCAGTGCCTTTCGCAATGCGGATGAAATTGTGTGCTTTCGCATTTAAAGCTTAGGCGCTCATCTGCTTTGCGAAGCTCGATGATGTAGCAGTCCTCAGAGCAATCGCCGGACACGCATCCCGACAAAGTCAGGCAGGCCACTATAAATATGCTTCGCATAATGTTGATTCTACGTTCTGGATGATTTCGGAAAAGGCGTCTCAACGATTGACAGGGCAATCCGGATGATAGGAATCCATGTCGCACTTGTATTTGAGAGGAAGGTTTGTGGTCCCATACCAATAGCAGTTCTTGATGCAGTCTCCCGCCACACAGCCTGCCAGCAACAGGCAGCTCAACATTATTTTCAGCACTTTCATGAGTGTCCTCCTTGGTTGCGCTGAGAATAGAGGCGAGCATCAAGGGTTGGCAGGTTGTGTGGTCCGCAAAAACTGTAGGAGATTTCTGGTTGACGCTCAGGTCGGGCGCGATGGAGTGCACGAATCCACGATCTTTGTCGTCTGGCTGACGGGAATCTGGTTATCAAAGACCATGGTGCGATTGTCTGGGTCGCTGATGGGAATCAGCCTCATAGCAGTACGCTTTCCCGGAAACCGAAAGGCGCACCGTGGCTGGTGGTGAGCAAGAGTGCATTTCTCTACGATCCCGCGAGGTCCAGGCTTTGGATTGCTGAGAGCACTCACACCAGAGACAAGTCCTACTGGTATCACAGCTATATGTCGATGCAGGATGACGGGAACCTGGTTATCTACGATGGTCGCAATGGCGATCTCCTGTGGGCTCGCTTTGGGTTTCAGCCGGGGCGGACTAAATTGAAAAGGTCGCCGATATGGGGGCCTTATCCCGTGTGGATACACAAGTTCTGAATTGCATCAAAGCTGTACTGGGCAGTCAGATCTCATTGGGTCCATGTTGCATTTGTGCAGAAGCTCAAGATCTTGTTTGCCCCAGATATAGCAGTTATTGACGCAGTCTCCCGACACGCATCCAGACAGCAACAGGCAGCTCAACACTATTTTCAGCACTTTCATGAGTGTCCTCCTTGGTTGCGCAGAGAATAGAGGCGAGCATCAAGGGTTGGCAGGTTGTGTGGTCCCTAAAGACTGTAGGAGATTTCTGGTTGACGCTCAGGTCGGGCGCGATGGATGCACGGATCCACGATCTTTATCGTCTGGCCACTGGTTTCGCGGCTGAAGCCGCTCCTACGGTTGCGTAGGGCTTGTAGGAGCGGATTTATCCGCGAAGCGGTGGAGATGACGACGGCAATGAAAAAGCCCGCCCTCCAGAGCGGAGGGCGGGCTTTTCGGGTGGCGGGTCCGGCGTTATTTCTTCAAGCCGTAATGCTCGTCAAGCATGCCTGGGGTATTAGGCGACTTCGGCGCGTAATCCTTTGGCGCTTCGGTGTCGCGAGGCGGTGTCAGGCGGTCGCGGGGCGCGGTGTTGGCGTCCGGGTGCAGCGCTGCCAGCAGGCGCTGGCGGGTCATTTCGTCGAGAGCCAGGTGATTGGCGCCATCGGCGAGGTGCTTTTGTACGTCGTGATAGCTTTGCGACAGTTTCTGGACCAGGTTAGCCGTGCTGTTGAAGTGAGTGACCACCTCGTTCTGATAGGCATCGAAACGCTCCTGAATGTCATCCAGCTGGCGCTGGGTGCTGTTCGGAACGGTGTTGGGCAGCAGACGTGCGACCAGGAAGCCAATGACGACACCGGCGACCAGGGCGAGGGTCGGCAACAACCAAACTAAGAGCGAGTGTTCCACGAGTCCTTCCTCTATAAACGGCTTTGCTTTACGTTAACGGCTCGAACCTGCGCTGTATACCCGCGACGCGTCGTTGATATGCCAGCCACAGACATTCAGCTAGACGAGTCGACCCATTTCGAGGTCACGGAGTTCTATTTTGCCCATGCGTGAGACCCCCGTTTTTATCGATGGCCCCGAGGGCCAGCTTGAAGCGCTGTACCAGGACGTGCCGGATGCCCGGGGTGTCGCCCTGATTTGCCATCCTAACCCGATTCAGGGTGGGACCATGCTCAATAAAGTGGTCTCGACGTTGCAGCGTACCGCGCGCGACCAAGGGCTGATCACCTTGCGTTTCAATTACCGGGGCGTGGGCGCCAGTGCCGGTGTTTCCGTGGCCGGCCCCGGCGAGATCGACGACGCTCAGGCTGCGGCGAAGTGGCTGCGGGATCAGCAACCCGACCTGCCTATGACCCTGTTCGGCTTTTCCTTCGGCGGTTACGTGGCGGCCAATCTGGGCGGTCGGCTGGAAGCGCAGGGCGAGCAACTCACCCACCTGTTCCTGGTGGCGGCCGCTGCCTCGCGCTTGCAGGATCACAGCGTATTGCCCGACAACTGCCCGCTGACCGTCATCCAGCCGGAAAGCGACGAGGTCATCGATCCGCAGACGGTCTACGACTGGTCCGCTGCGCTGCAACGCCCCCATGAGCTGCTGAAAGTGGCAGAATGCGGACACTTTTTTCACGGCAAGCTCACCGACCTGAAAGAACTGGTCGTGCCACGCCTCTCGAACTGATTGCAGCACCTGGATAAGCGACCCGCCATGACCACTCGTATTCTGACCGGTATCACCACCACCGGCACGCCTCACCTGGGCAACTATGCCGGCGCCATTCGCCCGGCCGTCGTCGCCAGCCGTCAGCCTGGAGTGGACTCGTTCTACTTTCTGGCCGACTACCACGCCCTGATCAAATGCGATGACCCGCTGCGCATCCAGCGCTCGCGTCTGGAAATCGCCGCCACCTGGCTGGCCGCCGGGCTGGATGCGGAGCGCGTAACCTTCTATCGCCAGTCCGACATTCCCGAGATTCCCGAACTTACCTGGCTGCTGACCTGTGTGGCGGGCAAGGGCCTGCTGAACCGGGCGCATGCCTACAAGGCATCCGTCGACAAGAACGTCGAGGCCGGCGAAGACCCCGACGCGGGCGTCACCATGGGCCTGTACAGCTACCCCGTGCTGATGGCCGCCGACATTCTGATGTTCAACGCTCACAAGGTTCCGGTCGGGCGCGATCAGATCCAGCACGTCGAGATGGCGCGCGATATCGGCCAGCGCTTCAACCATCTGTTCGGCAACGGCAAAGAGTTCTTCGTCATGCCCGAGGCGCTGATCGAGGAAAGCGTCGCCACCTTGCCGGGGCTCGACGGGCGCAAGATGTCCAAGAGCTACGACAACACCATTCCTCTGTTCAGTAACGCCAAGGACATGAAGGACGCCATCGCCCGTATCGTCACCGACTCACGGGCGCCCGGCGAGGCCAAGGATCCGGACAACTCCCACCTGTTCACGCTTTATCAGGCATTCGCCACGCCGGAGCAGAGCGCCGGCTTCCGCGACGAACTGTTGCAGGGTCTGGGCTGGGGCGAGGCCAAGAGCCGTCTGTTCAACCTGCTCGATGGCGAGCTGGGCGAGGCGCGCGAAACCTACAACGCCCTGATCCAGCGTCCCGCGGATCTGGAAGACATTCTGCTGACAGGTGCTCAGAAGGCACGTCGCGCCGCTACGCCGTTTCTGGAAGAGCTGCGTGAAGCGGTCGGTCTTCGCTCGTTCCGCAACGTGGTCCAGGCGGCCGAATCGGGCAAGAAAAAAGCAGTCAAGGGCGCGCGCTTCGTCAGCTTCCGCGAGGACGATGGCAGCTTCCGTTTCCGCCTGCTGGCGGCGGACGGCGAGCAACTGCTGCTGTCCCGCTCCTTTGCTGATGGCAAGGCAGCCGGCGCGGTCAGCAAGCAGTTGCAGCAGGGCGGTGAACTGGACGTGCGCACCGAGTCCGACCGTTTCACCCTTTGGGTCGATGACGCCTGCGTGGCCGACAGTCCGGTGTTCGCCGATGTGGTTGCGCGCGACGTCGCGATCCAGACGCTCAAGGCGGCGCTTGCTCCTCAACAGGACTGATTGCCATTACCTGAGGCCGTCGCTACAGTGACGGCCCGTTTTTGTTGCTTTGCTAACGAATATGACGCCCTTAGAACGATATCAAGCTGATCTGAAACGTCCGGACTTCTTTCACGATGCCGCGCAGGAAAACGCTGTGCGTCATCTGCAACGCCTGTATGACGATCTGGTAGCGGCGAGCGACAGCAAGCCGGGCCTGTTCGGCAAGCTGTTCGGCAAGAAAGAACCGACCCTGGTCAAGGGATTGTATTTCTGGGGCGGCGTCGGCCGTGGCAAGACCTACCTGGTCGATACATTCTTCGATGCGCTGCCGTTCGAGCAGAAAGTGCGTACGCACTTCCACCGCTTCATGAAGCGTGTGCACGAAGAGATGAAGACCCTCAAGGGCGAAAAGAACCCGCTGACCATCATCGCCAAACGGTTTTCCGATGAGGCGCGGGTGATCTGCTTCGACGAGTTCTTCGTCTCCGACATCACCGATGCGATGATCCTCGGCACCTTGATGGAGGAGCTGTTCAAGAACGGGGTGACCCTGGTCGCGACGTCCAACATCGTGCCGGACGGCCTGTACAAGGACGGCCTGCAGCGGGCGCGTTTCCTGCCGGCCATTGCACTGATCAAGCAGAACACCGACATTGTCAACGTCGACAGCGGCGTGGACTATCGCTTGCGTCATCTGGAACAGGCGGAACTGTTCCATTTCCCGCTCAACGAAGCGGCGCAGGAGAGCATGCGCAAGAGTTTCAAGGCGTTGACGCCCGAGTGCGCCAAGACCATCGAAAACGATGTGCTGATCATCGAGAACCGGGAAATCCGCGCGCTGCGAACCTGCGACGACGTGGCCTGGTTCGATTTCCGCGAGCTCTGCGACGGCCCGCGCAGCCAGAACGACTACATCGAACTGGGCAAGATCTTTCACGCCGTGCTGCTCAGTGGCGTGGAGCAGATGAACGTCGCTACCGACGACATCGCTCGCCGTTTCATCAACATGGTCGACGAGTTCTACGACCGCAACGTCAAGCTGATCATTTCCGCCGAAGTGGAGCTCAAGGACTTGTACACGGGCGGCCGCCTGATGTTCGAATTCCAGCGCACCCTGAGCCGTCTCCTGGAAATGCAGTCCCACGAGTTCCTGGCGCGGGCGCACAAGCCCTGACCATGATATCCACCGTAGGAGCGCGCTTGCCCGCGACTAAGATGTGTCGCGGGCAAGCGCGCTCCTGCGACGGGTGTCTCATGCCGCCTGCTGAAACTGCTGCCGGTACTGGTTCGGCGACAGGGTGGTGTGCTGGCGAAACAGCCGGGCGAAGAAGCTGGCATCGTCGTAACCCACCTCGTAACTGATGGTCTTGATGCTCTTGCGCGTGCCGGATAACAGGCCCTTGGCGGTTTCGATCCGCAGCCGTTGCAGGTAGTGCAGCGGCTTGTCGCCCGTCGCGGTCTGGAAGCGGCGCATGAAGTTGCGAATGCTCATGCCGTGCTCCCGGGCCACGTCCTCGAAGCGGAACTTGTCCGCGAAATGATCTTCGAGCCAGTGCTGAATCTGCAAGATGATCACGTCCTGATGCAGCTTCTGACCGCCAAAGCCGATTCTCCCTGGCGAGTAGTTGCGCCGTACCTCATAGAGAATGTCGCGGGCCACAGCCTGGGCGACGCTGGCTCCGCAAAAGCGCTCGATCAGGTAAATGTACAGATCGCAGGCCGATGTAGTGCCGCCGGCGCAGTACAGGTTTTCTGCGTCGGTCAGATGTTTCTCCTGGTTCAAAAGGACGTTCGGATAGCGTTCGGCGAATGCATTGAAGAAGCGCCAGTAGGTAGTGGCTTCCTTGCCGTCCAGCAGACCTGCCTCGGCCAGCCAGAACACCCCGGTTGCCTCGGCGCACAGCACCGCGCCGTTGGCATGCTGCTCGCGAAGCCAGGGAACGATCTGCGGATAGCGCTGGCATAGCCCGTCGAAATCATCCCAGAAGGCCGGAATCACGATGATGTCCGAGGCGCCCAGTTCGCCGTCGACGGGCAGGGTGACAGCGCTGAAACTGCCGACCGGGCCTCCGTCCGGGCTGACCAGTCGGGTCTCGAAGGCCGGCACCAGGCCGTGCCCCAGCTGTTTGCTGTAACGCAGGCTGGCGAGGTGGAAGAAGTCCTTGGCCTGCATGAGGGTCGAGGCGAACACATTGTCGGTCGCCAGAATGTTTACACGCCGCAGGGGCGCGGAGGGTTGATTGAGCATGTTCTTTATTCTTATAGGGTTTATTGGTCAGGCAACGGCTGGATCGTCTTATGTTTCGCCAGGGCTGTCCAGCCTCCTTCTGATGACAAAGCATGAAGTCGGCGATTCGGGGTTGAGGATATCTCCCGAGCCTGTATAATCCGCCAGCTCTTTGCAGTGGAAGTGATGCGCCGTCTGCCGAAGAATCTTGCCGTATAACGGACGCGCTGACCCGAGCCCCCGATAGCGTCTGTTTCCGGCTGCCTTTGACTTGTCAAAGTACGCACTATTCAGTAAGATCCGCCGTCTCATTTTCAGGCGGCCCCTGAGGCTATAAAGAATGAAAACTTTTACTGCTAAACCGGAAACAGTTAAGCGCGACTGGTTCGTCGTCGACGCTGCTGGTCAGACCCTGGGTCGTCTGGCCACCGAAATCGCGAGCCGTCTGCGTGGCAAGCACAAGCCGGAATACACTCCTCACGTCGATACTGGCGATTACATCGTCGTTATCAACGCCGAGCAGATCCGTGTGACTGGTGCCAAAGCTTCCGACAAGATTTACTACTCTCACTCCGGTTTTCCGGGCGGGATCAAATCGATCAACTTCGAAAAGCTGATCGACAAAGCTCCTGAGCGCGTGATCGAGACCGCGGTCAAAGGCATGCTGCCTAAGAACCCGCTGGGTCGCGACATGTATCGTAAGCTGAAAGTCTATGCGGGCGCTGTACACCCTCATACTGCTCAGCAGCCCCAAGAACTGAAGTTTTAACGGAATAGTTCACTATGTCGGCGACTCAAAATTACGGCACTGGCCGTCGCAAGACCGCAACCGCACGCGTTTTCCTGCGTCCGGGCACTGGTAACATCTCGATCAACAACCGTTCTCTGGACGTTTTCTTCGGCCGTGAAACTGCCCGCATGGTAGTTCGTCAGCCGCTGGAACTGACCGAAACCGTTGAGAAGTTCGACATCTACGTCACCGTTATCGGTGGCGGCGTAAGTGGTCAGGCTGGCGCAATCCGCCACGGCATCACTCGCGCTCTGATGCAGTACGACGAGACTCTGCGCAGCGCGCTGCGTAAAGCGGGCTACGTCACTCGTGACGCCCGTGAAGTTGAACGTAAGAAAGTCGGTCTGCGTAAAGCGCGTAAGCGTCCGCAGTACTCGAAGCGTTAATTCGCTCTTCGTTCCAGAAGAACGCCCATCTCCTCCGGAGCTGGGCGTTTTTTTATGCCTGTAAATTATGTGTGACAACGTGACTCACGGCTGGAAGCCCCGGTTTACAAGCTTTCCTACTTTTCGTGAGGTCTTATGACCTTGTTCGGAGAAGGGTTTTTCAATTACCATCCGGCGAAATTTATAACAGCTAGATTGTTAGTAGCAGACGCCTGTTCGAACAGGCCACTTAGCGGATGGGAGAGGGCGGAATGAGCAATGACGGCGTGAATGCAGGCCGGCGTCGCTTTCTGGTGGCAACCACTTCGATAGTGGGCGCTGCGGGAGCGGTGGGGGCGGCGGTCCCGTTCGTGGGGTCCTGGTTTCCCAGTGCCAAGGCCAAGGCGGCCGGGGCGCCGGTCAAGGTCAATATCAGCAAGATCGAAGCCGGGCAGCAGATGGTGGCTGAGTGGCGCGGCCAGCCGGTGTTCATCGTTCGTCGTACCCAGGAAATTCTGGACAACCTCGGCAAGGTCACGGTACAGCTTGCCGATCCCGAATCCAAAGCCTCCGTTCAGCCCGATTACGTAGATCCGGCGCTGCGCTCGATCAAGCCGGAGATCCTGCTGCTGGTGGGCATCTGCACCCACCTCGGCTGCTCGCCGACCTTCCGTCCTGAAGTTGCGCCCGCCGACCTTGGCAAGGACTGGGTCGGCGGCTATTTCTGTCCATGTCACGGCTCTCATTACGACCTGGCCGGCCGGGTCTACAAGGCACAGCCCGCGCCTCTGAATCTGCCAGTGCCGCCGCATTCCTACGAGTCGGACAGTGTCATCGTCATTGGTGTCGATCAGGAGGGTGCGTGATGAGCAAGTTCATGGATTGGGTAGACGCCCGCTTCCCCGCCAGCAAAATGTGGGAAGACCACCTCAGCAAATATTACGCGCCTCGCAACTTCAATTTCCTCTACTACTTCGGCTCCCTGGCCCTGCTGGTACTGGTCAATCAGATATTGACCGGGGTGTGGTTGACCATGAGTTATACGCCGACAGCGGAAGAGGCCTTCGCATCGGTGGAATACATCATGCGTGACGTGGAGTACGGTTCGATTCTGCGCCTGCTGCATTCGACAGGTGCCTCGGCGTTCTTCATTGTGGTTTACATGCACATGTTCCGGGGGTTGCTGTACGGCTCGTACCAGAAGCCGCGGGAACTCGTCTGGGTATTCGGCATGTTGATCTACCTGGCACTGATGGCCGAGGCGTTCATGGGGTATCTGCTGCCATGGGGGCAGATGTCCTATTGGGGCGCGCAGGTGATCATCTCGCTGTTCGGTGCGATTCCGGTGATAGGCGACGACCTTACCCAGTGGATTCGCGGCGACTATCTGATCTCCGGCATTACGCTCAACCGGTTCTTCGCCTTGCATGTCGTGGCATTGCCGATCGTGATTCTCGGACTGGTGGTCCTGCATATCCTGGCACTGCACGAGGTGGGGTCGAACAATCCCGACGGTATCGATATCAAGAAGCGCAAGGACGAGAACGGCAAGCCGCTGGACGGTATCCCGTTTCATCCCTATTACACCGTCAAGGACATTGTCGGCGTCGCGGTCTTCCTGTTCGTGTTCTGCACCATCGTGTTCTTCTTTCCGGAGATGGGCGGTTACTTCCTGGAAAAACCGAACTTCGAAGCGGCCAACGCGTTCAAGACGCCTGAACATATTGCTCCGGTCTGGTACTTCACTCCGTTCTACGCAATCCTGCGGGCCATCCCGGACAAGCTCATGGGGGTCATGGCGATGGGTGCCGCCATCGCGGTGCTGTTCGTGCTGCCGTGGCTGGATCGTAGCCCGGTCAGGTCCATGCGCTACAAAGGCTGGATCAGCAAGATCTGGTTGCTGGTGTTCTGCATCGCATTCGTCACGCTGGGCGTGCTGGGTGTCCTGGCACCCACGCCGGGGCGCACTCTGCTGTCCCAGGTCTGCACCTTCCTCTACTTCTCCTACTTCATTCTGATGCCGTTCTATACCCGGCTGGAGAAGACCAAACCGGTTCCAGACAGGGTGACTGGCTGATGAAAAAGTTACTGGTTGTATGGCTTCTCGCAGTCCTGCCGGTCTTCGCTTTCTCAGCCGAACACGGGACTGAGCTGGAAAGTGTGGACATCGACGTCGCGGACAAGGCCGCCATGCAGGATGGGGCGCGGACCTTCGTCAACTATTGCATGGGCTGTCACAGCGCAAAATACCAGCGCTACGAGCGGGTGGCGGATGATCTGGAAATCCCCCATGAGCTGATGCTGGAAAAGCTGGTGTTCTCCGGCGCCAAGATCGGTGACCACATGAACATCGGGATGCAGTCGAGCGATGCCAAGACCTGGTTTGGCGCCGCGCCGCCGGATCTGACCCTGGTGGCGAGGGTGCGTGGCACCGACTGGCTCTACGGCTATCTGCGCTCGTTCTATGAGGACCCCGCCCGTCCTTGGGGGGTCAATAACAAGGTCTTCCCGAACGTGGGCATGCCCAACGTCCTGGTCGGGTTGCAAGGGCGCCAGGTGGTCGGCTGCAAGCAGGTGCAGGTGGTCGAGGATGGAAAGAAACAGTACGACCCGCTGACCGGCGCGCCACTGACTCACGAGGCGTGCGATCAACTGACCATCGTGCCGGGCACTGGCAGCCTCAACGAGGAACAATTCGATGAGAAGATCAAGAATCTGGTGACCTTTCTCGCCTATTCCGCCAATCCGGTTAAACTGCAGCACCAGCGAATCGGTACTTACGTGCTGTTGTATCTGGCAGTCTTCTTCATATTCGCTTATCTGCTCAAGCGTGAATACTGGAAGGACGTGCACTGAACGACCAGCACAGCCGTTCGACAAGCGCTCCAGCGACGTTTCGATGAGCACCCATACGCAGTGCGGATAGAATAGCGGCGCAAGATTGCACATTTATATCGCGTAAATGAGCTATCTTGTCGCCCGCGACGAATGCCTGCCTGATTTATGGGTGATCGAAAGCGCCACTGGGGCGCTTTTTGTCTGTGTGTTCGATAAATTTCAACAAGCGAGGAGGATCGCCATGGGCGTGACCAACCGGTTGGCCTGTTACTCCGACCCCGCCGACCACTATTCCCACCGCGTGCGCCTTGTGCTCGCCGAGAAAGGTGTCAGCGCCGAGATCATCGACGTGGCCGCAGGGCGACAACCCGCTCCGCTCATGGAGGTGAACCCCTATGGCAGCGTGCCGACCCTGGTCGATCGCGACCTGGCGTTGTACGAGTCCACCGTGGTCATGGAATATCTGGATGAGCGTTATCCGCATCCGCCGCTGATGCCGGTCTATCCGGTGGCCCGGGGCAATACCCGGCTGCTGATGCACCGCATCCAGCGCGACTGGTGTGGTCAGGTGGATCTGATTCTGGATTCGCGCACCACTCAGGCTGCCCGTGAGCAGGCGCGCAAGGAATTGCGCGAAAGCCTCACCGGGGTTTCTCCGCTGTTCGCGGACAAACCTTTTTTCCTGAGTGACGAGCAAAGTCTCGTCGATTGCTGTCTACTGCCCATACTCTGGCGTTTGCCGGTTCTGGGTATTGAATTGCCGCGGTCCGCCAAGCCGCTGCTCGATTACATGGAGCGCCACTTTGCGCGTGAAGCCTTTCAGCTGAGTCTGTCTGCCGCTGAACGTGAAATGCGCTAAGGCTTGAGGAGCCGTTGATGAACTCCAGTCGCCCTTATCTGGTTCGTGCCCTTTATGAGTGGATCGTCGATAACGATTGCACTCCGCATGTACTGGTAAATGCCGAATACCCATCCGTGCAGGTCCCTCAAGGATTCGCCAATGATGGGCAGATTGTCCTGAACGTTTCGCCAAGCGCCGTGCGCCATCTGCACATGGACAACGAAGCGGTCAGTTTCGAAGGCCGCTTCGGCGGCGTCCCGCACTCGTTGTACGTGCCCGTGCCCGCCATCCTGGGCATCTACGCCCGTGAGAACGGCCAGGGAATGGTCTTCGATCTCGAAGCGCCCATGGGCGAGGACGAGGAGATCGAATTCGAAGATGAAGTTCCGCCACCGGACAGCGAGCCACCGCGCCCCAGCGGGCGGCCCAGCCTGAAAGTGGTGAAATGAAAAAAAAGGCGATCCGGTTGGATCGCCTTTTTTAATGCCTGCCTTTCCGGATCAGTCGATGTACTCGAACAGCTTCACGATCTTCTGTACGCCCGACACGCCTTGCACCAGGCTGGTCGCCCGATTGGCTTCATCCTGAGTGACCAGGCCCAGCAGGAAAACGATGCCGTTCTCGGTGACAACCTTGATGCGCGATCCTGGAATGGAATTGTCGGCCAGCATCTGCGTCTTGATCTTGGTGGTCAGCCAGGCGTCGTTGTTACGCGCCAGCAGGGATGACGGCGCCATCACCTGAAGCTCGTTGTTGACCTTCTTGACCCGTTGCACGGAGCTGGCGGCCTGCTCGGCCATGGCCTTGAGATCGGCGCGAGGCGTCTGGCCTGCCAGCAATACGATGCCGTTGTAGCTAGTGACAACGATGTGTGAGCCTTCGGCCAGATCAGCATGCGCCTTGGAAATATTCACCGCGGCCTTGGTCTCGATCAGCGAATCGTCGATCTTGCTGCCGAAGGTCCGTGTACCACGGTCGTCTTCGATCGGCTTGTCACGCGTTGCCGTCAGTACCGAGCTGCAGCCGCTGAAACCCAGGCACAGGGTCAGGACGACCAGACTGAGACGATTGAGGGTCATTCTTCACTCCCGAACAGTTGGCTGTCGATCAGATCGCAAAGGCAATGGATCGCCAGCAGATGAACTTCTTGTATGCGTGCGGTGACATTGGCCGGCACGCGGATTTCCACGTCCTCGGGCAGCAGCAGCGAGGCCATGCCTCCGCCGTCGCGTCCCGTCAAAGCTACGACAATCATTTCGCGATCATGTGCGGCCTGGATCGCCTGAATGATGTTCGCCGAATTACCGCTGGTAGAAATCGCCAGCAGTACATCGCCCGGCTGGCCCAGGGCGCGGATCTGTTTGGAAAACACCTCGTTGTAGCTGTAATCGTTGGCGATCGAAGTGATGGTCGAGGTGTCGGTGGTCAGGGCGATGGCCGGCAGGCTCGGGCGCTCACGCTCGAAGCGATTGAGCATTTCCGACGAGAAGTGCTGGGCGTCCCCGGCAGAACCGCCGTTGCCGCAAGCCAGCATCTTTCCTTCATTGAGCAAGGCATTGACCATGACCTGGCTGGCCTGCTCGATAAAGGGCGCAAGGACTTCCATCGCCTGCTGCTTGGTGTCGATGCTGGCCTGGAAGAGCCGGCGGATTCGGGATTGCATGTCCATCAATGTGACCTTAATGAGAGCGTACAGCGGCTGGTCGGGACGTCCGTTTTGCGGACACTGCCCGGCGCTCGGATGGCGCGGCCTGCCTTGAACAAATAGCTGAATCGGGTGTGGAGGGCGTCGCCTGGGTGCTGGCTGTGCCTGGGGCATCGCTGGCATGACTCAACTGTCGAAAGCGTTCTTGATCCAGTTCAGTGGAGCGGTGTCGCGCGGGTTTCCCTCGAGCGCGATCACGTCGAAACGACAGGGGTGCCCGGCCCATTGTGATTCCTGCTGTAAAAACGACTGAGCGGCCATGACCAGCCGCTCCTGCTTGCGAAAATCGACGCTTTCCATCGCGCTACCCCAGCCGGACTGCCGTCGGTAGCGAACTTCGACGAATACTACTGTATCGCCCTCAAGCATGACTAGATCGAGTTCACCGCGTCTGCACGACCAGTTCTGCGTAATCAGCTGCAGACCTTGCCGTTGCAGGTGCTGCAGGGCACAGGCTTCCGCCTCGCGCCCTGCCTGCTGGCGGGTGCCGGTCTGCCTCAAGGCGCGGTGTCGGGCAGGCGCTGGATCTGGCCGTTGACGAACTCGGCCCAGGGCAACTGGCGCTCCACGCGACGGCTCGGGCTCATGCTCAGGCTGCCGGACAGACCTTCGATGCGGCTTTCCGGCAGCGCCTTGAGCTGAGTCAGGCGAGGCGCCAGACGGAAGGCATCGATGCCCATCGCGTACAGGCGGCCCAGCGTGCCCGAGGCCTGCGGCCACTGCGCAGTGACCTGCTGACGCAGCGGGTCGTTGGCGTCCAGCAGCCATGGGGTTTCGCAGAAACGCACGCCGTTCAGGTCCATGTACTGAGCGCGGTCGTTGCTGTTGGTGAACAGGTGCGAGGTCGCGTAGACAGGCACGTCGCCCGCGTACTGGAAGACCATGGTCGGTTTGATCTGTTGCGCCTGCTGCGGGGTCGCGGCCAGGAACATGAAGTCGATGTCCTGACGGCGCGCCGGCTGCGCGGCAACCTGGCTGCCGACAGTGCTCTGCACCCGCTGGGCACGGCCTTCGCTCTTGCGCAGCTGGAACAGGTCGGCCACCTGCTGGGCGAGCTCGACCGGCTGGTCGACGTGTTCGGCGGCGATCAGGGTACCGCCCTTGGCCTGCCAGCTCTGGCGGAAGGCCTCCAGGACGCGGTCGCCCCATTCGCCTTTCGGCACCATGGCGACCGCGCTGCGCTTGCCATCGGCCCAGGCACGACGCGCCACTTCACGGGCTTCGTCTTCGGCGGCCAGGCCGAACTGGAACAGTTGCGCCGGGCCTTCGCTGCCGGCATCGCTGTAGTTGAGCGCAAGCGTGGTGATCGGCAGCTGTTCGCGGCTACTCAGCTGTTTGACCAGATTCTTTTCCAGCGGACCGACTACCAGCTGTACGCCGGCAGCCTTGGCCTGATTGTAGAACTCGTCCATCGAAGTCAGGCGCGAACTGTCGAACACTTGGATCGCGGGCGGATTCTGGCCGGCCTGTTGAGCCTGGAAGTGCGCGGCCATGAAGCCTTCGCGCAGAGCCTTGGCGACGGACGCCAACTGGCCTTCCTGCGGCAGGAGCAGGGCGATTTTGGTCAGCGGCTCGCTGGTCAGAGCGCGCAGCTGAGCCAGGGTAGTGGGCAGCTGCAGGGCTGCCGGATGCTGCGGATGCTGCGCTTTCCATGAGTCGATCGCGGCCTGCTGCTGTTCCAGCGTGCCGGCGCCTTTGATCGAGCGTGCCAGATTCAGCCATCCGCCCATGTCGTCATTGGCCGTGCTTTGCAGTTGATCAGCCGGCAATGCCGCGACCAGTGCCCAGATGGCATCGTTGTTCGCCAGCGCATCTGGGCCTTGCAGCAAGGGGCCGGCGTAAACGCGTTCGCTCACGGCGGCCAGCGTCTGGCCATCGGCCTCCAGCGCACGAGCTTTGACCGTATGGGTGCGTACTTGCTGTTCGACGGACAGTTCGCCCAGGCGTTGCATGCTCGGATGATTCAAGGCGGTCAGTGCGGCCTTGGGCTGATTGCGGCCCAGCGCCAGCTCGGCGGAGAGCGTGCTGGCGAACACTTGTAGCCCCGGCTTGAGCTGATCGATCTGAACCTGACCCAGAATCTGCGCGGCACGGCCTGCATCGTTCTGCCGGTTGGCCAGATCCGCCGCGCTCAGGCGCAATGTGGCGGCCTCCTCGGGAGTCTTGGCGGCCGCGGCCTGATCCAGCAGTTGCTCGATGCTGGCGTTGGGAGTGCGAGGCAGTTCGCCAAGACTGGAGGAGGGCGAGCTGGCGCAGGCTGCAAGCAAGGCAGCGAGGCAGAGGGCAGAGAACAGCCGCAGGCAAGCGATCATGTGTGTGTTCCTGATACTCAAGCAAATTAGCGGGGAATTGTACCCAAGCACTGGCCAGGGCGCGACTTCGAAGGTGTTCTTAAACTGTGATGCAAATGGTGCCGCCGGCTTATCGAGCGCCCGGCGACACCGGGTCTTGCGGGAACGACCACGACGGGAATTGAAGCATGCCTGTCGTTCCTTTTTATGACTTCGCTCTCGGTCCGGGCCGTTTGTCGTGCCCGCAGTCTGTACAATGCCGTCTTTTGAGACATCAGAATCCACGAACATGAGGTCTGCGCTTTGACTGCCCCGGTTGCTTCGAATTCCACTCCCGGCTCGCTTTATGTGGTGGCGACGCCTATCGGCAACCTGGACGACATGAGCGTGCGTGCCTTGAAAGTGTTGCGCGAGGTCGCGCTGATCGCTGCGGAAGACACCCGGCATTCGGCGCGCCTGATGCAGCATTTCGGGATCGGGACGCCATTGGCCGCCTGTCATGAGCATAACGAACGTGATGAAGGCAGCCGTTTCATCACGAGGCTGCTGGCGGGCGACGACATTGCACTGATTTCCGATGCCGGTACGCCGTTGATCTCCGATCCCGGCTACCACCTGGTGCGCCAGGCGCGCGCCGCGGGTATTCAGGTCATTCCCGTGCCGGGTGCCTGCGCGCTGATTGCGGCCCTTTCGGCGGCCGGGTTGCCCTCGGACCGTTTCATGTTCGAAGGCTTTCTGCCGGCGCGGTCCGCTGGTCGAAAAGCGAAGCTCGAAGCGGTCAAGGAAGAGCCGCGAACCCTGATCTTCTATGAAGCGCCCCATCGCATTCTCGAATGTCTGCAGGACATGGAGCAGGTTTTCGGCGCCGAGCGGCCGGCGCTGCTGGCTCGCGAGCTGACCAAGACTTTCGAAACACTCAAGGGCCTGCCCCTGGGAGAGCTGCGCGCCTTCGTCGAGGCTGACAGCAATCAGCAGCGGGGCGAGTGCGTGGTGCTGGTCGCAGGCTGGACTGCCCCTGAAAACGAGGACGTGGTCGGCGCCGAAGCTCGCCGGATTCTGGATCTGCTGCTCGAGGAGATGCCCGTCAAACGTGCCGCCGCGGTTGCCGCGCAGATTACCGGCGTGCGCAAGAACCTGCTGTATCAGGTCGCGCTCGACCGGCAGAACGGGGAATAAGCTGTAAATTCAATGACTCACGTCGTGTCATACGGCTATTAAAGCTTGTTCTCGAGGGCGTGTACCGCTAACCTTGGCGGCGGAGAGTCGATTGGGCAGTCGCTGCCTTGTGTTGCTTGCAACATGGGGGGGAGGAAAGTCCGGGCTCCATAGGGCGGAGTGCCAGGTAACGCCTGGGAGGCGCGAGCCTACGGAAAGTGCCACAGAAAATAACCGCCTAAGCACTTCGGTGCCGGTAAGGGTGAAAAGGTGCGGTAAGAGCGCACCGCACGTCTGGCAACAGTTCGTGGCTAGGTAAACCCCACTCGGAGCAAGACCAAATAGGGTTCCAAGGCGTGGCCCGCGCTGGAACCGGGTAGGTTGCTAAAGACGTCCAGCGATGGCCGTCGTAGAGGAATGACTGTCCTCGACAGAACCCGGCTTATAGATCGACTCTCCTCCTTATTCTCTCTCCTGCTATGTGCGGGAGACGACGACTGGTAATGCCAAAAAAATCTTACACTTAATAAATCACTTTAACTTCGTGGCGCATGCCACTGGGGTGTGTGGGGTTTATTCCCATGAATCGCGGTTAATTTCTCTTTCCTTCTCTAATACCGCTCCTAAATCTCCGAAATGTAAGGCTTTTCCGTGAGGCCGTACCTTGACTGCGGAGTGGGCGGATTCCTATAGTGTGCGCAAGTGGCAGAAAGTGGCACGAAGTGGGTTTTTCTAGCGCAAGAAGATAAAATTCGGAGAATGCGCCTGTGTTCCGTGGTGCCAACGCGATCAACCTCGATGCAAAGGGCCGTCTCGCTATGCCGAGCCGGTACCGCGACGAGCTGGATTCGCGAAGTGGCGGGCAACTCATTGTCACTATTGATGCCGTTGACCCCTGCTTGTGTCTTTATCCGCTGTCCGAGTGGGAACTGATCGAAGCAAAACTGCGTGAACTCGCTACTTTTCGGGAAGAAAACCGTCGCTTGCAGCGGCTTTTGATTGGTAATGCAGTCGATCTGGAGCTGGATGGCAGCGGACGTTTTCTCGTGCCGCCGCGCCTGCGTGAATACGCAAGGCTGGATAAGCGCGTAATGCTGGTTGGCCAGCTCAACAAGTTTCAACTGTGGGACGAGGACGCCTGGAACGCGCTTGCTGAAGCCGACCTGGCTGCCATTCAACAACCTGGCGCGATGCCTGACGAATTACGTGACCTGATCCTGTGACTACTAATAGCAGCTTTACCCACATCACCGTACTGCTCGAAGAAGCCGTCGAGGCTCTCGCGGTGCGCGCCGATGGCTGCTACCTCGATGGCACTTTCGGGCGCGGCGGACACAGTCGTCTGGTACTCGATCACCTGGGTCCGCAAGGCCGATTACTCGGGTTCGACAAAGACCCACAAGCGATTGCCACGGGGCAAGCGCTGGCGGCCGAAGACGGCCGCTTTGTCATTGTGCAGCGCAGCTTTGCCGAACTGGGCGATGAAGTGCGCGCGCGAGGGCTGGAAGGCAAGGTCAGCGGCATTCTGCTGGACCTGGGCGTATCGTCGCCGCAACTGGATGATCCCGAGCGCGGCTTCAGCTTTCTCAATGACGGACCGCTGGACATGCGCATGGACCCGTCCCGCGGGATCAGTGCCGCCCAATTCATCGCCAGCGCTCCCGCCGAGGAAATAGCGCGCGTATTCAAGGAATATGGCGAAGAGCGTTTCGCCAAGCGCATGGCCAACGCCGTCGTCCAGCGCCGCGAGACCCAGCCGTTCGAACGCACCGCCGATCTGGCGGAAGTCCTCAAGGTCGCTAACCCGGCCTGGGAAAAGGGCAAGAATCCCGCGACGCGCGCTTTCCAGGGGCTGCGCATTCACGTCAATAATGAACTGGGCGATCTGGAGGCGGGCCTCGAAGCCGCGCTCGATGCGCTGGAAGTCGGTGGCCGTCTGGTGGTCATCAGCTTTCATTCCCTCGAAGACCGCATCGTCAAACTGTTCATGCGCAAGCTGGCCAAGGGCGAGGCGGACAACATGCCGCGCAACCTGCCGATCCAGCACAAGGCGTTCGAACCCAAAATCCGCATCCACGGCAAGGCCCGCTTCGCATCCGACGAGGAAACCCGCGCCAATCCACGCTCGCGCAGCGCCGTGATGCGTGTGGCGGAGAAGCTCAGGTGAGCCGTCTGTTCCTCAAACCGCTTCCGGGCGGCAGCCTGTTCATGCTGCTGCTGTTCATCGCCGTTCTGGTTTCGGCGATCGGCGTGTCCTATAGCGCCCACTGGAACCGCCAACTGCTCAATTCGCTGTATGCGGAAATGAGCGTGCGCGACAAGGCGCAGGCCGAGTGGGGGCGTCTGATCCTGGAGCAGAGCACCTGGACCGCCCATAGCCGGATCGAGAGCCTGGCGACCGAGCAGCTGAAGATGCGCATTCCTAATGCCGCTGAAGTCCGGATGGTGGCGCCATGATGAAACTGGAAGGCGCGCTCTATCCGTGGCGCTTCCGGGTAGTCGTCGGGCTGCTGGTGCTGCTCGTCCTCGCCATTTGCTGGCGAATCGTCGATCTGCAGGTCATCGACCATACCTTCCTCAAGGAGCAGGGCGACGCGCGCAGCATGCGTCACATCCCGATTCCCGCGCACCGTGGACTGATCACCGACCGTAACGGCGAGCCGCTGGCCGTCAGTACGCCGGTCACCACGCTGTGGGGCAATCCCAAGGAAATGCAGCAGGACAAGAGCAAGTGGCCCGCGCTCGCCACCGCGCTGGGACAGGACCTCAAGGCCTTTACCGAGCGCCTGGATTCCCAGGCCAACAAGGAATTCATCTATCTGGTCCGTGGCCTGACCCCGGAGCACGGTCAGGCCGTGCTCGACCTGAAAGTGCCGGGCGTCTACGGCATCGAGGAATTCAGGCGTTTCTATCCGGCCGGTGATGTCACCGCGCACATGGTGGGCTTCACCGACCTGGACGATCACGGCCGCGAAGGCGTCGAGCTCGCCTACGACGACTGGCTCGCGGGCGTGCCGGGCAAACGGCAGGTCATCAAGGATCGTCGTGGACGCCTCATCAAGGATGTTCAGGTCACCAAAAACGCCAAGGCCGGCAAGACGCTGGCCTTGTCCATTGACCTGCGCCTGCAATACCTGGCGACCCGCGAACTGCGCAACGCCATCGTCGAGAACGAGGCCAAGGCCGGCAGTCTGGTGATCATGGACGTCAAAACCGGCGAAGTGCTGGCGATGGTCAACTCGCCGACGTACAACCCCAACAATCGTCGCACCATGGTGCCGGCGGCCATGCGCAACCGGGCGATCATCGACGTCTTCGAACCCGGTTCGACCATGAAACCGATCTCCATGACCACGGCGCTGGACAGCGGTCGCTGGAAACCCACCGACAAGGTCGAGGTGTACCCAGGCACGCTGCAGATCGGCAAGTACACCATTCGTGACGTGACCAAGACCGAAGGTCCGATCCTGGATCTGACCGGCATTCTGATCAACTCCAGTAACGTCGGCATGAGCAAGGTGGCGTTCGACGTCGGTGGCGAAGCCATCTTCCGCACCATGCAGCGCGTCGGCTTCGGCCAGTACACTGGCCTGGGCTTCCCGGGCGAGCGTGTCGGTAACCTGCCCAACTACCGTGAATGGCGCAAGGCGGAAACCGCGACCCTGTCCTACGGCTACGGTCTTTCGGTGACGGCGCTGCAACTGGTTCATGCCTACGGCGCGCTTGCCAACAATGGCCGCATCGTGCCGCTGACGATCCTCAAGAGCGATGCGCCGCCTGACGCTGTGCAGGCCATTCCGGAAAACACCGCCAAGACCTTGCAGGGCATGCTGCAACAGGTCATCGAAGACCCGCGCGGCGTCTATCGCGCCCGCGTGCCGTCGTACCACGTCGCCGGCAAGAGCGGTACCGCGCGCAAGACGTCCATCGGCACCAAGGGTTATGCCGAGAATTCCTACCGCTCGCTGTTCGCAGGCTTCGGCCCGATGAGCAATCCGCGCTATGCCATCGTCGTGGTGATCGACGAGCCGAGCAAGGGCGGTTACTACGGCGGTCTGGTGTCGGCGCCGGTGTTCAGCAAGGTCATGTCTGGCACCTTGCGGTTGATGAACGTCACACCCGACAACCTCGCGCCCCAGGAACAAGTGAACGCAACACCGGTCGCCAAAGGAGGGCGTGGGTGATGACTTTGAACCTGAGCAAGATTTTTCCGCACACCGACCGCGATCCGCTGATCCGCGAGCTGACCCTCGACAGCCGCAGAGTTCGCCCCGGCGATCTGTTTCTCGCCGTGCCTGGTATTCAGCTGGATGGCCGCGCGCACATCGCCGATGCATTGCAACGTGGTGCCGCCGCGGTGGCCTACGAAGCGGAGGGCGCCACGGTACTGCCGCTTACCGATGTGCCGCTGATCCCGGTCAAGGGACTCGCGGCTCAGCTGTCGCATATCGCCGGTCGCTTTTATAGTGATCCGAGCCGCCGCCTCAATCTGGTCGGGGTGACCGGCACCAACGGTAAAACCAGTGTCACTCAGCTGGTTGCCCAGGCGCTGGACCTGCTGGGCCAGTCCTGCGGTATCGTCGGAACGCTGGGCACGGGCTTCTACGGCGCCCTGCAAAGTGGTCGCCACACCACGCCCGACCCGATTTCCGTGCAGGCGACGCTGGCCGACCTGAAAAAAGCCGACGCACGTGCCGTGGCAATGGAAGTGTCGTCCCACGGCCTGGACCAGGGGCGCGCCACGGCGCTGGCGTTCGACGTCGCGGTCCTGACCAACCTGTCCCGGGATCATCTCGACTACCACGGCACGATGGAAGCCTATGCGGCCGCCAAGGCGAAACTGTTCGCCTGGCCGGACCTGCGCTGCCGGGTCATCAACCTGGATGACGCCTTCGGACGCGAGCTTGCGGCCGTCAAGCAAGAATCCCGGCTCATCACCTACAGCCTGCATGACAGCAGCGCCAAGTTGTATTGCCGTGATGCGAAGTTCGATGACGATGGCGTGCGCGCCACGCTGGTGACGTCCCAGGGCGAGCACCTACTGCGCAGCCGTCTGCTCGGTCGCTTCAACCTGAGCAACGTGCTGGCCGCGGTGGGCGCGTTGCTGGGTCTGGATTACGCCCTGGACGAAATTCTCAAGGTGCTGCCGAAGCTGGAGGGCCCGATCGGGCGCATGCAGCGTCTCGGTGGTGCCGACAAACCTCTGGTGGTCGTCGATTACGCCCACACGCCCGATGCGCTGGAGCAAGTGCTCACTGCATTGCGTCCGCATGCGCGGGGGCGTCTGCTGTGTCTGTTCGGCTGCGGCGGCGATCGTGACCGCGGCAAGCGCCCGCTGATGGCCGAAGTGGTCGAGCGTCTGGCCGATGGCGTCTGGGTAACCGACGACAATCCGCGTACTGAATCGCCACTGCGCATTTTCGACGACATCCGTCCCGGTTTCAGCGACCACGCGACAGTGCGCTTCGTCGAAGGCCGTGGTCGTGCCATCGCCGAGCTGATCGCCAGCGCTGCCGCCGACGATGTCGTGGTTCTGGCTGGAAAGGGTCACGAGGACTACCAGGAAATTCACGGTGAACGGCAGGCATTTTCCGATCTGGAAGAAGCCGCCAAAGCGCTTTCGGCCTGGGAGCCCGCCCATGTTTGAACCCATGACTTTCTCCGGACTGCTCGCACCGCTCGACGCTACCCAGGTCGGTGACGATTGCCGTTTTGCCGGAGTCAGTACCGACAGCCGAGCCATCCAGCCTGGACAACTGTTCGTGGCCCTGACCGGACCACGCTTCGACGGCCACGAATACCTGGAGCAGGTCGCCGCCAAGGGCGCGGCGGGAGCGCTGGTCGAACGCGAAGTGCCGGGCGTCAGTCTGCCGCAATTGGTCGTGCTGGATACTCGCAAGGCCCTGGCGCAGCTGGGCGCATTGAACCGCAACGCCTTCGTCGACCGCCCGGTGGCGGCGGTGACCGGTTCCAGCGGCAAGACCACGGTCAAGGAAATGCTCGCCAGCATCCTGCGCACGCGCGGGCCGGTGCTTGCGACCCGTGGCAACCTGAACAACGAGCTGGGTGTGCCCCTGACCCTGCTGGAGCTGGCCCCCCAACACGCCGCGGCCGTCATCGAGCTAGGCGCATCGCGCGTAGGCGAAATCGCGTTCACGGTCAGTCTCGCCAAGCCTCACGTGGCGATCCTGACCAACGCCGGCACCGCGCACGTCGGAGAGTTTGGCGGCCCGGACAAGATCGTCGAAGCCAAGGGTGAAATCATCGAGGGGCTGAGCTCCACCGGCGTAGCGGTGCTCAATCGCGACGACAAGGCATTCGAGATATGGCGCGCCCGAGCGGGCGAGCGCAAAGTGCTGAGTTTTGCCCTGAGCGACACGAGCGCCGATCTGTACGCTACCGACCTGACGCGTGACGCGCGCGGCTGCGCTGGTTTCACGCTGCACAGCCCGGCCGGCAGTGCGCCGGTCCAGCTCAACCTGCTGGGCACGCACAACGTCGCCAATGCGCTGGCGGCAGCCGCCGCCGCTCATGCATTGGGCGTGAGCCTCGACGGTATCGTCACTGGTTTGAACAACGTGCAGCCGGTCAAGGGCCGTGCGGTTGCGCAGATTGCCACTCATGGCATGCGCGTGATCGATGACACCTACAATGCCAATCCGACTTCGGTCAACGCCGCGGTCGACATCCTCGCCAGCTTTCCCGGCCGGACCGTGCTGGTGCTGGGCGATATCGGCGAGTTGGGCGACTGGGCCGAGCAGGGCCATCGCGACGTCGGCGCCTACGCCGCCGGCAAGGTTTCGGCACTGTATGCCGTCGGTCCGCTGATGGCCCATGCGGTCGCGGCATTCGGCGAGCATGCGCGCCACTTCGCCAGCCAGGCCGATCTGATCGAAGCCCTGGTCGGCGAACAAGACACAAACACCACTTTATTGATCAAGGGTTCGCGCAGCGCCGCGATGGAAAACATCGTCGCGGCGCTGTGCGGTTCTAGCCTGGAGAAACATTGATGCTGCTGCTGTTGGCCGAGTTCTTACAACAGTTCTACAAAGGCTTCGCGGTCTTTCAGTACCTGACCCTGCGCGGGATTCTCGGCGTGCTGACGGCCCTGACGCTGTCGTTGTGGCTGGGCCCGTGGATGATTCGCACCCTGCAAATGCGCCAGATCGGCCAGGCCGTGCGCAACGACGGACCGCAGTCGCACTTGTCGAAGTCGGGCACCCCGACCATGGGCGGCGCACTGATCCTGTCGTCCATTGGCATCAGCACCTTGCTGTGGGCTGACCTGAGCAACCGCTACGTATGGGTCGTGCTGCTGGTGACCCTGCTGTTCGGCGCCATCGGCTGGGTCGACGATTATCGCAAGGTGATCGAGAAGAACTCCCGAGGTCTGCCGAGTCGCTGGAAATACTTCTGGCAATCGGTCTTCGGCCTGTGCGCGGCGATCTTTCTTTATGTGACCGCGCCATCGGCGACCGAAACCACCCTGATCGTGCCGATGCTCAAGGACGTCAGCATTCCATTGGGTATCGGTTTCGTGGTGCTGACCTACTTCGTGATCGTCGGCTCCAGCAACGCGGTAAACCTCACTGACGGCCTGGACGGCCTGGCAATCATGCCAACGGTCATGGTCGGCGGCGCGCTGGGTATTTTCTGCTACCTGTCGGGCAACGTGAAATTCGCCGAATACCTGTTGATTCCCTACGTTCCCGGCGCGGGCGAGCTGATTGTGTTCTCGGGTGCGCTGATCGGCGCCGGCCTGGGTTTCCTGTGGTTCAACACCTATCCGGCCCAGGTGTTCATGGGCGACGTCGGCGCGCTGGCGCTGGGTGCCGCGCTGGGCACCATGGCGGTCATCGTTCGCCAGGAAATCGTCCTGTTCATCATGGGCGGCGTGTTCGTGATGGAGACCCTTTCAGTGGTCATTCAGGTGGCCTCGTTCAAGCTCACCGGTCGCCGGGTGTTTCGCATGGCACCGATTCACCACCATTTCGAACTCAAGGGCTGGCCTGAGCCGCGCGTGATCGTCCGCTTCTGGATCATCACTGTGATTCTCGTCCTGGTCGGCCTTGCAACGCTGAAACTGAGGTAACGCGAGTGTCCCTGATCGTTTCCGATCGCTTCCGCATCATTGTGGGGCTCGGCAAAAGCGGTATGTCCCTGGTTCGCTTCCTGGCGAACCGGGGCATTGCGTTTGCCGTGGCCGACACGCGGGAGAATCCGCCGGAACTGGCTACCCTGCGTCGAGATTATCCGCAGGTGGAAGTGCGTTGTGGCGAACTCGACGTGGAGTTTCTCTGCCGCGCCGATGAACTCTACGTGAGCCCCGGCCTTGCGCTGGCAACGCCTGCCTTGCAGCAGGCGCAGGCCCGTGGCGTAAAGTTGTCCGGCGACATCGAGCTGTTCGCGCGTAACGCGAAGGCGCCGATCATTGCAATCACCGGCTCCAACGCGAAAAGCACCGTGACCACGCTGGTGGGCGACATGGCTCTTGCCGCCGGCAAGCGCGTCGCGGTGGGCGGCAACCTCGGCACGCCGGCGCTGGATCTGCTCAGCGACGACGTCGAGCTGTACGTGATGGAGTTGTCGAGCTTCCAGCTGGAAACCACCCATCAGCTCGACGCGGAAGTCGCGACCGTGCTCAACGTCAGCGAAGACCACATGGACCGCTACAGCGGTCTGCCGGCGTATCACCTGGCCAAGCACCGGATCTTCCGGGGCGCGCGGCAGGTCGTGGTCAACCGTCAGGACGCCTTGTCCCGTCCGCTGATTGGCGAAGACACCCCACGCTGGACCTTCGGTCTGAACACGCCTGACTTCCGTGGTTTCGGCCTGCGCGAAGAGAACGGCGAAAAATACCTCGCGTTCCAGTTCGACCTGCTGATGCCGGTCCGCGAACTCAAGATCCGTGGCGCCCATAACCAGGCCAATGCCCTGGCGGCCCTGGCCCTGGGGCATGCGGCCGGTCTGCCACTGGCGCCCATGCTCGCCGCGCTGCGTGAATTCGCAGGCCTGGAGCATCGCTGCCAGTGGGTGCGCGAGCACGCCGGCGTGCAGTACTACAACGACTCCAAGGCCACCAACGTCGGCGCGGCACTGGCTGCCATCGAAGGGCTGGGCGCCGACATCGACGGCAAGCTGGTGCTGATCGCCGGCGGCGACGGGAAGGGCGCGGACTTCAGCGGTCTGCGCGCCCCGGTTGCCGCGCATTGCCGCGCCGTGGTGCTGTTGGGCCGTGACGCCGCAGCCATCGCCGAGGTGCTGGGCGAGTCGGTTCCGCTGGTGCGGGTCGCGACGCTGGACGAAGCCGTGGAACGCAGCGCCGAACTCGCGCAGCCAGGCGACGCAGTGCTGCTGTCGCCGGCTTGCGCGAGCCTGGACATGTTCAAGAATTATGAAGAGCGCGGACATCTGTTCGCGCAGGCTGTGGAGCGCTTGTCATGATCTTCGGTGTGATCAAGCCGTACCCATCGCCATTGATCAGCGGTCGTGGGGTCGACGTCGACTTCCCGATGCTGGCCGGCTGCCTTGCATTGCTCGGGCTCGGGCTGGTGATGATCACCTCGGCATCCTCCGAAGTGGCCGCCGTGCAGTCGGGCAATACGCTGTACATGATGACCCGCCACCTGGTCTATCTGCTGATCGGCCTGGGTGCCTGCGGCGTGACCATGATGATTCCGGTCGCGACCTGGCAGCGCCTCGGCTGGCTGATGCTGATCGGCGCATTCGGCCTGTTGCTGATGGTGCTGGTGCCTGGCATCGGGCGAGAGGTCAACGGTTCGATGCGCTGGATCGGATTCGGCGCGTTCAACGTACAGCCGTCGGAAATCGCCAAGGTGTTCGTGGTGATCTTCCTGGCCGGCTATCTGATTCGTCGCCAGCAGGAAGTGCGTGAAAGCTGGATGGGCTTCTTCAAGCCGTTCATCGTGCTGTTGCCGATGGCCGGTCTGCTGCTGATGGAGCCGGACTTCGGCGCCACCGTGGTGATGATGGGCTCAGCGGCGGCGATGCTGTTTCTGGGCGGCGTCGGCCTGTTCCGCTTCTCGCTGATGGTGGTGCTGGCTGTCGCATCGGTTGTGGTGCTGGTTCAGGCGCAACCTTACCGGATGGCGCGTCTGACCAACTTTACCGATCCCTGGGCGGATCAGTTCGGCTCCGGTTATCAGTTGACTCAGGCGCTGATCGCATTCGGTCGCGGCGAGTGGTTCGGCGTCGGCCTGGGCAACAGCGTGCAGAAGCAGTTCTACCTGCCGGAAGCCCATACCGACTTCGTATTCTCGGTCCTCGCCGAAGAGCTGGGTGTCGTCGGCTCGCTGCTGACCGTTGGCCTGTTCCTGTTCGTCAGTATTCGCGGCATGTACATCGGGCTGTGGGCTGAGAGAGCCAAGCAGTTCTTCGGTGCCTACGTGGCCTATGGACTTTCCTTCCTGTGGATCGGCCAGTTCCTGATCAACATCGGCGTGAACGTCGGCCTGTTGCCGACCAAGGGTCTGACTCTGCCGTTCCTCAGTTACGGTGGCAGCTCGCTGGTGATCTGTTGCGCGAGCCTGGGGTTGCTGCTGCGCATCGAGTGGGAATCACGCAACAACATGGGCAGTGAAGAGGCCGAGTTCAAAGAGAGCGACTTCGCCGAGGAGGCGCCTCATGGACGCTAACGTACTGATCATGGCCGGCGGCACCGGCGGTCACGTATTCCCGGCGCTGGCGTGCGCTCGCGAGTTCCAGGCCCGTGGCTACAAGGTGCACTGGCTCGGCACAGCGCGCGGCATTGAAAACGAACTGGTGCCCCAGGCCGGCCTGACCCTGCATCGCATCGATGCCACCGGTCTGCGCGGCAAGGGCAAACTCTCGCTGCTCAAGGCGCCGCTGATGCTGATCAAGGCTCTGCGTCAGGCCCGGCGCGTGGTTCGCGAACTCAAACCGGCCTGCGTGGTGGGTTTCGGCGGTTACGTGACAGGCCCTGGCGGTCTGGCCGCGAAACTGGCCGGCATACCTTTGATCATCCACGAACAGAACGCCGTGGCCGGGACTGCCAATCGCAGTCTGGCTTCGTTCGCCAGTCGCGTGTGCGAAGCTTTCCCGGAAACCTTCACCGCGTCCGCCAAGCGACGCACCACCGGTAATCCGGTGCGGGTCGAGCTATTCCTCGAAACGCCACGTCAGGCGCTGGCTGGACGCAAGGCACGGCTGTTGGTGCTGGGCGGAAGTCTGGGCGCCGAGCCGCTCAACAAGCTGATGCCCGAAGCGCTGGCGAAGCTGCCAGACGACCTGCGTCCCGAAGTCTTTCATCAAACCGGCAAGCAGCACGACCAGATTACCGCCGAGCGCTATCGCACCGCGGGCGTCGAGGCTCAGGTCGCACCGTTCATCAAGGACATGGCGCAGGCCTACGCGTGGGCTGACCTGGTGGTGTGCCGCGCCGGCGCGCTGACCATCAGCGAACTGGCCGCGGCCGGTCTGCCGTCGCTGCTTATACCGCTTCCGCATGCAATCGATGACCATCAGTCTCGAAATGCTGACTATCTGGCTCGAGAAGGCGCAGCCTTCGTGATGCCGCAAGCAACGACCGGCGCCGCCGAAATGGCAGAGCGCCTGAAAGAGGTTTTGATGCAACCCGAACAACTGAATCGCATGGCCAGCACCGCACGGCGTCTGGCCAAGCCCGACGCGACCAACACCGTGGTCGACGTGTGTGTGGAGGTGGCCAATGGTTGAGAGCCAGCGCGCCATGCCGCAGCCGGAAATGCGCCGCATCCGTCGTATCCACTTCGTTGGCATCGGCGGCGTGGGCATGTGCGGGATCGCCGAAGTGTTGCTGAACCTCGGTTATCAGGTGTCGGGTTCGGACCTGAAGAATTCGCCGGTGACCGAACGTCTGGAATCCTTCGGTGCCCAGATTTTCATCGGCCATCAGGCCGAGAACACCGTGGGCGCTGACGTGCTGGTGGTGTCCAGCGCGGTGAATACCTCCAACCCGGAAGTCGCGACCGCTCTGGAACGCCGTATCCCAGTAGTGCCGCGCGCCGAAATGCTGGCCGAGCTGATGCGTTATCGCCACGGCATTGCGGTGGCCGGTACGCACGGCAAGACCACCACCACCAGCCTGATCGCTTCGGTATTCGCCGCCGGTGGTCTGGACCCGACCTTCGTGATCGGCGGTCGCCTGAACGCTGCCGGCACCAATGCCCAACTCGGCACCAGCCGTTATCTGATCGCCGAAGCCGATGAAAGCGACGCCAGCTTCCTGCATCTGCAGCCGCTGGTGGCCGTGGTGACCAACATCGACGCCGACCACATGGCGACCTACGAAGGCGACTTCAACCGCTTGAAGAAAACCTTCGTCGAGTTCCTGCACAACCTGCCGTTCTACGGGCTGGCCGTGGTATGTGTGGACGATCCGGTAGTGCGCGAGATCCTGCCTCAGGTCAAGCGTCCGACGGTTACCTACGGTTTCAACGAAGGTGCCGATGTGCGCGCGATCAATGTGCGTCAGGACGGCATGCAGACCTTCTTCACCGTGCTGCGCCGCGATCGCGAGCCGCTGGATGTCTCGGTGAACATGCCGGGCAATCACAACGTGCTCAACTCGCTGGCGACCATCGCCATCGCCACCGACGAGGGTGTCAGCGACGAAGCCATCGTCCAGGGCTTGTCGGGCTTCCAGGGCGTGGGCCGGCGCTTCCAGGTATACGGCGAGCTGCCGGTGGAAGGCGGCAACGTCATGCTGGTCGACGACTACGGGCACCATCCGCGCGAAGTCGCGGCGGTCATCAACGCCGTGCGTGGCGGCTGGCCCGATCGTCGTCTGGTGATGGTCTACCAGCCGCACCGTTTCAGTCGCACCCGCGACCTGTATGACGATTTCGTCCAGGTCCTTGCCGACGCCAATGTACTGCTGCTGATGGAAGTCTATCCAGCGGGCGAAGAACCGATTCCCGGCGCGGACAGCCGCAACCTGTGCCACAGCATCCGGCAACGCGGTCAGCTCGACCCGATCTACATCGAACGCGGTGTCGAGCTGGCGCCGCTGGTCAAGCCGCTGCTGCGCGCCGGTGACATCCTGCTGTGCCAGGGTGCGGGCGACATCGGCGGTCTGGCGCCACAGCTGCTCAGGAGCGCGCTGTTCGCCGGCGCCAAGGTCGCTTCCACCGAGGGCAAGCTCAAATGACAGCCTTCACCGAGTCCTCCCTGCAATCGACGCTCGCGCCGCACAGCTTCGGCCGCGTTGCCGTGCTGTACGGCGGCAAGAGCGCCGAGCGGGAAGTCTCCTTGAAATCCGGTCAGGCGGTGCTCGAAGCACTGCGGGCGGCGGACGTCGATGCGTTCGGCATCGACGTGGGCGACGACCTGTTGCAGCGTCTGGCGGGCGAGCGGATCGATCGTGCCTTTATCGTGCTGCACGGCCGGGGCGGTGAAGACGGTGCCATGCAAGGGCTGCTCGAATGCCTGGGCATCCCCTATACCGGCAGCGGTGTGCTGGCGTCGGCGCTGGCGATGGACAAGCTGCGTACCAAACAGATCTGGCAGAACCTCGGATTGCCGACGCCTCGCCACGCAGTACTTGGCAATGAATCGGACTGTATTTGCGCCGCGACGGAACTGGGCTTTCCTTTGATCGTCAAACCGGCCCATGAAGGTTCAAGTATCGGTATGGCCAAGGTGAACAGCGTCGAAGAGCTCGTCGACGCGTGGAAAGCCGCCAGTACCTACGATTCGCAAGTCTTGGTCGAACAATGGATTCAAGGTCCGGAGTTTACGGTTGCCTTCCTGCGCGACCAGGTTTTGCCACCCATCGGTTTGGGCACCCCGCACAGTTTCTACGATTACGACGCCAAGTACCTGGCTTCCGATACTCAGTATCGGGTGCCTTGCGGGCTCGATCAGGACAAGGAAACGGAACTCAGGCAACTGGCGGCTCGTGCTTGTGAGGCCGTGGGCGTCAGCGGCTGGGGACGTACGGATGTCATGCAGGACGCCGACGGCCAGTTCTGGTTGTTGGAAGTGAACACCGTACCGGGCATGACCGATCACAGTCTGGTTCCCATGGCGGCACGTGCCGCGGGCCTGGACTTCCAGCAACTGGTGTTGGCGATTCTGGCCGACAGCGTTCAGGCGCGAGGTTGAGCATGAACGGCGCTTCGGCACGTCATCAGTCACCCGCTCCCGGCCGCAAGCCGGCGCCGCGGGGTGCCAGCCGAATGGTGGTCCAGGAGCCCCGTTCGCAGCGCATCCGCAAGGCCAACTTCAGTTTCCTGAAGCGTCTGCTGTGGCCGGTCATGCTGGTCGTGCTCGGGTTCGCCACCTACGAAGCCGCGCAACGCCTGATGCCGTACGCGGACCGACCTATTACCAAGATCAATGTGCAGGGCGATCTGAGCTACATCAGCCAGCAGGCCGTGCAGCAGCGGATCGCGCCGTTCGTGGCATCGAGTTTCTTCAAGATCGATCTGGCCGGCATGCGCGCCGAACTGGAGCAGATGCCCTGGATCGCCCATGCCGAAGTACGTCGCGTCTGGCCGGATCAGGTGGTGATTCGCCTCGAGGAACAGTTGCCGGTAGCCCGTTGGGGTGACGAAGCGCTACTGAACAACCAAGGGCAGGCATTCACACCACGCGAGCTGTCCAACTATCAGCATTTGCCACAGCTTTATGGCCCGCAGCGGGCACAGCAGCAAGTCATGCAGCAGTATCAGGTGCTGAGCCAGATGCTGCGTCCGATGGGGTTTTCCATCGTGCGCCTGGAATTGCGCGAGCGAGGCAGCTGGTTCCTGACCACCGGCGCCGGCAGCGCCGGACCAGGTATCGATCTGTTGCTGGGTCGCGATCATCTTGTGGAAAAAATGCGCCGCTTCATCGCCATCTATGACAAGACCCTTAAAGACCAAATTACGAATATTGCGCGCGTCGATCTGCGCTACGCCAACGGCCTCGCGGTCGGGTGGCGAGAGCAGGTAACGCCAACGACGGACAAACCCGCCGTCGCGAAGAATTGATAAGAGGCAGGACCATGGCAAACGTGCAAAGCGGCAAAATGATCGTCGGGCTGGATATCGGCACCTCCAAGGTGGTGGCGCTGGTAGGCGAAGTCGCGGCCGATGGATCGCTGGAGATCGTGGGTATCGGTACCCATCCATCGCGTGGCCTGAAGAAGGGCGTGGTGGTGAACATCGAATCGACGGTTCAGTCGATCCAGCGGGCTGTGGAAGAAGCCCAGCTGATGGCCGGTTGCCGCATTCACTCGGCATTCGTCGGCGTGGCCGGCAATCATATTCGCAGCCTCAACTCCCATGGCATCGTCGCAATCCGCGACCGTGAAGTGAGCAGCGCGGACCTGGAGCGTGTGCTGGACGCCGCGCAAGCAGTCGCCATTCCCGCCGATCAGCGCGTGCTGCACACCCTGCCTCAGGATTACGTGATCGATAACCAGGAAGGCGTGCGTGAACCGCTGGGCATGTCCGGCGTGCGTCTGGAGGCCAAGGTCCACGTCGTGACCTGCGCCGTCAACGCGGCCCAGAACATCGAGAAATGCGTGCGTCGCTGCGGCCTGGAAGTCGATGACATCATCCTGGAGCAGCTGGCCTCGGCCTATTCGGTCCTCACCGACGACGAAAAGGAGCTGGGTGTCTGCCTGGTGGACATCGGCGGCGGCACCACCGACATCGCCATCTTCACCGAAGGCGCGATTCGTCACACCGCCGTGATCCCGATTGCCGGCGATCAGGTGACCAACGACATCGCCATGGCCTTGCGTACGCCGACCCAGTACGCCGAAGAAATCAAGATTCGTTACGCCTGCGCGCTCGCCAAGCTGGCCGGCGCGGGCGAGACCATCAAAGTACCGAGCGTGGGCGACCGTCCGCCTCGCGAGCTGTCCCGCCAAGCGCTGGCCGAGGTGGTCGAACCTCGCTACGACGAGCTGTTCACCCTGATCCAGGCCGAGCTGCGTCGCAGCGGTTACGAAGATCTGATCCCGGCCGGCATCGTGCTGACCGGTGGTACCTCGAAAATGGAAGGTGCGGTCGAACTGGCCGAGGAAATCTTCCACATGCCGGTGCGCCTCGGCGTGCCGCATAGCGTCAAAGGGCTGGCCGATGTCACCCGCAACCCGATCTATTCGACAGGCGTCGGCCTGTTGCTGTACGGGATGCAAAAGCAATCAGACGGCATCTCGCTGTCCGGTCCGGGTATCGGCAGTTACAGCGACGAACCCAAGGCCCCGGTGCTGGAACGTATCAAGCGCTGGGTCCAGGGCAATTTCTAAGCTTCAGGTTTTACAGCGGTAGCGGCAGTAGGCACAAACAAACTAGAAAGCGGAAGGAGAGAGAAAATGTTCGAACTCGTAGACAACGTCCCGCAAAGCCCGGTAATCAAAGTTATCGGCGTGGGCGGTGGTGGCGGTAACGCTGTCAACCATATGGTCAAGAGCAACATCGAAGGCGTCGAGTTCATCTGCGCCAACACCGATGCCCAGGCTCTGAAAAACATTGGTGCGCGCACCATCCTGCAACTGGGCACCGGCGTGACCAAGGGCCTGGGCGCGGGCGCCAACCCTGAAGTCGGCCGTCAGGCCGCGCTGGAGGACCGCGAGCGCATCGCCGAGGTGCTGCAGGGCACCAACATGGTATTCATCACTACGGGCATGGGCGGCGGTACCGGTACCGGTGCGGCGCCGATCATCGCCGAAGTCGCCAAGGAACTGGGCATTCTGACCGTTGCGGTCGTGACCCGTCCGTTCCCGTTCGAAGGTCGCAAGCGCATGCAGATCGCCGATGAAGGCATCCGCATGCTGTCCGAGAGCGTCGACTCGCTGATCACCATTCCCAACGAGAAGCTGCTGACCATCCTGGGCAAGGATGCAAGCCTGCTGTCTGCGTTCGCGAAGGCCGACGATGTACTGGCCGGCGCCGTTCGCGGTATCTCCGACATCATCAAGCGTCCAGGCATGATCAACGTCGACTTCGCCGACGTGCGCACCGTAATGAGCGAAATGGGCATGGCAATGATGGGTACCGGCTTTGCCAGCGGTCCGAATCGTGCGCGTGAAGCGACCGAAGCGGCCATTCGCAACCCGCTGCTCGAAGACGTCAATCTGCAAGGCGCGCGTGGCATTCTGGTCAACATCACCGCCGGTCCTGATCTGTCCCTGGGTGAATACTCCGACGTCGGCAGCATCATCGAAGCTTTCGCTTCCGAGCACGCCATGGTCAAGGTCGGCACCGTCATCGATCCGGACATGCGCGACGAGCTGCACGTCACTGTCGTGGCCACTGGTCTGGGCGCGAAAATCGAGAAGCCGGTCAAGGTCATCGACAACACTCTGCAGACTGCCCAACAGGCTCCGGCCCAGCAGCAGGCAGCGCGTCAGGAAGCGCCTTCGGTCAACTATCGCGACCTGGATCGTCCGACCGTAATGCGTAACCAGGCTCACGCGGGCGCCACTGCGGCAGCCAAGATGAACCCCAACGATGACCTGGACTATCTGGATATCCCAGCCTTCCTGCGTCGTCAGGCTGATTGATGGAATTTATCAGGGGTATTAGGGTGATTGGTGTTCAGCAAAGGCATGGTCTGCTATTATCGCCAGCCTTTGTTGATACCAATTCGCAACTTGCGCTGAAGCGGCCATGCCATGATTAAACAACGCACCCTGAAAAATATTATCCGTGCCACAGGTATAGGCCTGCATTCCGGGGAGAAGGTTTATCTGACTCTCAAGCCAGCGCCTGTGAACACCGGCATCGTATTTTGCCGAGCCGACCTCGATCCTGTTGTGCAGATTCCTGCGCGCGCGGAGAATGTTGGCGAGACGACACTGTCGACCACGCTGTTCAACGGTGACGTCAAGGTCGATACGGTGGAGCACCTGCTGTCGGCCATGGCTGGCCTTGGCATCGATAACGCCTACGTCGAGCTCTCTGCTTCCGAAGTCCCGATCATGGACGGTAGCGCAGGCCCATTCGTATTCCTGATTCAATCGGCAGGCCTGGAAGAACAGGACGCGCCGAAGAAATTCATCCGTATCCTGCGTGAAGTCACAGTGGAAGAGGGCGGTAAACGCGCTACTTTCGTGCCTTTCGAAGGCTTCAAGGTGAGTTTCGAGATCGATTTCGATCATCCGGTCTTCCGCGACCGCACCCAGAGTGCAAGCGTGGACTTTTCCAGCACTTCCTTCGTGAAGGAAGTCAGCCGTGCCCGTACCTTCGGGTTCATGAGTGACATCGAGTACCTGCGCAAGCACAACCTCGCACTCGGCGGCAGCGTGGAAAACGCCATCGTGGTCGACAAGGAAGGCGTACTGAACGAAGACGGTCTGCGTTACGAAGACGAATTCGTCAAACATAAAATCCTGGACGCCATCGGTGACCTCTACCTGCTGGGCAACAGCCTGATCGGTGAGTTCCGTGGTTTCAAGTCCGGCCACGCACTGAACAACCGTCTGCTGCGCACGTTGATCGAGCAGAAAGACGCTTGGGAAGTCGTGACCTTCGAGGATGCCAGTACCGCTCCTATCTCTTACATGCGTCCAGTCGCGGCCGTGTAAGAAAGCTTTACTCTCTTTCCTTTTCTACTTTTAAAGGCTGCCTTCGGGCGGCCTTTTTTTATGCCCATGAGTATCAGTAGGAGCCAGCGGGCGGCGATCCGTCTTGCTGGCGATCAAGCGCAAACGTTCATCGCCAGCAAGCTGGCTCCTACAAGGCGTGTATGCAAACCGTCGTAGAAGCCAGCTCGCTGGCGATCTGTCGCGACATGCGGTGGTTATGCAGACGCCGCCGAGCCCGCCGTGGCGCTACGGCGCTTGACCACCATCCGGCTCGCCAGCAGTCCCAGCTCGAACAGCATCCACATCGGCACGGCCAGCATCGTCTGCGAGAAGACGTCTGGCGGGGTCAGCAGCATGCCGACCACGAAGCAGCCGACGATGACGTAAGGACGGCTCCTGGCGAGGGTATCGACATCGGTCATTCCGGCCCAGATCACTAGAAAGGTGGCGACCGGTATCTCGAACGCCAGCCCGAACGCCAGGAACAGTGCCAGGATGAAATCCAGATACAACGCGATGTCGGTCATCATTTCCACGCCGTCCGGCGTCACACTGGCGAAGAAGCCGAACATCATCGGGAACACCAGGAAGAACGCGAACGCCATCCCGGCGTAGAACAGCAGCACGCTGGCGATGAGCAGCAGCACGGCCACGCGTCGTTCGGTGCGGTACACCGCCGGCGCAATCATGCCCCAGGCCTGATGCAACAGAACCGGCATCGCAACGAACAGCGCCGTCATCAATGTCAGTTTGAACGGTGCCATGAGCGGCGAGGTGACGCTGGTGGCGATCATGCTCGCGCCAGCAGGCAGGAAGGCCCGCAACGGCGCGGAAATGAAGGTGTAGAGCGGTTGGGCGAATGGAAAGATTGCCGCGAACAGCACGGCGATCGCCAATATGCAGCGCAGCAGGCGTGTGCGGATCTGGCGCAGGTGTCCGACCACGATCTGCGGCGTCTGGTGTTCGATCAGATTCATGGATTGGACTGTCCGCTGGCGGGTTGTACGGCTGCAGCCTGTGGTGCATCCAGACGCACGCCGTCACGCAGTTCCTGCTCCAGCTGGCGCAGAGGCTGACGGTCCAGCTCCAGACGCAACTGTTCGGCATCGAGCTCGCGCTCCATTTGCGTCTTGATGTCGCGCACGGTGCGTTTGGCCTGACCCATCCAGCGTCCGGCCGTGGCGGCGGCCTTGGGCAGACGTTCAGGGCCGAGCACCAGCAGGGCGATCACGCCGACCAGCATCAGTTCGGTGAAGCCGATCTCGAACATCAGTGCTTTTCCGCTTGCCCGGATGCCTGGGCATTTTCGTTCAGACAAGGCTTGGGTATGTCCTGCGGCTTTGGCTGGTCGCCCACCGAGTTGCGGAAGCCCTTGATCGCCTCGCCCACGTCGGAGCCCAGACCCTTGAGGCGCTTGGTGCCGAACAGCATGAAAACGATGAGTAGAACGATCAGCAATTGCCAGATTCCGATGGTGCCCATAAGGCTCTCCAGGTATCAGTCGTGAAAGGGAACCGGCATTCTGCCCAGCAGTTGTGACGGCTCCGTGACGTTTTTATGTTGTTTCATGGGCTTGCCACTTGCCTGAAACATTGGCCGTGTTGACTGACCCGTCCTGGGAGCGGAAGACATGAGCATGAACCACAAAAGCCAGCGCGGAGCCGCGCTGTTGATGGTCCTGGTAGCCCTGGCGATGCTTGCCGGCGGGCTGGCGTGGATGGTGGAGCAGGGACGTCACGAAGTCAGCGGCGTGCAAGTGGTGCAGCAACGGGTTCAGGCCCGGGCCATCGAACGGGCCGCGCTGGCGTTCACCGAACAGGCGCTCAAGGACCCTGTCTGGCGTGCTTCGCCACAATTCTGGCAGGCGCTGCGCGGGCAGCCGTTGAGCTACTCGTTCGCCGGCGGCGAAGCGAGTATTCGTATCCGGGACCTGCACCGCTGTTTCAACGTCAACAGCCTGATCGGCCCGGACAACGAGCGGGCTCAGCGTCAACTGCTCTACTTGCTGGGCGACGACATGGCCGCACAGCGTCTGGTCGATACCCTGCTGGACTGGCTGGACACTGACCAGCAGGCGCATCAGCAGGGCGCGGAAAACAACGAGTATCTGCGACTGACACCCCCTCGTCTGGCGGCCAACCAGCTCATGATCGATACCAGCGAGCTGAACCTGCTGCTGCCGGCCGACCCCGCTCGGGAGCAGCGCTTGCGGCACCTTTGCGCGCTTCCGGAAATCAGCGGCTGGCGGCTCAACGCCAATGCCCTGAATCTCGATGAGTTGCCTTTGCTGGAAGCGCTGTACGAAGGCGAGGTCAGTCGTGCCCTGCTGACCCGGATGATCAGCGCCCGGCCGCCAGGAGGCTACAAGGACGCCAGTGAGCTACGCCAGGCCATGGGCGCCATGGACGACGAGGCCTTCGCACAACTGGTCGAAGGCTTGCAGCTCAATGGCGATCATTTTCTTCTCCAGGTGGAAACCGAACTGGATGGGCAAACCTTTCGCAGTCAGTACCGGGTCGAGGCCTTGGGTGTTGTGAAGTGGCACAGCCGCGTGCCGGCGCAGGGGATGGTGGTTCGCGAAAGACAGGTGGGGATGTAGCGCAAAGCATTGTGGGAAGGAGCTTGCTCGCGACCGGGTAACCTCAGACACAGAGAGGCATCTGGATGACCCGGTCGCGAGCAAGCTCCCTCCCACAGAATCACAAAACTATGACATCGGGCCGCCTTGCGCCGCCCGCTGTCATGTTACCGCTGCATCAAACCCCCAGTTCACCGCCGTCGGCGCGCTGGATGACGACGGTCGACGCCCGAGGACGAACAGTGCCCGCAGTCACGTCGGTCGCCACGTCGGTGGACGGCCAGTTTTCCGGGTGCTGGATGTTGACGAACATTGTCTTGTTGTCCGGCGTGAAGGTAATGCCGGTCACTTCGGAGCCGTTCGGACCAACGAAGAAACGGCGCAGTTCACCCTGGTTTTCGGCATTCACCGGGATTTCCTTGCCATTGGCATCCACCAGATTGGCCGGAATCACTGCCAGCAACTGATCATTGGTGTAGCTGGTAATCGTCGACTCACCGTTGTCGGTCTCTACCCACAGAATGCCGCGGCTGTCGAAAGTCATGCCGTCAGGGCTGGCAAACTGATTGAGTTCAGTCAGGCCGGAACGGTTGATGTCCGGCGAACCGGCAGCGTTGGCGCCAAACACGAAGATGTCCCAGGTGAAGGCCACCTGATCGTCGCTGTCATGCCAGCGGATGATATGACCATGCTTGTTCGGCACGCGCGGGTTGGCGGCGTTGGCCGTGGTGCGGCTGGTGTTGTTGGTCAGCGTCAGGTACACGTCGCCGTTGAGCGGGTTCACCGCCGTCCACTCAGGGCGGTCCATCGGCGTCGCGCCAACGGCATCGGCCGCGCCGCGAGTATTGAGGATGATGCCCGGCAGATCAGTGAACTTGGCACCCAGGGTGCTGCCATCGGTAGTTGCCGTCGCGACGTCGAGCAACAACCAGACGCCGGTGCCGTCGGCGTTGAATTGGGCCACGTACAGCTTGCCGCTGTCCATGTACTTGGCGCCGGTCGCCAGGCGATCGCTCGGCGTGGCATCGGCGGCTTCCCACAACGCGGTGGACACGAATTTGTAGAGGTATTCGTTCTGCGAGTCGTCGCCCATGTAGAACACCACCGGCTTGCCGACGGTGGTCAGGCCCGGCCAGCAGCCTTCGTGGCGGAAGCGGCCCAGCGCGGTACGTTTGACGGCGCGGGTGCTCGAATCGTACGGATCGATTTCGACGATGTAGCCATAGGTGCTGGCTTCGTTGCGATAGTCGTCGGTCGCGGTGGCGCCGGTCGGGGTGACATCGAAACGAGCAAACTCATCGTTGACTTCGCTCGCATCGCCCGCGGCGGTTTCCCAGTCGTAGTTGGTGGCGCTGCCGCTGACTCCGATCCGCACTTGCTCGGCGGTACGGGTCTGGCGGTTGACGAAAATGCCTGGCCAGTTCTCTTCGCAGGTCAGGTAAGTGCCCCAAGGGGTGTAACCGTTGCCGCAGTTGTTGTTGGTGCCGCGGGTCTGGGTGCCGGTCGGGGAGAACTTGGTCTTGAGGTGATCAGTGCCGCTCAGCGGGCCGGCCAGATCCATGACCGAAGCCGTGGTGAAGCGGCGGTTCAGCGGGTCGTTTTCCACCACTTGCCAGCGGTCGCCGGACTTGCGCACACGCACGACACCGGCGCCATGAGCGTTGATTTCCTTGCGGACTTCTTCGACCGGACGAACGCCGCCCACCGACGTCGCGCCAGCAGGATGCAGGGCATCCTGATCGATGTATTCAAAGTTGATCGCGATCAGGCCGTCAGTGGAGCTGCCATTGATCGGGAAAAAATGCATGCCGTCATGGTGCATGCCCATGGCGTTGGCCTGGTCGGCGGCCGAGTTGCTGCCGTCGGACTTCCACTGCTCGGTGGCATCGCTCAGGCGAGTGCCCCATGGTGCCAATACATAAGCGGTATAACCGGCGGCGATGCTGACCGCATCGGTGCGTGAACCAGGGATCGACTGGAAGCCCAGTTGCAGCTTTGGCGTCGGTTCTGGTGTCGGCTCTGGTGTGGGGGTCGGCTCGGGGGTGGCTGGCGAATCATGGTCATTGTCGCTGTCCCCATCGAAGCAGCCAGTCAGACCGGTCCCGGCAATCATCGCAATGGCGGCGCCGAGGCCACCGCGCACAACGCTGCGGCGGCTCAGATAGGTGTCGAGCACCGACGTCATGGGTTCATTGTTGCTCAGGTTGCGGTTCTGGTTGTCGCCGGTATTACGACTCATGCATCAGGCCCTTTTTCTGACAGTGGGTTTGGAAAGGAACCGGGACTGTAGAAGTCGAGTGTGATGATTCATTGGCAGTTTTGTTAAGAAGATGTCTCAGGAGTGAGTCACTTGTTTCAAGTTGTTACAAGGCGTACATTCGGCATGTTCGTTATAAAAACGCCATCAAACTGTCATTTACAATCCGCAATATCCCGCCCCTGACAAGAATCGGCTTCGGGATGTGGAAGATGGCTTCGTGGGCACGGCGCGATGTGTTGGGATGGATGACGGCCGGAGCCATGGCGCCGCTGTTGCCCGGTTGTACCAGCCTGCAAGGCATGACTGCCGCCAGCCGCTCAGGTCAGGTCGAGCTGCTGTATGTTGCTGATACGCTCGATGCGCGCCAGCCTGGCAAGCCGGTCGTTCCCGCGACGCGGCTCGGTCCCGCGACACGGATCGGTCAGGCGCCCTGGATCAGCGGCGTCAACGCCCGCGTCAGCACCCCCGATCAGATCCAGCTCAACGGCCTGCTGGACAACAGTCTCAGCCAGCATGTGGAAACCGGCGGCTATCCCGTGCTGGGCGCATTGCTCGATGGTCTGCGTCGCGAAGCGGGGGAGGGCAACAGTCTGACCCTGGAAAACGGCCAATGCTGGAACGGCAGTGGCCTGGCTTATCTCACTCACGGGCAATCCGGCGTCCAGGGCAGTGCACTGCTGGGCACTGAGGTGCGGGTCAGCAGTGACGAGCGCGTGTTGTGGCCGCAACAATGCACCGGCTTGTATCGACAGTTCGGGCATCCGGTTCTCGGCGCCGGGCTTGCAGCGGAAGCGGCGCAGCGCCTGGGCACTGAACCGGTCGCGTTCTTTGAGCGCGGTGGCATCCGGATCGCCGTGGTTGGCGTAACCGACCCTTACGCCCGCGACCAGCAGGCGTCTCTCAAACAATGGAACGACAGCCTTCAGCCGGTGCTCGATAAAGCGCGGGCTGACTCGGATCTGGTCGTGGCGCTCGCCGATGTCGGTACCGGTCCCGGCTTCTGGATGGCCGAACGCCTCTCGCAACTGGATCTGGTGCTGTGCGCGCGCGGGCAGGACCTGTGGCCGCGGCCGGTCGAGGTCACCCAGGCTTCGGGCAAACGAGTGCCGGTCATCCTGGGCGGCGTCCGCGCCAGCGGCGCGTTTCGCATCCGCTGTGAAATGTCTGCCGGACAATGGCAGTTCAGCGCACGCTTTCATCCCGCGCTGGAAAGCGCCCTGAGCCCGCAAGACCAGGTCCAGGCCCAGCGCATCCGCCAGATCGCACAACAGCAACGCGCTGCGCATGCCAACTGGCTCGACCAGCCCCTTGCCCAGGCGCCGGACAATCTCTGGCGTCGGGACGTGCGAGGCGGCAACTGGGACCGTGTGCTGCACATGGCGCTGGCCGACGGACCTGACAGCGCGGTGCTGCTTCCCGGCCTGCGCTACGACATTCCGCTGAACAAGGGGCAAGCGATCACCCGCGATCACCTGATCAGCCTGACGGCCAGCTATCCCGCGCCCGTGGTCAGCGTGTCGGCGCGACAAGTGCCGCGGGTGCTGGAAAACGCAGCCGAGCAGATGTTCGGCGAACCTCTGTTGCTGGACAACAGCCAGGATCTGCCGCGCTGGTTCGGCCAGGCCTGGCAGGTGACCTATAGCGCGGGCGGCAAGCGTGTCGACGGGATCGGCGAACCGCAAGGTCAGTGCCGCACCTTCGGGCTGGGCTTCGATGCGCAGGCCGGTCAGCCGCTCTGGCAGCACCTCGAAGCCTGGCTGCGCGAACAGCCTGCCGACTGGCGGATCGCGGCCTTGCCGCTACCGAAGATGCGCTACGTGCAAGGGCATCCCGGCTGGCACCCGCGCGAGCAGATAAGTTGAACCGGGTTATCCACGCAGGACAGGCGCTGCTGGTGGTGCTTGCCGCCTGGCTGGCGGCGCAGTGCGTGTTGCAGGTCTGGCACGGGCCGGCGCGCTCCGTCCCAGCCAACGTGCCTGCCGCACCCGTGGCGCGGCTGCTCGCGGGGCACTGGCAGTCCGCGGCGGTGGTCAGCAACGAGCTGCCGCTGACCACGCTGCCCGTGCAATACCTGGGCGGTTTCAAGGCCCGCGAATTGAGCGAAACCGTGGTCGTGCTGCGCTTCGAAGAGCGTCAGCGCACCCTTGGCCGCGGGCAGCGCCTGGCCCCCGGCATCGTTTTGCAGGACATCGATGAGTTGGGGTTGGTGTTCGACAACAACGGCAAGCGCGAGCGTTTGCCCTGGCCCGCGCAACGTCCGTCGTTCGGCTTCAAGCAACAGGGATAAGCATGACCATCAATCGTTTCAAACAACCGCTGCGTCTCGCCGTTCTGTTGTGCGCACTGACCACGGGTTGGGTTGGCGCCGAGGAGGAGCCGGTCTACGAAGTGAATTTCGTCGATATCGAACTCAGCGAATTCATCGACAGCGTCTCGCGCATCACCCACACCAATTTCATCATCGACCCGCGAGTGAAAGGCAAAGTCACTGTGCGCAGCAGCGAGATGCTGGGCAGCGACGAGATCTATGCGCTGTTTCTCTCGCAGCTACGCGCCCAGGGCTTCGCCGCCGTGGACCTGCCCAACGGCAGCGTCAAGATCGTGCCCGATCAGGCCGCCCGGCTCGAACCGGTGCCGGTGGAACGCACCCGAACCATCGGCCCGGTCAACGACGGCATGGCGACCCGCGTATTCAATGTGCGCAACGCCGCCAGCGAGCAAATGCTCAACATCCTCAAGCCGCTGATCGACCCGCGTGTCGGAGTCATCACGCCTTATCCATCGGCGAATCTGCTGGTGATCACCGACTGGCGCAGCAATCTCGACCGCATCGACAGTTTGCTGGTGCAGCTCGATCAGGTCAGTCAGGAGCCGCTGGAAGTCGTGCCGCTGAAGAACGCCAGCGCCAATGACACCGCAGCGCTGGTGACACGCCTGTTGGCGCGCGAGCAGGGCGCCGACAGCGCTCAGGTCGTGGCGGACCCGCGTAGCAATGCCCTGCTGGTGCGCGGCAGTGCCGACAGTCGCGAACGGGTTCGCGCCTTGCTCAGGAAACTCGATACCCCTCGCGACCCGCAGCAGAACGCCAACACCGTCGTGATCTATCTGCGTCATGCCAACGCCGCCGAGGTGGTCAAGGTGCTGCGCGGCCTCAGCCAGGACAGCGCGGTGCCGCAATCCGCCGCCCAAGAGGGCGAGAAAGCGCCTGTGCCGGTCAGCACTTCCGGCATTCGCATGGAATATGAAGAAGGCACCAATGCCGTGGTGATGGTCGGCCCCGACAACGAACTGAGCGCGTACCGCAACATCGTCGAGCAGCTGGACATTCGGCGTGCCCAGGTGGTGGTCGAGGCGATCATCGCCGAGGTTTCGGATACCCGGGCCCAGGAGCTGGGCGTGCAGTGGCTGTTCCAGGGCGACAGTTTCGGTACTGCCGCGGTCAACTTCAGCGGCAGCAACGCCGCCAGTGTCACCAGCGTGGCCGCGCTGGCGCAGGCTGGCGACACCACTGGCCTGAGCGAACTGTTGTCCGGCGTTCAGGGTGTGACTGCCGGGGTCGGCAATCTCAGCGGCGGCGGCCTCAACTTCCTCGCGCTGCTCAACGCGCTTAAAAGTCAGACTGGCTTCAACCTGCTGTCGACGCCCACATTGCTCACCCTCGACAACGCCGAGGCGTCGATCCTGGTCGGCCAGGAAGTGCCTTTTGTGACAGGCTCGGTCACTCAAGACAATACCAACCCTTATCAAACCATCGAGCGCAAGGAAGTCGGGGTCAAATTGCGCATCAAGCCGCAGATCAACGTCGACAATACCGTGCGGATGGACATCGTTCAGGAAGTGTCCTCGATTGCCGACAGCGCCACCGCCAGCGACGTCATCACCAACAAGCGCGAGATCAAGACCAAGGTGATGGTCGAGGACAATGGCCTGGTGGTGCTGGGTGGCCTGATCGGTGACGAAACCACGACCAGCGATCAGCGCGTGCCGTTTCTCGGCGACATTCCGGGGTTGGGCCGGTTGTTCCGCTCCGACAGCAATCAGCGCGTCAAACAGAACCTGATGGTGTTCATCCGTCCGCGCATCGTGCGTGATGGTGAAACGCTGGCGCAATTGAGCGGCGAGAAGTATCGCAACCTCAAGGCCACCACCGCGCTGCCGCTGCCGGGCGGGTCGGACGGCAACACGCTGCTGCAACTGTTTCCAGCCAGCCGCGAACGGATGGACCAGAGCATATGGTAACGCTGCTGCCTTACCGGCTCGCTCGTCAGTCCGGGCTCGCCAGAGTGCCTTCGCAAGCCGGATGGGAGCTGTGGCTGCGGCCCGACGCCGATACCGATACCTTGCAGGAAGTGCTGCGCGTTCACGGTCTGCCCCACGCGGTGGAGCACATCTCGACGCAGGAATTCGACACCCGGCTGGGTTCGCTGTACCAGGCTGGCGAGTCCGCCACCGCCGCGCTCATCGAAGGCATCGGCGATCAGGTCGACCTCGACAGCCTGATGAGCGAGCTGCCCAAGGTCGAGGACCTGCTGGAGAACGACAACGACGCGCCGGTGATCCGCCTGATCAATGGCCTGTTCGCCGAAGCCCTGCGTCTGCGGGCCTCGGATATCCATGTGGAGACCTTCGAAGCCAGCCTGGTCATTCGCCTGCGGGTCGATGGCCATCTGCGCGAAGTGCTGCGACCGCCACGCGCGTTGTCGACCATGCTGGTGTCTCGCATCAAAGTCATGGCCCGGCTCGACATTGCCGAGAAGCGCCAGCCTCAGGACGGGCGCATAACCCTGCGCTCCGCCGGGCGCGAAGTGGACATTCGTGTGTCGACTCTGCCAGGCATTCATGGCGAGCGCGTAGTGATGCGAGTGCTGGACAAGCAGGCCAGCTTGCTCGACCTCGCCAACCTGGGCATGCCCGTTGAAGTGGAATCAGGTCTGCGCGCCTGCCTGTCCCGGCCCAACGGCATCGTTCTGAGCACCGGACCCACCGGCTCGGGCAAGACCACGACCCTGTATGCCAGCCTCAACAGCCTCAACGACGGCTCGAACAATATTCTCACCGTCGAGGACCCCGTGGAGTACGCCATCACCGGTATCGGCCAGACGGCGATCAACCCGCGCGCCGGGATGACCTTCGCCAGTGGCCTACGCGCCATTCTGCGTCAGGACCCGGACGTAATCATGCTGGGCGAAATCCGCGACCGGGAAACCGCGCAGATCGCGGTGCAGGCGAGCCTTACCGGGCACCTGGTACTGTCGACGCTGCACACCAACAGCGCCGTGGGCGCGGTGACTCGCTTGCGGGACATGGGCGTCGAGCCGTTTCTGATCGCTTCGAGCCTCAAGGGCGTGTTGGCCCAGCGGCTGGTGCGCCGGCTCTGCGCTTGTGCCCGGCCGCAGCCCTTGCAGGATGCCGAGCGTGCGCTCTGGCCGGAACTGCACAATTTGCGTGAGAGTTTTCATCCGGTGGGATGCGAAACGTGTCAGGGCAGCGGTTATGACGGGCGTATGGGCCTGTACGAATTCATCGAACTGGATGCCGGGTTGATTGCGCTGCTGTACGACGGCGCCAGCGAAGTCGCGATGCAGGACTATCTGGCCGACAAGCGCGAAAGCCTGGCCGCGATGGCGACCGAATGCCTGCGGCACGGCCAGACCAGCCTCGCCGAAGTACTGCGCGCGGTCCGGGGCTGATCAATGCCGACCTACCGTTATCAGGCGCTCGACCCGTCCGGCCGGACCCGCAAGGCCAGCCTGCAGGCGGAAAACGAGCGGCATGCCCGGCAATTACTGCGCGAGCAGGGGCTGTTCGCCCGCGACTTGCAGCTGCAGACCGCCGCTTCGTCCAGCCCGCGTGGTCAGCGTCTCAGTCACGCTCAACTGTGCGAACTGACCCGGCAACTGGCGACGCTGTTGAGCGCCGGCATCCCGCTGGTCGACGCCTTGTCGACGCTGGAGCGGCAACTGGCCGAGCCGGCGATCCGCAATCTGCTGGTCGCGGTACGCGGCGCGCTCGGCGAGGGCCACAGCCTGGCCCAGAGCCTGCGGCGTCAGGGCGGCCTGTTCAACGGTCTGTACTGCTCGCTGGTGGAGGCGGGCGAGCGCTCGGGCAAGCTGGCGCCGGTGCTCGAACGTCTTGCCGAGCACCTTGAACAGGTGCAGCGCCAACGACACAAGGCGCGTACCGCAATGATCTACCCCGCAGTGCTGATGCTGGTGTCGCTGCTGGTCGTCGTTGGCCTGATGACGTTCGTGGTGCCCAAGCTCACCGAGCAGTTCACCCACAGCGGGCAGATCCTGCCGTTGATCACGCGCCTGCTGATCGGGATCAGCGAGGGGCTGGTGCTGATCGGGCCCTGGCTGCTGGCGTTGGCCGTCGCGCTTGGCATTGCGGGCACGTTCCTGCTGCGCAAGCCCCACTGGCGCTTGCGTCGTGACCGGACATTGCTCCGCCTGCCAAAGGTCGGCCCGTTGCTCACCGTGCTGGAAAGCGCCCGGCTCTCGAGAAGCCTGGCGATTCTGGTCGGCAGCGGCGTGCCCTTGCTCGAAGCCTTGCAGGTCGCGACCGCCACGGTCGCCAACCGCGAGGTGCACCGTGCCCTGGAAAGCGTGCGCGATCAGGTCGAGGGCGGCGTCAGCCTGCACCGGGCCCTGAGCGGCTCCGGCCATTTTCCTCCACTGCTGCTCAACATGGTCGCCAGCGGCGAGGCCAGCGGCACCTTGCCGGACATGCTCGAACGCGTCGCCGACAACCAGGAGCGCGGTTTCGCCCGACAGGTCGACACGCTCATGGCGCTGTTCGAACCCTTGATGATTCTGGTGATGGGCGGCGTCGTGCTGTTCATCGTGCTGGCCGTCCTGCTGCCGATCATGCAGCTCAACCAGGGACTCAAATTCTGACCATGGAGATCTTGCTCATGCCATCGACTTTCCCGCCACGCCGCCAGAGAGGGTTCACCCTCATGGAAATCATGGTGGTGATCTTCATCATCGGTCTGTTGATCGCCGTGGTCGCGCCCAGCGTGCTAGGCAATCAGGACAAGGCCATGCGCCAGAAGGTCATGGCCGACCTGTCGACGCTGGAGCAGGCGCTGGACATGTACCGCCTCGACAACTTGCGCTATCCCACCACCGAGCAAGGGCTTGGCGCCTTGACCAGCGCGCCCAAGGTCGAACCCCTGGCGCGTTCGTGGCGGGCCGACGGGTACATTCGCCGCCTGCCGGACGATCCATGGGGCAACCCCTACCACTATCGCGCGCCGGGCGAACACGGGCGCATCGATATCTACTCGCTGGGTGCCGATGGCGCGCAAGGCGGCGAAGGGACCGACGGTGACATCGGTAACTGGAACCTTTGAATGAAAGGGTCGCGGGGCTTTTCGCTGCTGGAGCTTCTGGTCGTGCTGCTGATCGTCGGCCTGTTCAGCGCCATGAGCGTGGCCTGGCTGGACGCCGGGCCGGCACCGCTTGAACGGGCGCTGGAACAGCTTGCCGCAGAGGCTCGCGCCCATGGCGATCTGGCCCGGCACAGCGGACAGGTGTCGGGCCTGCGCTGGAACGGTCGAAAGCCGGAGTTCGTGCGTTTGCACTCCGGTGGCGCAGCGCCGCGCTGGGTGGCGGACACGCGCGTCACCCGCGACTGGCCCGAGAGATTGAAAGCCGACTGGCCGGCATCCAGCGAGCCGATAGTGGTATTCACCGCCAACGGCCTGGCATCGCCCGCGACTCTGGACTGGCGCTGGGCCGAAGGTCGCGAGCGCTGGCAGTGGCTGAGCGACGGTCGCCTGAGCCGGACGCAACTGCCGTGAAAAGCCAGCGGGGATTCACCTTGCTGGAGGTGGTGGTCGCGCTGGGGATCGCGGCGGTGATGACCGTCATGGTCAGCCAGTTGCTGCGTCAGCGCATCAGCGTCCATCAGGCCGTCCAGCAGCACCGGCTGGGCAGTCTGTGCGCCCGGGAGCTGGAGGCGCGATTCAGCGTTGAACGCTACTGGCCGGCGCTGGATCAGGTCTCGGGCGAACTGCGTCAGGGCGCGGCGACCTGTCACTGGCGACTGGAGCTGCGCATGACCGGAGTCCAGCACCTGCGGCGCGGCGAACTGGCGCTGTTCGCGGCAAAGGACGAGCGCGAGCCGCTGGGACATTTCACGCTGTTTCTGGTGCGTCCGTGAGCACGACTCAGCGCGGTCTGACCCTGATCGAATTGCTGGTGGCGCTGGCGCTGACCGCAGTGGTCGGCGTGGTCTTGGCGGCGCTGGTCAACGGCTGGTTGAAAGTCCGGGAGCGACTGACCGAGCCCGGTAACGAACCCTTGGTGCTGGAATTCTGCCTGGCGCTGGAACGCCGCTTCGATTCATTGGTGCTGCGTCAGCTGTATGAAAACCGCCTGCCATTGCCGCGGGTCTGGCTGGACTGGCAGCCCGCCAGCCATCGCCTGGAGTGGGTGGCGTTGACTGCCTGGCCCGATCCGTCGACAGGTGGCCAGTCGCGCCAGCAACGTCAGCGGCTGACATTCAGTCCGGGCGAGCGACGCCTGAGCCTGTCGACCTCGGACGATCTGTATGCGCCGGGCCGGCCACGCTGGGAACGCCGGGAAAATCTTGAGGCGGTGGACCGCCTTCAGGTGAGCTTTTATCAGGGGAACCGATGGCTAGCGTTCCCTTCAACTGTCGCGCCGGTTCCCAACCGGGGCGTGCGTCTCGAATTCGAGCGTCATGGAGTGCCTTATGTCTGTACCTTCGCTCTGCCCGATACCCGACCATGAACAAGCTTGAAGCGCTAATCGCCCGCTTGCGACCGACCGCCGGGGCCCCGCGTGGCTGGCTGCTGGTGCGGCCGGTAGCGGAGGCGTCGGGCTGGCAGTGGTGCTGCCATCCCGGCGGCCGATCCGGCGACTGGCCGCCGCCCGCGGATGTGTCTCGTGACAGAGTCGCGTTGGTGCTGCCCGCAGCCGCCTGTAGCCATTTCCAGATCCCCGCGCCGCCAGGTCTCAAGCGGCATGAATGGCCGTTGCTGCTGGAGGACGTGTTACAGCAGCCGGTCGAGCAGGTGAGGGTCGAGTGTCTTGCCCGCCGAGAAGGCCGCCTGGAGCTGCTGGTGGTCGAGCAGGCCAGGTTCGATCAGTGGTTGGCCGAATGCCAGGCGCTCGGAATGGCGCCGCATGCGGTATGGGCCGAACAGCAGCTGTTGCCGCAACAGCTTCCAGGTCAGGCCTTGTGCTGGACCCGTTCCACGAATGATTGTCTGCTGCGCGCAGCGGATGACGGTACGCAGCACTGGCTGGTCTGGCCAAGGCAATTGGGAGCATGCCCCGCGGACTGGCCGCAGGCCGATCTGCACATGACCGGCGAGTGGCCTTCGGAATGGGCGCGTCTGGAGCATTTGCCCAGCCTGCTCGGGCGTCCGGTGGTGCGTCGCCCACGCGGGCCTGGACGCGTCTCGTTCACCCGGTTCCAGCGCCGTCTGGCCGGTGTCTGCGCCGGGTTGGCGCTGTGCTGGGCAAGCGTGCTGGCAGTGCAGTTCTGGCAGCAACTGCCGGTCTGGAAAGCCCAGGTCGAAGCCGTGACCGGGCCGGTTGCCGATACCCGGCAGGCGGCTCGCGCGCTGTCACGTTTGCAGGCGCGGCAGACCGACTGGCGCAGTCGTCAGCAGCAGGTTGCGGAGCTGGAGGCCGCGGTTGCAGACTGGCTGGCGAGCAGGCCGGGTTGGGGCGTGTCGGGCAACTATTTCGACGGCCGCAACTGGCGACTGGTGCTCAGCGGCGACGCAGCGGCCTCGGATATCGGGCACTGGCAGGCCATGGGCAAGGCGGTGGGCGCGGTCGCCAACGCGGTGGTCGATGACAAGACTTCCCTGCTCACCGTCAATTTCGATCTGGGTGCACAGCCATGAACGCTCTGACGCAACGCGCATCGATCGCCTTCCAGGCCCTGCCGCCCGTGCGGCGCTATCTGTTGCTGGGAGGCTGGGTCGTGGTCCTGACGCTGGTCCTTGTTCTGGTCGGCCGACCTGTGGTTTCGGCCGTGAAAGAGGTGAGCCAGTGGCCGCAACTTGCGCGCCTGGCGCAAGCCCTGAACCCCGGCCCGGTATTCACTGCCGAGCACTGGCAGACGCTGGCGAGCGCGCGGGGTATCGTCCTGACCAAAGTGGAACAGCGCGGTGACATCTGGCTGTTGCGTGGCGAGGTCACAGGCGCCGAAGCGCTGGCGCGGTTGATGCGCAGTATTCAGGAGCAGGGCGGCACGCCCATGCGCTGGAGCCTGGAGCAAGGCCATCAGGCCATGCTGTTCAGTCTGGATGTCGGTCGCGGGAGTGTCGGTCCGTGACGCGCAGACTCTGGATCATCGGTGCCGTCGTCTTCGTTGTGACGCTGCTGCTCAACCTGCCGGCCGCCTTGATCGCGCGCACGATCGACTGGCCGTCCGGCTGGGAGCCGAAAATCATCACCGGCAGTCTCTGGACCGGACGCGCCGAGCAGATCGGCCCGTTCGGTCCGCTGGCCTGGAAGCTGCGCCCCTGGCTGGGCGAGGCGCACCTGGACGGGGGCTTCCAGCAACAGGCGTGGGGAATGTCGATCAGCGGCTGGCCTTGGGCCTGGCGAGCGGACCTGCTACCCGGCGCGGCCACGGTCACGCCGCCTGTCGGTTATGCGCTGGACGGTCAGTGGCGGGGCAGGTTGCAGATCGAGGGGCGCGGTGCGCGTTGCGTGTCTAGCGAAGGCGAACTGATCGGCGACGACATGGTGCTGCTCTCGCCGTGGATGATGGTCCTGGGCAATGCGCGACTCAACGTGGACTGTCGGGAGAAAATACTGCTGCTGGTCCAGGTCGCGCGTAACGGGCAGCATCGATTCGACGCCCGGATCGACCCGTTCACCCGCCGGACGCAGATCACCGGCCAGGTCGAAGCCGAGGCCGGCGTACGACCTTTGCTGATCCAGGCGGGCTTGCTGAGGCCGGGCGAAACACGCTTCGAGCGAACGCTGGGGAAATAACCGCGGAATCTACATGACCGCAGCATGTAGGAGCGGCCGGGCGGCGTTCCGCTTTAGCCGCGATTGACCGCACAGGCGCAAATTTTTTCATCGCCTGATCAATTGCTTCGCGGATGAATCCGCTCCTACGCTTTATCCCCGCTTGGTATGCGCGTGACTGGCCAGCCGCTCCAGCGCGGCGCGCAGTTTCGGGTCCGTGATACCTTCGGCCGTGGCCTGAATGTTTTCGGCGGCCACTGGAGACAGGTCGATGGTATGACCCGCTGTCGCGCCGCGCACCGTCGGCGGCTGGACCTTGAATACGATCCGGGTGAGGTTCATGAACTCGTCGAACGCCAGCAACTGGCGATGCAGGCGCTTCTGCTGATAGCGCAGGCGGGTAGCCCAGTGCCCGTCGGTGACGATCAACAGCAGGCAGCCCTCGCGCCATGACGCCACGTGGCAATGTTCCCGGGCGGCTGGTTGCAACTGGCTTTCGAGCAGGCGCTGCAGATGGCCGAGGCGTTCGGCCTGGCGGAAAATGGCTTTGAGCGGCTTGGCTTCGCGCAACAGGACAGCCGGGGCGCGGGCGTTGAGGGGACGAAAGGCCATGAGGTGCAATGCCTGGGTGTGACGAGGCCGATATCTTAGCAGAAAGCGGGCAGGGCGCCGTGAGCCGCCCGATTTGCGGGCTTTCATAAGAAAATCAATGAGTAACTTCAACTATTCGGGGGTTGAAGTGTCAGAAAACGGCCCCATTGTACCTGTGCCCCGTCACAGCGCTGTGCCAGCATCGTGGATTAACGCCACTTTCCTCACCATCGTTTCCGGGTAGAATGCTCGTTCGCATGCGGCCTTGGGGGCTGCACGGGCGACTCACGGGGCCGCCCTCCATTCCTATGTGTGGAAGATCCTGTCGATATGTTTGCGCCTTTGTTAAAAAAACTTTTTGGAAGCAAGAACGAGCGTGAAGTCAAACGCATGCTCAAGACGGTACAGATCGTCAATGCCTTCGAAGAGCAAATGTTGGGCCTCACGGACGAGCAATTGCGCGCCAAGACCCCAGAGTTCAAGGCCCGCATAGCCAAAGGCGAGACCCTCGACCAGCTTCTGCCGGAAGCCTTTGCCGTCGCGCGTGAAGCGGGCAAGCGCATCATGGGCATGCGTCACTTCGACGTTCAGCTGATCGGTGGCATGACCTTGCACGAAGGCAAGATCGCCGAGATGCGTACCGGTGAAGGCAAGACCCTGGTCGCCACCCTGGCGGTATACCTCAACGCGCTGTCCGGCAAGGGCGTGCACGTTGTGACCGTCAACGATTACCTGGCACGCCGCGACGCCAACTGGATGCGTCCGTTGTACGAATTCCTCGGCCTGACCGTCGGCATCGTCACGCCGTTCCAGCCGCCCGAGGAAAAGCGCGCCGCCTACGCCGCCGATATCACCTACGGCACCAACAACGAATTCGGTTTCGATTACCTGCGCGACAACATGGCGTTCAGCATGGACGACAAGTTCCAGCGCGAACTCAACTTCGCCGTGATCGACGAAGTCGACTCGATTCTCATCGACGAAGCCCGTACCCCGCTGATCATCTCCGGCCAGGCCGAAGACAGCTCGCGCCTGTACACCGAAATCAACCGTTTGATCCCCAAGCTTGAACAGCACATCGAGGAAGTGGAAGGCGAAGTCACCAAGCCGGGTCACTTCACCATCGACGAGAAATCCCGTCAGGTGGAACTCAATGAAGCCGGGCACCAGTTCATCGAGGAAATGCTCACCAACGCCGGCCTGCTGGCCGAAGGCGAGAGCCTGTACTCGGCGCACAACCTGGGCCTGCTGACCCACGTCTATGCCGGCCTGCGCGCGCACAAACTGTTCAACCGCAACGTCGAGTACATCGTGCAGGACGGTCAGGTGCTGCTGGTCGACGAGCACACTGGCCGTACCATGCCGGGCCGTCGCCTGTCCGAAGGCCTGCACCAGGCCATCGAAGCCAAGGAAAACCTGAACATCCAGGCCGAGAGCCAGACCCTGGCGTCGACCACTTTCCAGAATTACTTCCGTCTGTACAGCAAGCTGTCGGGCATGACCGGTACGGCGGACACTGAAGCGTTCGAATTCCACCAGATCTACAACCTGCCGGTCATGGTCATCCCGCCGAACAAGCCGCTGGCGCGCAAGGACTTCAACGACCTCGTCTACCTCACCGCCGACGAGAAGTACGCGGCCATCGTCGCCGACATCAAGGCCTGTCTGGCGGAAAATCGTCCGGTACTGGTGGGTACGGCGACCATCGAGACTTCCGAACACATGTCCAGGCTGCTGGAACAGGAAGGGATCGAGCACAAGGTCCTGAACGCCAAGTTCCACGAGAAGGAAGCCGAGATCATCGCTCAGGCCGGCCGTCCGGGCGCGCTGACCATCGCCACCAACATGGCCGGTCGCGGTACCGACATCCTGTTGGGCGGCAACTGGGAAGTCGAAGTCGCGAGTCTGGAAGACCCGACTCCCGAGCAGATCGCGCAGATCAAGGCCGACTGGCAGAAGCGTCATCAACAGGTCATCGAAGCGGGCGGCCTGCATGTGATCGCCTCCGAGCGTCACGAATCGCGTCGTATCGACAACCAGCTGCGTGGTCGCGCGGGTCGTCAGGGCGATACCGGTTCCAGCCGTTTCTACCTGTCGCTCGAAGACAGCCTGATGCGCATCTTCGCCTCCGACCGGGTCAAGAACTTCATGAAGGCGCTGGGCATGCAATCCGGCGAGGCCATCGAACACCGCATGGTGACCAACGCTATCGAGAAAGCGCAGCGCAAGGTGGAAGGTCGCAACTTCGACATCCGCAAGCAATTGCTTGAATTCGACGACGTGGCGAACGAGCAGCGCAAAGTGATTTATCACATGCGCAACAGCCTGCTGGCCGCCACCAACATCGGCGACACCATTGTCGATTTCCGCGAGGAAGTTCTGAGCAACCTGATCAGCCAGCACATTCCGCCGCAGTCGCTGCCCGAGCAGTGGGACGTAGCGGGCCTGGAAGCCGCGCTCAATACCGACTTCGCCGTCAAGCTGCCGGTCCAGCAGTGGCTCGACGAAGACGACAATCTGCACGAAGACACTCTGCGCGAGAAGATCCTGGCGGAGCTGCTGGTGGCTTACAGCGAGAAGGAAGATCAGGCGAGCGCCGAAGCGCTGCGCAGCTTCGAGAAGCAGATCGTGCTGCGTGTGCTCGACGATCTGTGGAAAGACCACCTGTCGACCATGGACCACCTGCGTCACGGCATTCACCTGCGCGGCTATGCGCAGAAGAACCCGAAGCAGGAATACAAGCGCGAGTCCTTCACCCTGTTCCAGGAACTGCTCGACTCGATCAAGCGCGACTCCATTCGTGTGCTGTCTCACGTACAGGTTCGTCGCGAAGACCCCGAGGAAGAAGAGGCGCGCCTGCGTCAGGAAGCCGAGGAACTGGCCAAGCGCATGCAATTCCAGCATGCCGCGGCGCCAGGCATCGAGCAGCCGGCCGAAGAAGAGGAAGCTGCGGACGTAGCCGTCGCCGCCGCGCCGGTCCGCAATGACCAGAAGCTGGGCCGCAACGAGCTGTGCTGGTGCGGTTCGGGCAAGAAATACAAGCACTGTCACGGCCAGATCAACTGATCGCCTGACCTTGCAGTCACCACGCCGCGACCGGCTTTCCTGTCGCGGCGTTTTTTCATTGAACGCCGCTGCGATGCGCGCGGCGCGGATTGTCCTTGAGGAGCACACCCATGGCTGTTGGTCTTGGTCCTTTGCCTACGCTGCACCCGGTTCCAGGTTTCGAACTGGGCATTTCGTCCGCCGGCATCAAGCGCCCAGGGCGCAAGGACGTGGTGGTCATGCGCTGCGCCGAAGGCTCCAGCGTTGCGGGCGTGTTCACCCTGAACGCCTTTTGCGCCGCGCCGGTGATTCTCGCCAAACAACGCGTGCAGGGCACCGTGCGTTACCTGCTGACCAACACCGGCAACGCTAACGCCGGGACCGGTGAGCCGGGCCTTGCCGCGGCTCGTCGTACCTGCGAAAAGCTGGCCGAGCTGACTGGCGTCAACTCGTCCGCCGTTCTGCCGTTCTCCACCGGCGTGATCGGCGAGCCGTTGCCGGTCGAGAAAATCGAAGGTGCCTTGCAGGCCGCGATCGACGACCTGTCCGTGGATAACTGGGCGGCCGCCGCGACCGGCATCATGACCACCGACACGCTGCCCAAGGGCGCGAGCCGTCAGTTCCAGTATGAAGGCGTGACGGTCACCGTGACCGGTATCAGCAAAGGCGCGGGCATGATCCGGCCGAACATGGCGACCATGCTCGGTTACATCGCCACTGACGCCAGAGTGTCGCAGTCCGTTCTGCAGGACCTGATCCGCGATGGCGCCAACAAGTCCTTCAACCGCATCACCATTGATGGTGACACCTCGACCAACGACTGCTGCATGCTGATCGCCACCGGTCAGGCCGACGTGCCTGAAGTCACCGAGGCCAGCGGCCCCTTGTTCGACGCGCTGAAAAAGGCGGTGTTCGAGGTGTGCATGGAGGTGGCCCAGGCGATCGTTCGCGATGGCGAGGGCGCGACCAAGTTCGTGACGGTAGAAGTCAACGGCGGCGGTAATCACCAGGAATGCCTGGATGTCGGCTACGCTGTAGCACACTCGCCGCTGATCAAGACCGCGCTGTTCGCGTCCGATCCTAACTGGGGTCGCATCCTGGCCGCGGTGGGCCGCGCGGGCGTGCCGGATCTGGATGTCAGCAAGATCGACGTATTTCTGGGCCAAGTGTGCATCGCCAGCCAGGGCGGTCGCGCCGCGACCTATACCGAAGAGCAGGGCTCGGCGGTCATGGCCGAGGAAGAAATCACCATCCGCATCGAACTGGGCCGCGGCCAGTGCAGCGAGACGATCTGGACGACCGATCTTTCTCACGAATACGTGAAGATCAACGCCGAATATCGGACGTAAGCGGCGATCTGCGCGGCCGATCGCCAGCAAGCTGGCTCCTACAGGTCGTGTAGGAGCCAGCTTGCTGGCGATAAGGCTATATCCACGCGTTTCCTGTCACGGAGCCAAGAACATGTCCCTGCACCTCATCATCGGCGACAAACGTTACTCCTCCTGGTCAATGCGCCCTTGGCTGGTGCTGGAGATGACCGGCGCACCGTTCACCGATCAGGTAATCCGCCTGAACCAGCCTGACACCCGCGAGAATATTCTCAAGTACTCGCCGACCGGCAAGGTGCCGGCGCTGCAGTGTGAGTACGGCACCATCATCGACTCGCTGGCCATCTGCGAATATCTGGTCGAGCGCTTCCCCGAAGCCAACCTGTGGCCGACCGACATCGCAGCCCGCGCCCAAGCGCGCTCGGCGTGCGCGCAGATGCACAGCGGTTTCGTCAATCTGCGCTCCAGCATGCCCATGGACCTGCGCCGCGATCAGCCGCTGGAAGTGATCCCCGTCGACACCCAGAACGACATCGATCGCATCATCGAACTGTGGGGCGAGTGCCGGACAGCGTCCAGCGAAAGCGGGCCGTTCCTGTTCGGCAAGCCCAGCGTCGCCGACGCCTTTTTTGCGCCGGTCGCCGTCCGCTTGCGCACCTATCACGTAGACCTGCCGCCCGAAGCGCAGGCTTACGTGGAAACCATCTATCAATGGCCTGCGTTCAAGCGCTGGGAGCAGGCGGGCCTGGAGGAATCCTGATCGTGAAACGCGTGCATGTAGCCGCAGCCGTCATTCGCCGTGCCGATGGCCGAATCCTGATCGCCAAGCGTGCCGACACCCAGCATCAGGGCGGGTTGTGGGAGTTTCCGGGCGGCAAGGTCGAGGAGGGCGAAGGCATCGAAGCCGCGCTGGCCCGCGAGCTGCACGAAGAACTGGGCATCGTGGTCACGGCCTCGCGCCCGTTGATCAAGGTGCATCATGACTACGCCGACAAGCAGGTCTTGCTGGACGTACGAGAAGTCACCGCTTACACCGGCGAACCTCACGGCGCGGAGGGGCAGCCCTTGCGCTGGGTTACGCCCAGGGAACTGCCCGATTACGAGTTTCCCGCGGCGAACCGGCCGATCGTCTCGGCGGCACGACTGCCCGGCGAATACCTCATTACGCCCGAAGGCCTGGAGACGCCCGAGCTGTTGCGGGGCATCCAGAAAGCTATCGCCGGCGGTACGCGCCTGATCCAGCTCCGCGCGCCGGGCGGTTACGATCCGCAATATCGAGACCTGGCGGTGGATGCCGTGGGGCTGTGCGCCGGCAAGGCTCAGTTGATGCTCAAGGGTCCGCTGGAATGGCTCGGGGATTTCCCGGCGGCAGGCTGGCATCTGACCTCGCAACAACTGCGCAAATACGCCAGCCGGGGCCGACCGTTTCCGGAGCATCGCTGGCTGGCGGCTTCCTGCCACGATGCCGAGGAACTGGCGCTGGCCGAGCAGATGGGTGTGGACTTCGTGACGCTTTCGCCTGTGCAGCCGACCCTGACCCATCCCGATGCAGAGCCATTAGGCTGGGACAAAGCGCGAGAACTGATCGCCGGTTTCAGCAAACCCGTGTTCCTGCTCGGCGGCGTCAGCCCCGACCAGCGGCAACAGGCTTGGGAATGCGGTGCACAGGGCGTGGCCGGTATACGGGCGTTTTGGCCTTAGACCCCGCGCCCAGATCGCCAGCAAGCTGGCTCCTACGGTACCGTGTAGGAGCCAGCTTGCTGGCGATGAAACGATAGCGGTTCGCCTGAAACGCCGACCCGGCCGCTCCTACGGTTTTGACGCTGGTTGCCACAGGATCTCGGCCACCATCTGCCGACGGGCGATGATGCGGGCAGCGACGAACAGCAGGTCCGACAGCCGGTTGATATAGGCCAGACCCACGCCCGCCAACGGTTCGATAGCGTTGAGGTGCTGACAGCGACGCTCGGCGCTGCGAGCCAGGCTGCGGCATACGTGCGCTTGTGCAATCAGCATGGAACCTCCCGGCAGGATGAAGTTTTCCAGTGGCCCCAGTTCTTCGTTCCATTGATCGATGGCCACCTCCAGACGCTCGATTTCAGCGGCGGTCAGCGCCTGCCAGGCCGGCATAGCCAGTTCTCCGCCCAAATCGAACAGGCGATGCTGACAAGGTTGCAGCACTGTGATCACTTCCCCCAGCTCGGGTGTGTTCAAGGCTTCCTGCGCCAGCTGGGCAAGCAGCAAACCCAGCTGGCTGTTGAGCGTATCAACCTCGCCGATGGCCTCTACACGCGGGTGGTCTTTGGGCACTCGTCGACCATCGCCCAGTCCGGTCTCGCCACTGTCCCCGGTGCGGGTGTAAATCTTCGACAAACGAAAGCCCATTGCGCATGACTCCTGGTTACAGCCTGGAAATGACCTGTTCCTGCACGCTCACCGGGCTGGCGACCAGAGGCAGCCGGAGGGTGAAGCAGGTGCCCGAACCAACGGAAGAATGCACTTCCATCTGGCCTTTATGGTTATTGGTGATGATGAAGTACGAAACCGAAAGACCCAGCCCGGTTCCCTGACCGATCTCCTTGGTCGTGAAGAACGGCTCGAATGTCCGCTTGCGTACGTTTTCCGGCATTCCGACGCCATTGTCTTCCACCTGAATCTCCGCCCATGGCGGATTCAGGCGAGTGCGCAGGATGATCCGGCCCGGCTCGGCGTTGTCCGGCCGTTGATGGATCGCCTGGGCCGCATTCTTGAGCAGATTGAGCAGGACCTGCTCCAGTTCGTTGGCAATACAGGGTACCTGGCCGAGTTCGGGATCGAACTGGCGGATGATGTTCTGACCCTTGAAGTCGAAGCCTATGGTCAGGTCGAAGTCGTTGCCGGCGATTTCCACGGCCTGATCGATAAGGGCGGGCAGGTCGCAAGGCGATAGCTGACGGTCGCTGAGCCGGCTGAAGTTGAGCATGTGGCTGACGATCTTCGCCGCCCGGCTGCCGGCCTGTTGAATGCCATCGAGCAGCTGCGGCACCTCGCGGCTGACCAGATAACTATTGACCACCGCCAGATCGATGCCGTCGGCCTGCGCCTGTTCGATGTTCCTGGGCAAATCCGGTGACAGACGCCGGCGGATGTTCTGCACGTTATGCAGGATCGCGCCGAGCGGGTTGTTGATTTCGTGCGCCATGCCCGCCGCAAGACCGCCCACGGACAGCATTTTCTCCGATTGCACCATCATTTCCTGCATGGAAATGCGCTGGGTCACATCGTCGATGCGGATGACCACGCCGCGCCCCGCGTCGCCGGTCAGCGGGTAGAAGGTGAGCGCGTAGTGCCGGGGCTCGTCATTGCGGGTCCAGGTCACCCGCTCGATCTTGATCACGCTATGGCGCTCGATGGTCTGCTTGAGTTGCGGCAGAAAGGCCCGCATCGGCTCGAATGCAATGAAGATGGGCTGGTTCAAGGCCTCGTCCAGCCGCGTACCGGAAAGGGCTGTGGCCTCCTGGTTCCATTGCGTCACATAGAGCTGCTCGTCCAGCGCGATCATGGCTGATGGCATCGAGTCGATGATGCTGTTGAGGTAGTTCTGAAAGCCGGTCAGTTTCTTTTCGATCTTGCTGCGCACCTGGACTTCCAGCTCCAGCTTGCGATTGGTGTGGCGTGTCTCTTCGGCCAGACCCTGAGCCTGATCGTAGGCTTCCTGGGAGTCGTCCCGCGCCCGTTTGAGCTGCTGCTCGCGGGCCTCGATACGGGAAAGCATGGTGTTGAAGGCTTCCGCCAGCGAACCGATTTCATCGTGATTACCCGGCATGGCGCGCAGGGCGTAGTTTTCTTCGCGGGTAACCTGGCGCGAGAGTTCTTCGAGCTGATAGATAGGCTCGGTGATCAGCCGGCGGATCTGTCGCGCCACGACCAGCCACAGCAGCACGCTGAAGATCAGGATGGCAAAGCTTGCGGTCAGGGTGCCTGTGTAGAACGCCGGAGGCAGTTCGCTGCTGGCAACCAGTAACAGATGGCCCGGTGCCCGCTGGCCATTGGGGACGGGAATCAGCTGAGTGCTGCGAAACTCGGTCAGGCGCCAGCCTTCGATGTCCTGATAGCGCGTCGGCAGCGCAAGCTCTTCGCCCTGCTGGACTTGGGCGAGGCGGGTGCCGTCGTTGTCATAGATCGCCGCCGCCCGTAGCGGGCCGTAGGTCTTGAGAACCCGAAGCAGCGCTCGCGCATCGTCGGGCGATTTAAGTGCCCGCTCATTGAGATCGGCACTGCTGATCAGACGGCCGATGGTCTGCAATGCCTGCGGGGCCATGGCTTCCTGGGAGATGTAATAGGCCGCGCTGATGAACGTCAGGTTGGCGACCAGCAGTACGGCGGTCATCAGCACCAGCAGAGCCGCGAGCAGCTTTTGTCCGACGGGCAGGTTTTCCAGGCGTTGACGCAAAGGCATGGGCGAATCACACACGGATAAGGAATCAGCAGGGTAGCGCGGGCTAGTCGGTACGCAAACCCTTGGCAGCGAGATAGGCGCTCAGCCGCGCATGCAGCTGCTCAAGCCCCGGCTGCGGACACTGCGCGGCCAGACCCGCGTTGCGGGCGTGCCCAAGCAGAAAGCCGATCTCGGTGCGCCGTTGTCGGGCGACGTCCTGGTGCATGGATGAATAGTTCGCCGCGGTCGCCTCAATCACCTTCCAGACGTCGTCACGCAAACCCTGCGCGGCCGCTGCCTGATCCACGCTGTTCAACAAGCGGGCCAGCTCATCGCATAACGCATCGACTTCACTGCGATGTTCCAGCAGACCGCCGTTCCGGCAGTCGTGCAACACGGTCAGCGGGTTGATCGCGCAATTGAGCGCCAGCTTGCGCCACAGTCGGGTGAGAATGTCGGGTGTCCACCCGTGAGGAATGCCGGCCATTTCCAGCGTTGACAGCAGCGACGGCGGCGCCGGATTACCGGGGTCGCCGAGCCAGGTATGGCCGATGCCCGCGAAGACGACACGCCAGTCGGCGTCGCGGAAGGCACCTTCGGTACTCGACGCAAACAGGCAGCGCGCGTCCGGAATGCGTGCCGCCACGGCATCCTGGCTGCCCAGACCGTTCTGCAACAGGATCACTTCGGCGCCCGGTGCCAGTCGCTGCGCCAGCGCGGCGACTGCCGGTTCCGCGTCGTAGGCCTTGCAGGCCACCAGCAGACGGGCGATGGGCTCGGGTTCCCCGGCGGTCTGGGCATCGATCTCGTAAGTCTGCTCCCTGTCTTTTTCGACCAGAGTCACGCGAGCGCCCGAGGCCCGATAGGCTTGCAGCCGGTCGGCATGGCGCAGAATCAGGCGCACCGGTACGCCGGCCCGCGCCAAGCGTGTCGCCCATAGACTACCCAGGCTGCCGGCGCCCAAAACGTGCCAGACGTCGCTCATCGGAGCCACTTCGCCAAAGGATTGAACAATGAAGGTGCATTGAAATCAGAAAACGACATAAAGGCTCAGCGTGAAGGCCGGAAAAGTCTCGTTATAATGACCGGTCTTTCACACCGTCAAGTCACGCGCGCCCGACCCCGTCCCGCGCTATTCAATTGGAGAAGATACATGCCCTCGTTCGACGTAGTGTCCGAACTGGATAAACATGAAGTCACGAATGCCGTCGACAACGCCATCAAGGAACTGGATCGCCGTTTCGACCTTAAAGGCAAAGGCAGTTTCGAGTTCAAGGAATTGACTGTCACACTGACCGCCGAGGCCGAGTTCCAGCTCGAAGCCATGATCGATATCCTCAAAATGGCACTGGTCAAGCGCAAGATCGACGTCAAATGCCTGGAAGTCAAAGAAGCCTATGCCTCCGGCAAGGTCATGAAGCAGGAAGCCGTGCTGCGCGAAGGCATCGACAAAGAGCTGGCCAAGAAAATCGTGGCCCACATCAAGGACGCTAAACTCAAAGTCCAGGCCGCTATTCAGGGCGAGCAGGTTCGTGTGACCGGCAAGAAGCGGGACGACTTGCAGGAAGCCATCGCTCTGCTGCGCGGCTACGATTCGGGCATGCCGCTGCAGTTCAACAACTTCCGCGACTGAGTCCGGGGCCGACGGGTCGGGAACCCCGCGTTCACCGACCAGTCGGAATCAAGTCGGCAATAGCTGAAACGATTGCGTGTTGCGGTCTTTCACTGTCGGCCATGACAGGCAAGGAGAAACACGATGGATTTGAATGCGGAAGTCGACCAGCTGTGGAGAGCCTCCCAGGCCTGGATTCCGATGATCATGCAGTACAGCAGCCGATTGCTCCTGGCGATCGTGACCCTCAGTATCGGCTGGTGGCTGATTAACCGGGTCACCAGCAAGCTCGGCGCGTTGCTGGCGCTGCGTCATGCCGACCTGGCGCTGCAAGGGTTCGTCAGCAGTCTGGCGAACATCATCCTGAAGATCCTGCTGATCGTCAGCGTTGCGTCGATGGTAGGGATCGAAACCACCTCGTTCGTCGCTGCGATAGGTGCCGCGGGTCTGGCAATCGGTCTGGCCCTGCAAGGCAGCCTGGCGAACTTCGCGGGCGGCGTGCTGATTCTGCTGTTCCGTCCTTTCCGCATCGGCGACTGGATCGAGGCGCAGGGCGTGCAGGGCACCGTGGACAATATCCAGATTTTCCACACCGTGCTGCGCACCGGCGATAACCGGACCGTGATCATCCCCAACGGTAATCTGTCCAACGGCATCATCACCAACACCAACCGGCAGCCAACTCGCAAGATCGTGTTCGACGTGGGTGTGAACTACGAAGCCGACTTGAAGAAGGCTCTGGAAGTTCTGCTGGACATGGCCAAGGACCCTCGCGTCCTGGAGGATCCGGCACCGCAAGCGGTGGTGGCGACCTTGGGCGAAAGCGCGATTACCCTGTCGCTGCGGGTCTGGACCAAAACGTCCGATTTTGGCGACGTCATGTCGTACTTCAATGTCGAAGCGCGCGATCGTCTGAAAGCGGCCGGCATCGACATCCCGTTCCCGCAGCGGGTGATCCGCGTCGTGCAGGACGCTCCGCAGGTGTAAGTCACCCGCATCGCCAGCAAGCTGGCTCCTACGACGACTTTGTAGGAGCTGGCTTGCCAGCGATCTGCCGCAAAGCGGCAGCAAACGATCCTGCTTGTACTTACGACTTTTCCACCGCGGCGGCTTCGTTGCCTTGCGGAGCAGGCGTGCCACGCCCTTCCTTGCTCCACTGCAGAATGATCATCACCAGTGTCGGAACCCCGAGCAGGGCAGTGATCAGGAAGAAGTTGTGGTAGCCGAACTTCTCTACCATCACCCCTGAGTAACCGCCAATCAGTCGCGGCAACAGCAGCATGATCGAGCTGAGCAGCGCGTATTGAGTCGCGGAGAACTTGAGGTTGGTGAGACTCGACAGGTAAGCCACGAATGCCGAGGTCGCCAGACCTGAGCTCAGGTTGTCCAGCGAGATGGTCAGAATCAACATCTGGAGGTTCGGCCCCATGTCCGCCAGCAGCAGAAACAGGATATTGGTCGCCGCCGAGGCCAGGCCGCCGATGAACAGGATCGGCATGATGCCGAAGCGCACGATCAACAGGCCGCCAATGCCCGCCCCCAGCAGTGTCATGATCAGACCGAATATCTTGCTGACGCTGGCAATCTGATCCTTGGTGAAACCCTGGTCGATATAGAAGACGTTCGCCATGACGCCCATCACTGTGTCAGACATGCGATAAGTGGCGATCAGCCCCAGTAGCAACAGTGCCTGCCAGCGATAGCGCACGATAAAATCGTTGACCGGCGTCAGCACCGGCGCCAGGCCGCGTCGCCCCGCCGAGGAAAGACAGGCGATGGTCAGCAGCGTATAGAGGATGGAGCGCAGGAATGCGCGGTCTTCCAGCAGCAGGTCCAGCCAGGTGGCATCATGAAACAGTACGCTGGCGAAATCGGTGTTGTAGAACTGGGTGAACATGGCCGGCACGGACACCAGCAACACGATCAGCACGAAGACCGAAGCCAGCTGATGGATGAAACCGTAACGGGCGGCGGAGAGCTGGGTACGCAATGGCACCGGTGGCTCGCGCATCACCAGTGTGGTGATCAGGGCCGGGATCATCAGCAAACCGAAAAGCACGTAAGTCCCGGTCCATGCCGAGTGCTTGTAGGCAAAACCGGTCGAGCCGAAGCCTTCTGCAAAATACAGCGCGCCGGCGGTCGCCAGCAGCGCCGCGACCCGGTAACCGGACATATAGCTGGCGGCCAGGGCGGCCTGCTGGGTGTCCTGAGCGATTTCCAGACGATAGGCATCGACGGCGATGTCTTGAGTGGCGGACGCGAACGCAACGACGACGGCAATCGCGATCAGCCATGACAGGTGCTGCTGCGGATCGCAGAAACCCATGCCGATCAGTCCCAGGATCACCAGCGACTGGGACAACACCAGCCAGGACCGACGGCGGCCCAGACGGCCGAGTACCGGCAGCCGCCATTGGTCGAGCAGTGGCGACCAGACCCATTTGAAGGCGTACGCCAGGCCGATCAGACTTGCATAGCCGATGGTTTCGCGTGCCACGCCCGCTTCGCGCAACCAGACCGACAACGTGGAGAAGACCAGCATGTAAGGCATGCCCGCAGCGAATCCAAGCAACAGCAAGACGAGTGTCGAAGGGCTGGCATAGGCAGCGAGCGCGGCGCGCCAGGTTTTACGGGGCATGGGCTGGAGTCTGCCTCAGGTTGCGAAAACAAAGCGCGCACTCTAACCGCTGTGCTGCATGGGACGCCAGCCATGACGCTGCATATCGACCCGATTGTTCCGAATGGTAAGGCCTTCGGCGCGCAGGCGGGCGCGCTGTTCGTCACCTGACGCGCTGCCGGCAGGAAGACTGATCCGGCCGCCGGCGCCCAGAACCCGATGCCAAGGCAGTCTCGAGCCTTCGGGCAGCTGACTCAATGTCCGGCCCACCCAGCGTGCCGCTCGTCCGAGACCTGCCAGTTCTGCCAATTGGCCGTAGCTGACGACTTTGCCTTCCGGCACCTGGGCCAGCGTGACGTAAAGCGCGGCACGACGTGCGTCGGCGGCGGAAGGCGGGTTCAAGTGCATGGATTGCTTCCGATCAAGGAGTTCTGTTTAGCCTGGTTACCATTATTGTCTACGGGAACTACGGAAATTTCCGACTGTCAGTCATACTCGTGCCCGGCGGTCCCCCGACCGTTCCAGGCCTACCCAGCACGCCTCCATTCCCGTTACCAGAGCTCAGTCGCCGCTTATGTTGTCCAGAACTTTGTTGTGCCTCGCAATCACCACTGCTTCCACTCCATTGTTCGCCGACACGGTCTGGTTGAAAAACGGCGACCGTCTGACCGGTACCATCAAGGTCTTCGATGGCGGCAAGCTGTTGCTGCAGACCGAGTATGCCGGCGCCATCCCTCTGGACTGGGCGCAGGTCAAGACCCTGGAAAGCGACCAGCCGTTGCTGGTCAAGCAGGGTAACGGTTCCGGTGAAGTGAGCAAGTCCCTCAAGGCGGCCGACGCCGGCAAGGTCACGCTCGCCAACGGTGACGCGCCTAAGACCGTCGAACTCGCCAGCATCGATCAGATCATCAAGCCCAAGCCGGTCATCACCGATCTGGTCTGGAAGGGCAATGTCGACGTCGCGCTGGATTTCCAGCAGGCTGAAAACGATACCGATGACTACAACATCGCGTTCAACACCTCGGCGCGTCACGGCCAGTGGCGCCATAACGCCAAGGGCGAGTACAACCGCGAATCCACCGATGAAGTGGTCGGCACCGATAACTGGAGCGCCGAGTATTCTCTGGATCGCTTCATCACCGAGAAATTCTTCTGGGCCGGGCGGGTGAATTACAAGCGCGACAAGATCGAAGATCTGTCCCGCCAGCGCACCATCGGTACCGGTCCGGGCTACCAGCTCTGGGACGACGAACTGGGCGCCTTCAAGGTCGGCGCGCTGCTCAACCGCACCGACTACCAGTTCTCCAATGGCGAGAAGGAAAACTTCTACGCCGTCGCGGGCACCTGGGACTATAACCGCTATCTGGTAGGCAAGAAGTTCGAATTCTTCACCAACGGTGAGCTGGGCAAGCCTCTCAGTGGCGTAGCGGACTACGCGCTGGATGTGGAAGCGGGCCTGCGTTACAAAGTCACCGACTGGGCTTCGCTCAATCTCAAGGCCGAGAAAGACATCATCAGCGGCGCCGACAACGGCAATGTCGACAAGACCCGATATACCGCGGGCTTCGGCGTAACCTGGTAAGCCTTATCGCCAGCAAGACGGATCGCCGCCCGCTGGCTCCTACACAGTCCGTGGGAGCCAGCTTGCTGGCGATGTCGCCCGGTCTGCTGCCGCTGCGCGGCAGATCGCGGATAAATCCGCTCCTACACAGCCCGTGGGAGCCAGCTTGCTGGCGATTGTTGCATCAACGCCGATGCAGCGTCACAGCCGCATCGCCCCATCCAGCTCCAGAACCCGCCCGCTGAAATAATCGTTCTCCAGGATGTACGCCACCGAATGGGCGATTTCCTGGGGTGTGCCCATGCGTTTGAGCGGGATCGCGGACGTCATTTTTTCCAGCGCCTCGGGCTTCATGCCGCCGGTCATTTCGGTCTCGATGAAGCCAGGGGCGATGGCCGCGACGCGGATGCCGTAGCGCGCCAGTTCCCGTGCCCAGGTAACGGTCGCCGCCGCGACGCCGGCCTTGGCCGCCGAATAGTTGGTCTGGCCGATATTGCCGGCGCGGGAAATGGACGAAATATTGATGATCACCCCTGAGGATTCAAGCTCGATCATCTTGGCCGCCACTTCCCGGGTGCAGAGAAACACGCCGGTCAGGTTCACATCGATCACGGCCTGCCACTGCGCCAGACTCAGTTTGGTCATGACGCCGTCCTTGACCTTGACCAACAGGCCGTCACGCAGGATCCCCGCGTTGTTGATCAGGCCATCGATGCTGCTGAAGTCCTCGGCGACTTGAGCGACCGTCCGCTCGACCTGCGCTTCGTCGGCGACGTTGCACAGATACGCGCGCGCCTGGGTGCCGAGCGCCTGGCAGGCGGCGACCGCTTCATCGAGTTTTTCAGAATTCAGGTCCACCAGCGCGAGGCGGGCGCCTCTGGCCGCCAGGTCCTCTGCCATTGCACGTCCAAGACCCTGGCATCCGCCAGTAATTATTATTAACTTGTCTTTCAATTCCATGTGCGTGCCCAATCAGCTGAACTGTCATCACGGCATTGCCGGCGTCATGCTCGTGCAAGGCCGTGGCCAGAGCACGTTATATGCCTTTTCCCGGCGTGCGTCTTCCATCCGCTGACCACCCGTCCAGGAGCCCCTCCATGAGCGCGAAAGCCTCTGCCAAAGCCCGAGCACTGTTGCTCAATGAATATCGTGGTGTGTTGTCCACCCATTCGAAGTCGATGCCGGGTTTTCCCTTCGGCTCGGTCGTCCCGTATTGCCTGGACGGGCAGGGCAGGCCACTGATCCTCATCAGCCGTATCGCCCAGCACACTCATAACCTGGCCCAGGACCCCAAGTGCTCGATGCTGGTGGGCGAGCGCGAGGCCGTCGACGTGCAGGCGGTAGGGCGGGTCACTGTGATGGCCGAAGCCCGCAAGCTGACCGACCCGCAAGCGGTAGAAGACGCAGCGTTGCGCTACTACCGTTTCTTCCCCGAATCGCAGAGCTACCACACCGCCCACGATTTCGACTTCTGGGTGCTGGAACCTGTGCGCTATCGCTATATCGGCGGTTTCGGCGCGATCCACTGGCTTGATGACGTAGCGCTGGCCAATCCTTTTGCTGGCGCGGTCGAGACCGGCATGGTCGAGCACATGAACAATGACCACGCCAAGGCTATCGCCCACTACGTTGCGCTGACCGGGCTGCCGCAGACACAGGCCGCACAGATGGTCGGGATCGACAGCGAAGGCATGCACCTGCTCATCGGCCAGAGTATTCACTGGCTGGCGTTTTCCGAGCCCTGCAATACACCGAAACAAGTGCGCGAAGCACTGGTGGCGCTGGCTCACGCTACGATCTGGCCAGCCATAGATGAGCGGGAAGCTTGATTTAACGACTTTCCGACATCACTTAGGGTCTACTGGAAGGCATTCTTCCGCTGAGGAACTGATTTGATGCGTGTTTTTTTGCTGCTTTTTCTACTGTTTCCGGTGCTTGAACTGTTCGTGCTGGTGCGCGTCGGGATGTCCGTGGGCTTTTTCTGGACCTTCCTGATGGTGCTGGCGACGTCAGTGCTGGGCTTTTTCGTCATGCGCATAGCCGGTTTCGCGACCGCGTTGCGCGCGCGCGAAAGTCTGTCCAGAGGCGAACTGCCCGCACGGGAAATGCTTGAAGGACTGATGGTCGCGGTGGGCGGCGGATTGCTGCTGCTGCCCGGCTTCATCAGTGATTTGCTGGGTGTCGTGTGCCTGTTGCCATTTACCCGCCGAGTACTGGTCGACAAGCTGCGCAAGCGTGCCGAAGACCAGGCCGTGCGCCAGCGCGCCTTTGCCGACGACCAGCAGACCCATGCCAATCCCGGTCATGCGTACCGTCCCGACGCTATTCACCAGCCGACCCGCGAGCCGGATGTCATCGAAGGCGAATTCGAGCATCGCGACAAGTAACCCCGAGCATCGCGACAAGTAACCCATAGTCGCTTGAACCGACACGGCACCCCCAGGGTGCCGTGTCTGTTTTCGGCACGGGTGAAAAGTAAAAAATTTTCTGGTGCGCACTTGTAATAGTCAGGCACGCCCTTATGTATGGGTCACCGCAAGGTTTCTGGCCGAGGCGCCAGACCGTTTTCTGCGGTTCGCTCGTCGAACCGTAACCGGCCAGGCCGGATTTTAAACCCGCCGGTGCTGTCACCCGGCGTCAAAAAACATAATCAGGAGATCGACAATGAAGCTTCGTCCTCTGCATGACCGCGTCGTAATCCGTCGCAGCGAAGAAGAAACGAAAACTGCCGGCGGTATCGTGCTGCCAGGTTCGGCTGCTGAAAAGCCTAACCGTGGCGAAATCGTCGCTGTGGGTACCGGCCGCGTGCTGGACAACGGTGAAGTGCGTGCGCTGGCCGTGAAAGTGGGTGACAAAGTAGTGTTCGGCCCTTATTCCGGCAGCAACACTGTGAAAGTTGACGGCGAAGACCTGCTGGTGATGAGCGAGAACGAAATCCTCGCTGTCGTCGAAGGCTGAGTGCTCCCCGACTGATTTCCGTTACTACAAAGTATTCAAGGAATAATGATCATGGCTGCTAAAGAAGTTAAATTCGGCGATTCCGGCCGCAAGAAAATGCTCACCGGCGTAAACGTCCTGGCTGACGCGGTTAAAGCGACCCTGGGCCCAAAAGGCCGTAATGTCATTATCGAGAAGAGCTTCGGCGCTCCTCTGATCACCAAAGACGGTGTATCGGTCGCCAAGGAAATCGAACTGAAAGATCGTTTCGAGAACATGGGCGCGCAGCTGGTCAAAGACGTTGCCTCCCGTGCGAACGACGACGCCGGTGACGGTACCACCACCGCTACCGTTCTGGCTCAGGCCATCGTCAACGAAGGCCTGAAAGCCGTCGCTGCCGGCATGAACCCGATGGACCTCAAGCGCGGCATCGACAAGGCCACCGTTGCCATCGTCGCTCAGCTCAAGTCGCTGTCCAAGCCTTGCACCGACACCAAGGCAATTGCCCAGGTCGGCACCATTTCCGCGAACTCCGACAATTCCATCGGCGACATCATCGCTGAAGCCATGGAAAAAGTGACCAAAGACGGCGTCATCACCGTTGAAGAAGGTTCGGGTCTGGAGAACGAACTGTCCGTCGTGGAAGGCATGCAGTTCGACCGCGGCTACCTGTCCCCTTACTTCATCAACAAGCCGGACACCATGGTGGCCGAGCTGGACAGCCCGCTGCTGCTGCTGGTTGACAAGAAGATCTCCAACATTCGCGAAATGCTGCCGGTTCTGGAAGCAGTCGCCAAGGCTGGCCGTCCTCTGCTGATCATCGCTGAAGACGTCGAAGGCGAAGCGCTGGCGACTCTGGTCGTCAACAACATGCGCGGCATCGTCAAGGTCGCTGCTGTCAAGGCGCCAGGTTTCGGCGACCGTCGCAAGGCCATGCTGCAGGACATCGCTGTCCTGACTGGCGGTACCGTCATCTCCGAAGAGATCGGTCTGAGCCTGGAAAGCACTACCCTGGAGCACCTGGGTAACGCCAAGCGCGTCGTGCTGAACAAAGAAAACACCACCATCATCGATGGTGCCGGTGAGAAATCCGATATCGACTCGCGCATCGCTCAGATCCGCCAGCAGATCGGCGACACCAGCTCCGACTACGACAAAGAGAAGCTGCAAGAGCGTCTGGCCAAGCTGTCCGGCGGTGTTGCGGTGATCAAGGTCGGCGCCGGTTCCGAAGTCGAAATGAAAGAGAAGAAAGCCCGCGTTGAAGACGCCCTGCACGCTACCCGTGCGGCCGTCGAAGAAGGCGTGGTGCCTGGCGGTGGCGTAGCGCTGGTTCGCTCGCTGCAGGCCATCGAAGGTCTGAAAGGCGACAACGCCGATCAGGACGTCGGTATCGCTCTGCTGCGTCGCGCGGTAGAAGGTCCTCTGCGCCAGATCGTTGCCAACTCCGGCGACGAGCCAAGCGTAGTGGTCGACAAGGTCAAGCAGGGTTCGGGTAACTTCGGTTACAACGCTGCTACCGGCGAATACGGCGACATGATCGAAATGGGTATCCTGGACCCGGCCAAGGTGACTCGTTCTGCTCTGCAGGCGGCGTCCTCCATCGCCAGTCTGATGATCACCACCGAAGCGATGATCGCTGACATCCCTGAAGACAAGCCAGCTGCTGGTGGCATGCCTGACATGGGTGGCATGGGTGGTATGGGCGGCATGATGTAAGCCGGCTTTACCCTCAGCGACAAAAAAGAACCCCGCCTTGCGCGGGGTTTTTTTATTTCATTTTATTTATTCAAGCGTTATCGCCAGCAAGCTGGCTCCTACACGGGCCTGAGGAGCCAGCTTGCTGGCGATAAATACGACACCCCGAACCGATAGGTGCTGGCCCTCACGCGCGCTTCGTCTTAAAGTGCGCCAGCCTCAATTGCATACGAGAGTGCCCCATGCGAATTCTTCTGGTCGAAGACAACCGCGACATCCTGGCGAACATGGCCGACTATCTGGGCATGAAAGGCTATACGGTCGACTGCGCCCAGGACGGCCTGTCCGGACTCCATCTGGCGGCCACGGAGCATTACGACCTGATCGTGCTCGACATCATGTTGCCCGGGATCGACGGCTACACGCTGTGCAAGCGCCTGCGCGAAGACGCGCGCCGCGACACGCCGGTGATCATGCTGACGGCCCGCGATCAGCTGGACGATCGGCTACAGGGTTTCCGCTCCGGTGCCGACGACTATCTGCTCAAACCATTCGCACTGTCCGAACTTGCCGCGCGGATCGAAGCGGTCTTGCGTCGCGCCCAAGGGGGCGGGCGACGCACCTTGCAGGTCGCCGATCTGGTCTACGATCTGGACACGCTCGAAGTGACCCGTGACGGACGGATGCTCAAGCTCAACCCCGTCGGTCTTAAACTGCTGGCAGTGTTGATGCAGAAGAGTCCGCACGTCCTGCGACGGGAAATCCTCGAAGAAGCCTTGTGGGGGGACGACTGCCCCGACAGTGACAGCCTTCGCAGCCACGTTCACCAGCTGCGCCAGGTGATCGACAAGCCGTTTCCCAAGCCGCTGCTGCAAACCGTACATGGCGTAGGCTATCGGTTGGCCGAGGGCCGGGATGGAGTTTAAGCAAAGCCTTGCCCAGCGGATCATCATCGCTTTTGCATTGATGAGCGCACTGGTAGCCGGATCCTTCGCAATGGGGATCATTTCCACGGTGCATCTGGTCGAGGAGAGGCTGATCTCGGCTCAGTTGGGCGGCGACCTCAATCGCCTGATGCTGATGGACAGTGTCAGCGACTGGAGCCACCGACCCAGGCCTGATCAGTTGTTCTATTTCAGCGGCGGGCCGGGCGACTTCGACCTGCCCCAGGACGTGCGTCACCTGCAACCCGGTTTTCACGAGGTGTTCCGGGGCGATCTGTCGTACCACGCGATGGTCGGGGTGGTCGATGGACGTCATTACGCACTGTTGCAGGACCAGAGTGATTTCGAAGAGCGCGAACGCGTGCTGTTCGCCGTCGTGCTGGTCGGGTTCGTACTGGCTCTCGCGCTGGCCGTCTTCCTGGGCTGGGTGCTGGCCCGTCGCGTAATGGCGCCCGTCGTGCGTCTCGCCCGTCAGGTGCGGCATCGTGATCAGTTGCTAGGGCTGGCGCCGCCCCTGGCTCCGGATTACGCGGCCGATGAAGTGGGCGAGCTGGCCGTGGCGTTCGACGCGACCCTGGGTCGTCTGCGGCAGGCGCTGATTCGCGAGCGAATGTTCACCAGTGACGTCAGCCACGAGTTACGTACGCCATTGATGGTGCTCGCCAGTTCCTGCGAACTGCTGCTGGAAAATCCGGCGCTGGATCAGCGCGCGCGCAAACAGGTCGAGCGCATTGCGCGAGCCTGTGAAGAAATGCGTGATCTAGTGCAGACCTTCCTTATGCTCGCCCGGACCCAGCGCGAGGACCCAGCCATGACGCCGAGCGCTACGCTGGGTGGGGTGGCTGAGCAACTGGTCTCCCAGTGGCGAGGCCCCATCGAGGCCAAGGGGCTGCAACTGATATTCAAGGAGGAAGCGGGCCATCCGTCGGACGCCCGCTACAACGCGACCTTCCTGCATGCGGTCATGGGCAACCTGCTGCGTAACGCGCTGCACTACACCGACGATGGTTTCATCGCCCTGACACTCTACGAAGACGGATTCATGGTCGAAGACAGCGGCGTCGGCATTCCGGAGGAGAAGCGCGAGGCCATGTTCGAGCCTTTCGTGCGAGGTAATGAGCAGCGGGGTGAGGGCCTGGGGCTAGGCCTCTCGCTGGTACAACGAATCTGTGCGAATCAGGGTTGGAGCGTGAATCTCACGCCGCGCGAACCCAATGGTTGCCGGTTCAAGGTAAGACTCGAGACCGCGCGGAGCTGAGGTGCGTCTGTCCGCTCCTTGAACGAGCGGCGTAAACAGATCGAGAAAGACCGGCGATCAACAGGCGCTGCCATCAGTTGCGCATGTGGGTCGCCGATGCATCACCCGGATTCACAACGCTTTTTTCACCTGCCGATGACCTGACGATGACAGTTGCGAGAATATTTTGATGCGCGTCTGAATCAGGAGCTGCTCCCATGGGCAAGCGCATCGAACTCGAATTCTCCAGCAAATATGATCGGCAGCACGCCGCTCAATATCAGCAGAAGCACCAGAACGGAATCTGGCGCAGGCTGTCTCATCAGCGCGATGAGCAACTGGCCCGCAAAGCGTTGCGTCTGGCGGGCGATCCAGGGTTGGTACTTGATTTGCCCTGTGGCGCGGGTCGTTTCTGGCCGCTTCTGGCGGAAAAACCAAACCGAAGCATTATCGGGGCAGACTACTCGCCGGCCATGATCGAGGTCGCTTGTCGCTCCAATGACCCGGAGGTGGTCAAACGGGTACAGCCTTTGCAGACATCAGCATTCGCAATCGACCTGCCGGCCAACGCGGTGGACGGCATCTTCTGCATGCGCCTGCTGCACCACATTGGGCAGTCGAGCGACCGAATGGCTCTGTTGCGGGAGTTTCACAGGGTCACGCGAGACAGCGTGGTCGTATCGCTGTGGGTCGACGGGAATTTCAAAGCCTGGAAACGCAAGCGTCTCGAACAGCGGCGCGTGCGTGAAGGTGGGCAAGAAAGTTACCAGAATCGATTTGTGTTACCGGCTGCAACCGTGGAATCGGAATTCGAACAGGCAGGTTTCAGCGTCCAGAAGCATTTGGATTTCCTGCCACTCTACGCCCTGTGGCGAGTTTATATATTGCGCAAAAGGTAAGCGGATGGACGTTCAGGCGGCGGCACCTCGATCAACGGAGGCCCAAGGAGGAGGGCGCTTCACGGAATTCTGGGATCAGCGAGGCGAATGGGTCGAACCGCCTAACCTGCGTCGGGGTGGCGAAAGCGGTGTACAGAGGGTCACGACCAGTGATGGGCAGATCCTGTACAGCAAGCGTCAGACGGGGCATATCTACCGCAGCTGGCTGCATCCGTTTGGCCGTCCGACAGTATTGCGCGAGCGGGATGCGCTCGAAGGCCTGCGCCGGCTGGACGTACCGGTTCCCCAAGTGGTGTTCTGCGGCGCCGAACGCGGTGAAAACAACGAGTGGCGAGGCCTGCTGGTGACAGCCGCTCTGGACGGCTACGAAGAACTGGACAAATGGTGTACCGCTGGCGGGCGAGAGCGCCACGGGGAACTTTTCTGGGAACAGGTTCTCAAGGAAGTGGCGCTCACGCTGGCGCGTATGCATCTGGGACGCTGGCAGCACAGTTGCCTGTACAGCAAGCACATATTCATACGCGTCACCGAAGAGGGCGGTGAGGCTAGGGCGCACATAGCATTGCTGGACCTTGAAAAAGGTCGCCGCAGGTGGACCGCATTTGGCGCAGCCCAGCACGACATGAAGCAGCTCAGGCGCCACTCGTCATTCATCGACGCAGACTGGAAAAAACTGGTCTACTTTTATGAAGCGGCGTTTGGCAGCGCTATCAAAGGTTTAGAGTAATGAAGCTCGAAATTGCTAGAGGTTTGTTCCTGCTTGGGGCATTGGCGACGACGACGGCAGCCGTGGCGGCATGGCAGCAGCCTTCTCCCAGGATCCTGAGTGCGGAGCATGGTGAAGGAAATTGTCCTATGCCGAGGGTCGCCAAGGCTGAGCAGGTCATCAAACCTGATCATGACCTGCTGCTGCTCATGTATAGCCTGGCACAGGGAACAGGTACGAAGAACTGATCTTTGCGCCTGCGTTATCGAGCATGAACAACCGGGGCGACACCCGGCTCTCCCGCGACGGGCTGCCACGCAGCCCTGCTCCATTATGCAGCCCTCATATCCTGTCAGCCTGGTCCAGGTCTTCTGCAGTCTGTCCGCTCGAAGTTGTTTCCCGCGCCGCCAGCAACGTGTAGACACAAGGCAGCACGAACAGCGTGAACAGCGTACCCACCGACATGCCGGTTGCGATCACCAGACCTATATCGAAGCGGCTTACCGCACCCGCTCCGCTTGCAAGGATCAACGGCACCATCCCGAATACCATCGCCGCCGTAGTCATCAGGACCGGGCGCAAGCGAATGGCGGCGGCCTCTTCCACGGCAAGGCGCGCTGAAAGACCTTTTTCCTGGCGCAGCTGATTGGCGAACTCGACGATCAGAATGCCGTGCTTGCTGATCAGTCCGATCAACGTCACCAGCCCCACCTGGGTATAGATATTCATGCTCGAAACACCCAGGAACAACGGGATCAACGCGCCGCAGATCGACAGCGGCACCGTTACCAGGATCACCAGAGGGTCCCGGAAGCTTTCGAACTGGGCGGCCAGCACCAGAAAGATGATTGCCAGCGCCAGGCCGAACGTGACCCACAGCGCGCTGCCTTCCTGCACGTATTGCCGCGAGGCGCCCGCGTAGTCATAAGCGAAACCGGCTGGTGCTTCCTCGATGGCGATCTGGCGGACCGTTTCGATGGCTTCCCCCATGCTGACGACAGGGAAACCCTGGATGATCGCGGAATTGAGCTGTTGAAACTGGTTCAGTTGACGAGGGCGGGCCCTGTCGCTGACCGTAATCAGCGTCGAAAGCGGCAGCAACCGGCCTTCCTTGTTTCTAACGTAATAGTTGTTCAACCACCCGGGGTTATCGCGATAAGGCCGTTCGACCTGAGCGATCACTTTGTAGCTGCGACCTTCGATGGTGAGCCGGTTGATTTCTGCTTCACCGAGCAGCGTCGCCAGGGTGCCGCCCACGTCCTGCATGGAAACGCCCAGTTGCGCGGCCTTGGCCCGGTCGATTTCCACGACCACCTCTGGCTTGTCGAATGCCAGATCGATATCCATGAACGCGAACTTGCCGGACGCCTCGGCGCGCTTTTTGACCCGTTCCGCCACCTCCAGCAGCGCCGGATAGTCGTTGGGCGTATTGATGACGAACTGGAAGGGCAGCCCTTCGCCGGTGCCAGGCAGTGACGGCAGGTTGAAGCCGAATATCTGCAGGCCGGGAATCTGCGCCAGCCGTATCTGCACGTCCGGGAGGATTTCCATCTGCGTCCGGTTGCGCTCATCCCAGGGCTTGAGCAGGAACCCGCCGATCCCGGTCTGCACGCCGTTGAATCCGTTGATCTGGAACGACGAATAGTATTCGGGGAAGTCCCTGAAGATCGCGGTGAACTGATCGGTGTAAGCGTTGATGTAGTCCAGGTTCGTGGGCTGCGGAGAGGTCGACATCATGAAGATAATGCCCTGGTCTTCATCCGGGGCGAGTTCCGAACGCGTGAACATGAGCAGCACGGGAATCAGGCACAGGACGATCGCCGCGAACACCAGCACCACAGGCCTCGTTTCAAGGGTGCCGTTCAGCATGCGCCTATAGCGGTTCTTCAAGCGTTCGAACAGGTGATCGAGGCGGCTGGCGAAACCGCTTGGGTTCTGCTCATGGCGCAGCAGCAACGCGCACATCATGGGCGACAGCGTCAGCGCGACGATTCCGGAAATGATCACCGCGCCGGCCAGCGTCAGCGCGAATTCCTTGAAGAGTGCGCCAGTGAGTCCTTGCAGGAAGCCAATAGGTGCATAGACCGCGGCCAAGGTGATGGTCATGGATACGACCGGCATGGCGATTTCCCTGGCGCCTTGCAGCGCCGCCTCCAGGGGTGTCTTGCCTTCTTCGATGTGGCGATGAATGTTCTCCACGACCACGATGGCGTCGTCCACCACCAGGCCTATGGCCAGAACCATGGCAAGCAGGGTCAACAGGTTGATCGAATAGCCCATCAACTGCATGAAGAAGAGGACGCCGATCATTGACAGCGGGATGGTGATGACCGGTATCAGCACCGAACGGAATGCGCCGAGAAACAGGAACACCACCACGATGACGATCAGCACCGCTTCAGCCAGGGTCTTGACGACCTCGTTGATCGAAGCCTGGATGAACAGGGTCGCGTCGTAGGCGATGGATACCTTGAGACTCGGTGGAAGCTGGCTTTCCAGTTCCGGCATCACCCGGCGCACTTCCTTGATCACCTCCAGCGGGTTGGCGCTGGGGGTGGCCGTGACAGCGATGTACACCGATGGCGTGCCATCGAAGGAGCTGATGGAGTCGTAGCTTTCGGCGCCCATCTCCACCCGGGCCACGTCCCCGAGCAGGACGCGACGGTCGCCCTCGGTCTTGAGCGGGATCGCGGCAAAGGCTTCGGCGGACTTCAGCTCCGTGGCCGCATTGATGCTGGTGACGACATACTCGCCCTTGATCTCACCGGCAGCCGACAGGTAGTTGTAGGCCCGCACCGAATCGGTCACGTCCGCGGCGGTCAGGCCGAAACCGGCGAGTCGGACCGGGTCCAGCCACAAGCGCATGGCGAATACCTGATTACCCAGGATCTGCGCTTCGGCCATGCCGGGAAGCGTGGCCAGCTTAGGCTGGATCACTCGGGAAATGTAATCGGTGATCTGTGGATTGCTGAGCTCCGTGCTGTAGAAACTGATGTACATCAGCGCGGAGGCATCCGCCGCCTCCTTGCTCAACACCGGGTCTTCAGCGGCCGGCGGCAGCTGGTTCTTGACTTCGTTGGCCTTGGCCAACAGCTCGGTGAAGAGTCGGTCGGTATTGGCGCCGATCCGCGCATAGATCGAAATGACCGAGAAATTCTGACGGCTGACCGACGTCATGTAGTCGATGCCTTCGGCGCTCGCCAGACTCTGCTGCAACGGCTGGGTGATGTAGCCCTGGATGGTCTCGGCGTTGGCGCCGGGATAGGCCGTGGTGACCGTGATCAGGGCGTTTTCCATCTGCGGATATTGCCGGATGCTCAGGCTGCCAAAAGCCTGAACACCCAGCAGAACGATCAGCAGACTGACGACGGCGGCCAGAACAGGGCGGCGAATGAACGGGTCTGTGAATGCCATGGGACGCTCCTGTCAGTCGGCACGCGGCGTATCAGCGCCGCCGGTGCCCAGCGGGTCCGGGGATATCGCCACAGGGCTGCCATTGTCGAGCTTGAGCTGCCCGCCACTGACGACCCGGTCTCCGACCGCGAGCCCCTTGCCGATCGCGACCATGCCGTCCCGGCGCTCACCGGTTTCCACGAAACGTCGCTCGACGACCCATTTGGGCGCGCCCTGGGCGTCCCGTTCAGGTTCACCCTTGTCGTTCTTTCCAGGAACGATCACGTAGACCGAATTGCCGTAAAGCGAATAGGTGATGGCGCTTTCAGGGATCGCGATGCGGTCGGGGCTCTCCGGCAGCAGCACCTGAACGCTGGCGAACATACCGGGCAGAAGCTTGCGCTGCGGATTAGGCAGAGTGGCACGGACCAGCAGGTTGCGTGTGGCGTCATCGACCTTGGGGTTGATGGCGCTGATCGTCGCCTGGAAGGATTGTCCGGGCCAGGCGGCGACCGTGACCTGCGCGAGCTGGCCGACCGAGAGTGACGGCAACGCCTGTTCGGGAACATAGAAATCGAGGTACAGGCTGCTCGTATCCTGCAGCGTAGCGATGATGGTGCCGCTGGCCAGATAGTCGCCGACGTCTACCTGGCGAATGCCGATGGTGCCGTCGAAGGGCGCCACGATCTGCTTCTTCGCCAGCGATGCCTTGAGCTGGGCGACAGTCGCCTCGGCCTTCCTGAACTGTGCGGCGAGCCTGTCGTACTCGCCCCTGGAAATGGCCTGGTCCCCCACCAGCCTGCTGCCGCGGCCATATTCCACGCGGGCAAGACCCAGATCCGCCTCCGCGGTGCCGAGCGTTGCGCGCTCTACATCGTTATCTAGCTGGAGCAATACCTGACCGGCGCGTACCTGCTGACCGGACTCGAACTTCAGCGCCGTGACCGTGCCGGCAACTTCCAGGCTCAGATCCACACCCTGAAAAGCCTTGAGCGTCCCGATAGCGGGCAGGCGGCTTTGCCACGGATGGCTGGCGACCGTGACCGCTGCGATGCTGACCGGAGGTTTCGGTGCCGTGAACTGCTGGATTTGCCGGTAAATCGAAAAAGCCTTGTAACCCGCGAGCGCGAGCACCACGAGCACTACTACACCGAGCATGACCAGCATACGTCGACGCAACATGATCCACATCCTTGGGAAGTTCTGGCAGGAGAAGCCCGCAACTCAGGCTAGTCGCAGTATTCCAAATCCGCTCGGATATGCAAGTTTTTATATATTTCGGTCGGGAAAAAGATATCCGCTTAATAAACTCGGAAACTTCTTACGTTGATAGTTGATTATTCTTATATGTAGATAGCGTTATATATGTTTTGTCAGTTTTGAGTCCAAAGATTTTCCGCCGGCAGCTGCGGTTCAGGCGCCGGCCGCCAGCGTTCAAGGCAGGACTCAAGCGAGATGCAAATGGTTATCCCACAGCCCGCTCGGCAGGTCGAGGGGCTTCGCGAGCAGCTCCGGTTTGCGGCAGTCGTAGAACCGGCAACGGCCCTGACCGGAGGTCACCACGAAACCATCGCTGACCGCGCCCACCCCGGCGCAGTCCGGCAGGGGCGCATCCAGTTTCACCTCGCCGCTGTCCAGGTCCCAGATGAAGAAACGGTTGCCGCGCGGGGCAGTGAGCGCCACCAGACGCAGCTCGTCATGAACGGCGACGCTTGCGGTGTAGTGATTCATGGCATCCAGTTGCTGTGCGGCCACCGGAAACGCCATGAACGGTTGTCCTGGTCGCTTGATCGCCAGAAGCTCCGCTGACTCGTGCGCGTCCCCCATGAATTGCTGACCGGCCACGACAGTACCGTCGCCGGCAACTGCCAGATGACGCACGCTGTTCATTTGCTGGGCCAGGGTTTCTTTGCTCAGCAGGGTGCCATCGCGTTTCATGAGCACCAGGCTTGGCTCCATCGCGTCCAGATTCATTTCCACACGACTCTCCGCTTCGGTGCGAATACCGCCGTTGGCGACCACCAGGGTTTCGCCGTCCGGCATCCACGACACCTGATGAGGGCCTATCCCGTGGGTGGATATTTCCCCGCTATGCTCAAGGCGTTCGCCGACGAAGCGGTACACGCCCAGTAACCCGCGTCCCGGATCTGTCGTGTCGTTTTCAGTGGCATATAACCACTCGCCATCACGGTGAATCACCGCATGTCCGTAGAAATGCCGGTCGGGGCGCGAAGCGATGGTCTGCAACAGGCGCCCGTTACGCAGATCGATCAGGTAGCTCTCGGTTCCCGGACGGCGCGCGATGAACACCGCCAGAGGCAGGGTCGGGTGGTTGATGATGTCATGGCAGCGTTGACCGACGCGGGTGGCGAAGACCTCGGTGCCATCCAGTCGGTACCCGACCGCAAAGTGACCGCCTTCACCGTCGTCCCGTGCCGACAAGAGCAGCGGGCTGCGGTCTTTCTGGCGAAACAGCGTCCAGCCACCCAGCGTACAGGCGCTCAGCAACAGGCTGCCGATGGCCACTACCTGACGTCGCAACATGTTCTATGTTCTCCTGATCAGTCGCCGTCGTTGGCGTTGAAGCCCAACTGAATGCCGAGGGCTCGGGCTAGCTCGCCTTCATGCAGCCGGTGAACCACGTTCAGGCTGTCGTAGAACGCATTGAGCTGCTGGCGGCCGGCTTCATTGGCCAGAAGATCGACCAGAGGCGGCTTGAGACCGGACAGCAGGTTGCGGCTGGCAGCGTAGGCCGCGTCGATTTTGTCCGCCAGCGCTTTCTGCTCGGCGGGCAACAGGCCGCGCAGGCCCTTGTTGTCCACGCCTGTCCAGACGTTTTCGGCGCTCAGCAAGCTGGCTTCCAGGCTGCTGAGCGAGGCATTGCTGCGCCAGGCTTCGGCCTGGAACGGCTGCGGCTGGCCTTTGGTCTGGCGACCCAGCGGGGTGCCCAGCTTTTTCTTGAGCGTGTCCAGGGCAGTCACCTGGACACGCAAGAGCTCGGCGATGGCTTCGTGGGAATCGGCGTAGCGCTGGTTAGGAAACTTGCTCAGCTGGGCCAGCATGCCGTCATTGCTGTTCCAGCGCTGGAGAATCTCCTCGGCCAGTTGCTTCTGACGTTCGCCGATGGCCATGAGCAGCGGGCAATAGCGCGCTTTCTGATCCGCGCCGGCCATGTCGATGCCAGCGTCGAACAGGATGTATTCATAAGCGGAAAGACCCTGGACCACGACGCTGGCCTTGGACAGTGCTTCGGCGTTGACCTGGGGTTGCGCGGTGACCAGTTGCTCGACCTGACGTCCGACAAGGTTCTTCTTGTCCGGCCAGAACTGCACCTGCCAGGCCCGGTTGCCCTCGGCGAGCGGGCCGATCAACAGCGGCTGCAATTGCGCCCAGGCCTTTTGTGCCTTGAGGAAGTCGTTGCGAGCGCTTTCCAGATCGGTCTTGCCCTGACAGAACGAAAGCGCGCTGGATGCCAGTTGTCGGTCCGCGTCGACCCAGCGGCTGTAGGTCGGCAGGATCACCTTCTCGGCGATGGCCGCCGAGGTGACCGCTTGCGGGTCCGCAGGCGCGCAGGCACCCAGGGCGAGCGCCGCCAGACTGGTGAACAACAACTTGGGTCGGAACATTTCCGGCTCCTTATGGCTTGAGAAAGAAAGTCATAGCGATTCGAGAAACGCCAGCAGCGCCGCGCGCTGCTCGGCATCGTAGGCCAGTACCTGACGCTGCGCGGCCTGGGCTTCGCCGCCATGCCAGAGAATGGCTTCAAGCAGATTGCGCGCGCGACCATCGTGCAGGAATTGGGTATGGCCGCTGACCTGACCGGTCAGGCCGATGCCCCACAACGGGGGAGTGCGCCACTCACGGCCATTGGCCTGAAATTCGGTGCGGTTGTCGGCCAGCCCTTCACCCATGTCGTGCAGCAACAGATCGGTGTACGGGCGGATGATCTGGCTGGACAGTTCGGGCTCGGCGGCATCGGCCCGGGTGGTGAAGCGAGGCGTATGGCATTGATTGCAGCCGGCCTGGAAAAACAGCCCCTTGCCGGCGAGAACCTGCGGATCGTCTACCTTGCGCCGGGCCGGAACGCCAAGATTGCGGGTGTAGAACTCCACCAGCCGGAGAATGTTGTCGCTGACTTCCGGCTCGCCGCCCGGCCCATTGCCGTTGGGTGCGGCGAGGCAGTCGGTCTGGCTCGGCGTGCAGTCATCGAACGCCCGCAGGCGGGTTGTCAGCCCCATGTCCCCGCTGAACGCATGAACATTCTGCTGATTGACAGAAGGCTGACCGGCTTTCCAGCCAAAGCGACCCAGCGCCACCTTCTGCTGCACGTCGTCCCAGACCCAGTTCGGCCGGCCCGACACGCCTGTGCCGGATTCACGCTGCGCATCGGCGTTAGCGAGGACCGCTGCTTCGGGAATCGCTTCCAGCAGCCCGAGTCCGATCATGGGCGGAGCGACGCGCGCGGACGCACGCGCTTCAGGATGCATCGGGCCATAACCCAACTGCGTGATCCGCAAGGTCGGACGGCGCAATTCGACGGTCATGCCGTCCCTGAAGCGTAGGGTCAATGGATCGTATTCGACCCGCACCTTGCCTTCGGGCACGACGCCGGGTATGGCCATGTCCTGCAACTGGACGCCATAGGTCGGCTCGGGAAAGACGCCGGTACGCTTGATGAACTCGGCCTGGGAGGCATGGTCGGGAATCGACAGCCGGACCAGCATGGACACCGCATTCGCCGCGCCCGGTTCCGGCGGATGTCCGCGGCCGTCCTTGATATGGCAGTTTTGACAGGCATTGGTGTTGAACAAAGGGCCCAGGCCGTCGCGCGCGGTCGTGGTCGAAGGTGCGATCACCCAAGGGTTGCGAAAGAAGCTGTTACCCACGCTGAAGTCCAGACGCCGCATCGGGGACAGGTTGGCCGACGGCATGGAAAAGGCATTCTGGTCACTGCGTCGAACCGTTGCCTCTCCGCCGGACAGCGCTTCGCCGGGCTCCGCCTGAGTGAAGCGCGGGGCATCGCCACACCCGCCCAGGACCAGAGTCATGAGCAGGACAATGACCGTGCGCGACCGCAGACTCATAGACATCCTGGAACGAGGCGAAATTCGGGGCGAGCAAGCTTATCAGCCTCGGGAGGATTGAATAGGAGAGATTATCGTTTAGACCCTGTGGTGCAATGTATTGTTACTATTTCGGTATCCGTCCGGTCGCGAAGTACAACGGATTAGTGGAGGGGAAGACCTCCTCTAAAAGTGTCGCCCATTAAAAAGCCGGTCAGCATTGCGCTGGCCGGCCTCTTGATCGGAACGAGCGAGATGTTATCGATCAGAACTCGTGATCGGCGTTATCCGGGTTCAGATCGGTGATGCCAAGTTTGCCGGCGGCCTGCTCGATGGCGCTGGTCTGTTTGACCAGGGCTGCGATGGCATCGCGCACGACCTGATTGCCCTCGGTGTTGCCTGCGGCGATCAGCTGGTCGAAATGCTGGCCTTTGTCCGCCTGATCGACCAGTGCCTGCAGCTTGGCCTGGGTGTTGTCCAGGTCGGTGCGCACTGTGCTGTCGGCTGCCGGGTCGACCTTGGCGACCAGCGAGGACAGGCTCGGTCCACTGATCTTGCTGCCGTCGGTGCGGGTGTATTCGCCCAGGTAGACGTTGCGGATGCCCTTGCCGTTATAGAAGTGCGAGTTGTGGGTGTTGTCGCTGAAGCAGTCATGCTCGTCTTCGCTGGAGTTGGCCTCCAGCGCGACTTTCATGCGCTCGCCCGCCAGTTCGCCTAGGGACAGGCTGCCCATGCCGAAGAGCATCTTGCGCAGACCGTTCTCGCCGGATTCGCCTTCCAGGGTGGCGCGATAGTTGTCGGCGACGCCGGCTTTCCAGTTGCCGGACATCTCTTCCAGATCGCTGACCAGCAGGTCGGTCACGGCCTTGAGGTAGGCGCGGCGGCGGTCGTTGTGGCCGCCGGTTGCGCCCGCGCCTTCCAGGTAATCGCTGGCCGGGCGCGCGCCGGCGCCGGCATTGGTGCCGTTCAGGTCCTGGCCCCACAACAGGAATTCGATCGCGTGATAGCCGGTCGCGACGTTGGCTTCCGAGCCGCCCAGTTCATTGAGCGCGGCGAGTGCTTCGGGGGTGATGTCCTTGATATCGACCTTGTCTTCGCCCACCTGGATCTCGGTGTTGGCGACGATGTTGGCGGTTGCGCCCGGGTTGCCCAGCGCGTGCTGATAGTCTTCGGCAACGTAATCGATCAGGCCTTCGTCCAGCGGCCAGGCGTTAACCTGTCCCTCCCAGTCGTCGATGATCGTATTGCCGAAGCGAAAGACTTCGCTCTGCATGTACGGGATTCGCGCTTCGAGCCAGGCCTGGCGAGCGGCCTTGAGGGTTTCGTCGCTGGGCTTGGCGAGGAAGGCGTCGACGGCGGTGCTCAGTTTCTTCGCGCCGTTCTCGGCATCCTCGAATACCGCCGCCACGATGGTGGCGTAGTTGGCAACCACTGCGCGGGCGTCTGCATCATTGACCTGCGCCGCCGCGGCCGGCGCCGTACCTGTCGATGCCGCCGCGGGCGCTGCCGGGGCAGCGGCCGGCGCGGGAGCGGGGGTGGCAGCCTTGTCCTTTTCCTCGCCACACCCGGCGAGAGAGATAGCGATGGCCAGCAGACTTGCGGTTGCCAGAGGCATACGAATCATGACGGAATCCTGCGTCTAAAAAGGTGATGGCGGCATGCGCCCCAAAAAGCTGCCACATGATGCGAAAGATTTTCATTTGATGCAAAGCCGCAGGCCGCAGGAAGTGGCAAACTGACCTTCGAGGTTGTAACAGTCGGTTACAAGGCGTCCGGCAAGGCCGTTTCGGTGGAAATCAGGAGACAGCGACGCCACTTCGCTGATGTTGTTTCAGGTAAGCGAGCAACTCCCGGGCCGGCAACGGCTTGCTGTAGAGGTAGCCCTGACCCTCGTGGCATCCCTCGGAGATGATGTAGGCTTCCTGCGCGGTGGTCTCCACGCCCTCGGCGATCACCTGCATGCCCAGGCTTTTGCCCAGCTGGATGATAGCGCGTACGATGGTAGCGTCGTCGTCATCCTCGACCAGATCCTGGACAAAGCTCTTGTCGATCTTGATCTTGTCCAGCGGCAGGCTCTTGAGATAACTCAGCGAGGAATAACCGGTCCCGAAATCGTCGATGGCGATCAACGCGCCGGAGCGACGCAGGCTCAGCAAATGCTGGGCGGCGGTGCTGATGTCCTCCATCAGGCCGGTTTCAGTGACCTCCAGTTCGAGGCTGCGCTGGGGAAGTCGATAGATCTGCAGCAGATTGTTGACCACGCGCGGCAGTTGCGAATGGTGCAGCTGGACAGTCGACAGATTGACCGCCATGCGCAGATCGTTGAAACCGTGATCATGCCATTCGCGCAGCTGACGACAAGCCTGATCCAATACCCACTCGCCGATGGCGATGATGGTGCCGTTCTGTTCGGCGAGGGGAATGAAGGTGTCCGGCGGCACCATCCCGTGCTCCGGATGCTGCCAGCGGATCAGCGCCTCGACTCCCATCACGCGGTTGTCCCGATAGCTGATCTGCGGCTGGTAAACCAGGTGCAACTGGTTGCGCGGCAATGCCTCGCGCAGGTCCTTTTCCAGTTCGCGGCGCCTGCGCATCTCACTGTCCACGCTGGCGATATAGAACTGGTAGCGGTTGCGCGACCGGGCCTTGGCCAGCGTCATGGTCTGTTCGGCTTTTTGCAGCAGCTTTTCGGTGCTGTCGCCGTCTTCCGGGAACAGCGTAATGCCGATGGTGGCGCGCAGCTGGATGTGGTGATCGCCCAGGGAGAAAGGGGCTTCGAGTTCATCGAGGATCTTTTGTGCCAGCTCGGCCGCTTCGTAAGGTTGCTCGATGCGTGGCTGGACCAGCGCGAACTGGTCGCCGCCCAGTCTGGCCAGCGCTCCAAGCTGGCCGCTGTAGGCCCGCAGCCGGTCCGCCAGTGCCAGGAGCAGGCGATCACCGGCGTGGTAGCTGAACTGTTCGTTGATCCCCTTGAAATCGTCCAGCCCCAGGCATAGCACGGCTACCCGACGCTGAGCGCGACCGGCGTCGTCGAGGATCTGATCCAGCTCGGTCTGCAAGCGCAAGCGGTTCGGCAGGCCGGTCAGGAAATCGCTATGGGCCAGCCGTTGCAGACTGTTCTCGGCCTCGTGGCGCAAATGGGCGTTGCGCTCGATGGAAGCCAGCAACTGATTGGCGGTATCCACCCAGACGCCCAGCTCGTTTTTCTCATGCCCTTTCAGCGGCGGCAGCAGGTTTTCACTGGGGCGGTCGGGGTTGATGCGAGCCAGGTGCTCGATGATCCTCGACAGCGGTCGGGTCAGCAGCCAGTGATAGACCAGATACAGCACCAGGCCCAGCGCCAGCGCGCGCAATACGCCGGACACGAAAATGATCACGGCGCTGAATAGAAAACCTTCGCCGTAGGTGGCCGTGTCAAGGGTAATGCGCAGATCGCCGTAATATTCGTTGAAAGGCGGGCGACCGACCAGTTGGGTGATGAAGGTGCGTTCCTGACCGAGAATCAGGTCCGTGAGCCAGCGAGTGCCGGTCATCTGCAGTGGCCGTTCTTTCTCGGCCAGCAAGGTTTCGTCGGGATGGCCGATGGACGCCATGCGCACGGCGTTGTCCTGGAACAGTCCTTCGATGACCTGCATGCCCATCTCGCGATCGAGGCTGTAGACCGCCTGGGTAGAAGGGTCGCGGAACATGCTCAGGATCCGGCCCGCATCGTTCGCGACGGCGCGTCGTGTCTGGTAAGCGTCGAACACGATCTGAGCGCAGCTGAGCACCACGCCTACCAGCAGCGCGGACAGCAGCACGACGCGTAACAGCTTGATCGAAAGACTGTTCCTGAGCTCCAGCTTCAAATGGTCATTCCTTAATCCGTATCGGGAACGTATTACCCTGCCACCATCGAACATCAGCTTGATCAGCCGGCCGCTCCGCGATAGACCTCCGGGGGCCACTCCGGGTGCCAAAGCAGCGATCTTTCTATGTCGGACACCTGGACATGGAACTTGAGCCGCACGCCGGGACTGATATTAGTCTGCTATTTCGGTGAAGCACCAGATGCATGACGCATACAGAACATCCGTGCATAAAAAAACCCGGCGCCAGGCCGGGTTTTTTCGATGAAACGTGAATCAGGCAGCGTATTGCTTGGCCACGAATTCCCAGTTCACCAGGTTCCAGAACGCTTCGACGTACTTTGGACGCAGATTGCGGTAGTCGATGTAGTAAGCGTGCTCCCAGACGTCGCAGGTCAGCAGAGGGGTGTCGCCGCTGGTCATCGGGTTGCCCGCGCCGATGGTGCTGGCCAGAGCCAGGGAACCGTCAGCCTTCTTCACCAGCCAGCCCCAGCCGGAGCCGAAGGTGCCGATGGAAATCTTGCTGAACTCTTCCTTGAACTTGTCGAACGAACCGAAAGCGGCGTTGATGGCCTCGGCCAGTTCGCCAGTAGGTTCGCCGCCGGCATTTGGCGCCAGGCATTCCCAGTAGAAGGTGTGGTTCCAGACCTGAGCCGCGTTGTTGAAAATGCCACCCGAAGAAGTCTTGATGATTTCTTCCAGAGTCTTGCCTTCGAACTCGGTGCCCGGGATCAGGTTGTTCAGGTTCACGACATAGGTGTTGTGGTGCTTGTCGTGGTGATATTCCAGTGTCTCCGCGGAAATGTGCGGTGCCAGAGCATCTTTGGCATAGGGCAGCGGCGGCAATTCAAAAGCCATGGTCTATCTCCTTTCAGGTCAGTTGCAGTAATCGCAAGGCCGATCACGGGCGGCCAGATTCAGCATGCACCGGGAGTTTTACTCTTTTTGCGGCGCAGACCCGGGATCATAGCACCGGGCCTGCGGCTTAACCACGCAACAACTGTGTGGGATAGAGGTTCCAGAGCCTTCGCGGCCTGGTTGAGGGAATCGTCAGACGCCTCGGATCAACTGTGCCGCCACCCCGAACATCATCGCCGCAACCATCAGGTCCAGCAGTCTCCAAGTGGCGGGACGCGCCAGCCACGGAGCCAGCCACGCGGCGCCCAGGGCAAGCGCCGAAAACCACAGCAACGAAGCACTGGCGGCACCGACGACATAAGCGCCCGGCTCAGTCTGCTGCGCCCCGAGCGAGCCGATCAGCAGCACGGTGTCGAGATAGACGTGAGGATTGAGCAGCGTCACTGCCAGCGCACTGAGCAGGACCGCCCGCCGCGAGCGCACGCCCGTCGAGCCGTTCTGCTCCAGGCTCTGCGTCGAACAGGCCCGGCGCAGCGCCTGAAGCCCGTACCAGCCGAGGAAAACCACGCCGCCCCAGCGCGCGATGGCCAGCAGGGTCGGGTTCTGAGCCAGTACGTTCGCCAGGCCGAAGACGCCGACGGCCACCAGAACCGCGTCACAGACAACGCACAGCATCGCTACCGGAAAATGGTGCTCGCGACGCAGGCCCTGGGCGAGCACGAAGGCGTTCTGCGCGCCGATGGCCATGATCAGGCCCGCGGCCACCAATAAACCGTTGAGATAGCTTTGCCACATGAAAGGACGCCCGGACGTGAGAGAAGAGTGGCGATTGTCCGGGTATCAGCTGTATAAGAAAAACCAATAATCCTGATTGCTCATTAGGAAATCTGATGTTCGATTACAAGCTTCTCTCAGCGCTTGCCGCCGTGGTGGAACAAGCCGGCTTCGAACGGGCCGCCCAGGTGCTGGGTCTGTCGCAGTCGGCGGTGTCGCAGCGCATCAAGCTGCTTGAAGCCCGTGTCGGCCAGCCGGTGCTGATCCGCGCCACGCCGCCGGGGCCGACCGAGATTGGCCGGCGTCTGCTCAACCATGTCCAGCAAGTGCGCCTGCTGGAACGTGACCTGCAGAGCCAGGTGCCGGCGCTGGACGAAGAGGGCATGCCCGAACGGTTGCGCATCGCGCTCAATGCCGACAGCCTCGCGACCTGGTGGGCGCCGGCGGTCGGGGACTTCTGCGCCGAACACCACCTGCTGCTCGATCTGGTTGTGGAGGATCAGGACGTGGGCCTCAAGCGGATGCGCGCCGGCGAGGTGGCCGCCTGTCTGTGCGGCAGCGAGCGACCGGTCGCTGGCGCCCGTAGCCAGCCGTTGGGCGCGATGCGCTATCGTGCTCTGGCCAGTCCTGCATTCATCGCCCGCAATTTTCCGGACGGCATTACGCCCCAGCGGCTGCAGCGTTCTGCCGCGCTGGTGTTCGGGCCGGACGATTATCTGCAGCATCGCTACCTGGCTTCACTTGGGGTCGAAGGCGGTTTCGAGCATCATCTGTGCCCATCATCGGAAGGTTTCATTCGCATGATCGAGGCCGGGCTCGGCTGGGGCCTGGTTCCCGAGCTGCAAGTGCGCGAACAGCGACAGCCGGGCGCGCTGCTGGAGCTGGTCGCCGATCGCTACATCGATGTCCCGCTGTACTGGCATCACTGGCGCAACGGCGGGCAGTTGCTCGCCCGGCTGACCGCTCACCTGGCCCGCACGTCCGGCCAATGGTTGGTGCCGCTGGGCGGCCAGTGAGCGTCAACAGGTTCATGTCATGATCGGGGACGGTCTACAGCGTCCCCGCACAAGGTTTTATGGAGCGGTAAATGAAGATTCTGGTCACCGGCGCAAGCGGCTTCATCGGCGGGCGTTTCGCGCGTTTCGCGCTGGAGCAGGGCATGAGCGTGCGGATCAATGGCCGGCGTGCGGCGGGCGTCGAACATCTGCAAAAGCGCGGTGCCGAGTTCGTGGAAGGCGATCTGACCGACGCCGATCTGGTCACCCGACTGTGCACGGATGTCGAGGCCGTGGTGCATTGCGCCGGAGCCGTCGGCACCTGGGGGCGACGTCAGGATTTCGTGACCGGCAACGTTCAGCTCACCGAAAATATCGTCGAAGCGTGCCTGAAGCGGCGGGTCCGGCGCCTGGTCCATTTATCGTCGCCCTCGATCTATTTCGATGGTCGGTCGCACCTGGACATCAAGGAAAGCCAGGTCCCTAAACGTTTTCACAATCACTATGCTGCCACCAAGTACATGGCCGAGCAGAAGGTGTTCGGCGCCGAGGAATTCGGCCTGGAAGTGATTGCGCTGCGGCCGCGCTTCGTCACCGGAGCCGGCGACACCAGCATTTTCCCGCGCTTGCTGCACATGCAGCGCAAGAAACGTCTGGCGATCGTCGGCAACGGTCTCAACAAGGTCGATTTCACCAGCATGCAAAACCTTAATCAGGCCATGTTAAGCAGTCTGCTGGCTTCCGGTTCTGCGTTGGGCAAGGCCTACAACATCAGTAACGGCGTACCGGTGCCGCTCTGGGATGCGATCAACTATGTGATGCGGCGCATGCAGTTGCCGCAGGTCCGGCGTTACCGCTCATATGCGCTGGCGTATGCCGCCGGAGCGCTCAACGAGGGTGCCTGCCTGCTCTGGCCGGGCAGGCCGGAGCCGACCGTGTCGCGGCTTGGCGCGCAGATCATGAACAAGGATTTCACCCTGGATATCAGCCGCGCACGGCATTATCTGGGCTATGAACCGCAAACCAGCCTGTGGTCGGCGCTGGATGAGTTCTGCGGCTGGTGGCAAGCGCAACAAACGATCTGAGCACTGTAGGCCGCAAGCGTCGTCGTTATACTGCTCAACTTTGGTTTCAACAGTTTCTTGAAGGGTTGCCCATGCGTAACGATCCCTATGACGACGTCGATGACGTTCCAAGCCTGAGCGCAAAGGACGACGACGATGACTTCGTACCGGCCCCAGGCGCTCGCGAGCGCACCACGGTCTATTCGAGATCCACGCCCGCCGCGAAGATCAAGGCACCGAGCACCGGCCCGTTGTGGGCGTTGGTCGGTGCGCTGTTCATCGCCTTCTGCGGCCTGGGCTGGTGGAGTTTTCAGCAGATCTCGCTGATGGAGCAGCAACTGGTTGCGACTCAGGAAAGTTTTGCGCGGATCAGCGAGGAAGCGGCGGGGCGTCTGCAGGATATCTCCGGCAAGGTGGTGGCGACCGAATCGCTGTCCAGCGAAGGCGAGGCGCTCAAGCAACGGATCAAGCTGCTCGAATCGCAACTCGACGATCAGGAAAAGATTCGCGCCGGTGCCGAAGGTCAGCAGTCGAGCCTGGACAAGCGTCTTGAAGAATTGAGCGCTCAGGCGGCTCAGCAGCGCACCGACAACGCGCAGTTGCAGGAACAGCTCAAGGCCGTGGTCATCGAATTGACCAACGTCAAGAACGGCCTGCCGGACATGAAGGCCGCGCAGGCCGGACAAGCCACACTCGATGCCCAGCTCAAGAGCCTGAGCGCCGATGTGGCGACGTTGAAGAAACAGGGCAACCCGACAGCGGCCATCGAACGGCTGGAGCAGGACCTGATCGTGCTCAAGAGCGAGCAGGAAAACCGTCCCGCTCCGTCAGCGGCCAGTAATACCACCGAGTTCGATGCGTTCCGTGCCCAGGTGACCCGCAACATCAATACACTGACCAGTCAGATCCAGAACCTGTCCCGACAGGTCAGCGCCCAGCGGTGAAGCGATGTGCGGGTGTAGGAGCCAGACGTCTCGCCGCCGCGGTCGTTTTTACATCCGCGGATAATCGATATACCCGACCGGCCCCTTGGCGTAGAAGGTTTCCGGGTGCGGCTCGTTCAGCGGTGCGTCCTGGGCCAGTCGCTCCGGCAGGTCCGGATTGGCGATGTAAGGCACGCCGAAGGCCACGGCATCGGCCTTGCCTTCAGCTAGCCAGGCGTTGGCGCTGTCCTTGGTGAATTTCTCGTTGGCGATATACACACCGCCGAACGCTTCTTTCAGTTGCGGTCCGATGCTGTCGTCCGCGTCCCGCTCGCGGGCGCAGATGAAGGCGATACCGCGCTTGCCCAGTTCGCGAGCGACGTAGCCGAAGGTTTCCGCCAGGTTTTCATCGCCCATATCGTGCAGATCCGCACGTGGCGACAAGTGAACGCCTACCCGACCCGCGCCCCAGATTTCGATGGCCGCATCGGTCACTTCCAGCAACAGGCGGGCACGGTTTTCCACCGAGCCACCGTAGCGGTCGGTGCGCTGGTTGGTGCTGCTTTGCAGGAACTGATCGAGCAGGTAGCCGTTGGCACCATGAATCTCTACGCCGTCGAAACCCGCGGCCTTGGCGTTTTCCGCGGCAATGCGATAGGCCTCGATGACATCGGCGATCTCTTCCAGGTCCAGCGGACGTGGCGTCTCGAAGCCGGTGATCGGCCGCATCAGGCTCACATGGCCTTCGGGCTTGATCGCGCTCGGTGCAACCGGGGCTTCACCGTCCAAATAAGACGAATGCGAAATCCGGCCCACATGCCATAGCTGCAGCATGATCCGCCCGCCCGCGCCATGCACGGCCTTGGTGATGTTGCTCCAGCCACGGACCTGATCGCTGGACCAGATCCCCGGCGTGTTCGGGTAGCCGACGCCCATCGGCGTGACCGACGTCGCTTCGCTCAGGATCAGGCCGGCGGACGCGCGCTGCACGTAGTACTCGGCCATCATGGCATTGGGAACGCGGCCCTCGTCGGCGCGGCAGCGGGTCAGCGGCGCCATTACGATGCGGTTGGGCAGTTGCAGGTCGCCGATTGTGATCGGGTCGAAGATAGTGCTCATGTTGAACCCTCTTGAGTGATCAGTTGGTAGCGGGAGCCAGAATTGAGTAGCGGGGTACGCGAACGATTTTGTCGAGAAGCGGATCAGGAAGGCTTGTCGAGCTCTTTGACCAGCGCCGCGACGAAGGCCTGGATGACGGCTTCGTTGCGCTTGAAGAAGTGCCACTGACCGACCTTCTTGCTGGTGATCAGGCCTGCGCGTTGCAGCGTTGCCAGATGCGCGGAAACCGTCGATTGGGAAAGCCCGGCACGCTGATCGATCTGCCCGGCGCAGACGCCGTGTTCGTTGGAATGAGCCTGGTCAGGGAAGCACGCCAACGGGTCTTTCAGCCAGGTCAGGATCTGGCGGCGTACCGGGTGGGCCAGGGCTTTCATGATTTCGTCGAGGTCGATGGTCATGTCGTTCTCTGAAAAGATGTAACGGTATATCGCGATACAGCGAATCGTATATTGGTGTTTCGCGATGTACAAATACGCGAAGGTTATCACCCCGGAACGAATCGCTATATCGGGTTATAACGATATTGGCTTGCGGTCCCGAATCGGCGTAGTCTCTGTGGCATGAACTACCTCGCGCACCTTCACCTCGGCGGGCAGCGCCCCGCGCAATTGCTCGGCAGTCTTTATGGCGATTTCGTCAAAGGTTTGCTGGCCGGACGCTTTGCGCCCGAGCTGGAAGCCTCGATCCGCCTGCATCGCAGCATCGACGCGTTCACTGACAGCCACCCGCTGATCCTGAACGCCCTGGCGCGGTTTCCTGCCGAGCAGCGCCGTTACGCCGGGATCATGCTGGATGTGTTTTTTGACCACTGCCTGGCACGCGACTGGCATCTGCATGCTGACATGCCGTTGGAAGCTTTCACGCGCAACGTCTATGCGGTATTGCGCGCCGAACCCGATCTGCCGGGCCGGCTTGCGGCCATCGCGCCGCGCATGGCAGCGCAGGACTGGCTGGGTTCCTACCGCGACTTCGAAGTGCTGGAGCAGGTGCTGGCGGGCATTTCCCGGCGTCTGTCACGGCCGGAGGCGCTGGCCGGCGGCATGCGGCAACTGCGCACCCTCTATCAGCCATTGAGTGACGACTTCGCGGCGTTCTACCCGGTGCTGCAGGACTTTGCTCAGGCCGCTCTGGCCGGACGCGACGCGACCTGATCTTCAATGCCGAACAGCGCGCCATGAATGGCCTGGCGGGCTTGAAACGCTAGAGCGGCACGTTCCTGTCCCGCTGTGGGAATGGGTTCGAGCAGATGAATGTGCACGTCGCTCTGCTCGTGGGCGAACAAACGACGCAAATGCGAGAGCAGATCGTCATCGCCGATGAAAGGAGCGATGAGGTCAGGCTGGCCGTCGCGGGTGTAGGCGATGGCCACGGGCTGGATTTCCACGTGCGCCTCGATGGCACTGGACAGAAGCCGCCCATGAAAGGTGCGCAGGCTGCGCCCGTCGGTCGTGGTGCCCTCGGGAAAGATCATCAGTGCATTGCCCTGTCGCAAGTGGCCGCACATCTGGTTCTGCAGCAGACGGCTGTCTCCCGAACCGCGGCGGATGAACAAGGTGCCGGCCTTGAGCGCCAGCCAGCCCGCCACCGGCCAGGTGCGCACTTCGGCTTTGGACAGAAACGACAGCGGGGCGAGCATGCCCAGCAGGGGGATGTCGGTCCATGACACGTGATTGGCGACCCACAGCATTGGTCGGGTCGGCAGGTTGCCGCTGACGGTGACGCGAAACGGCAGGGCGTTGCTCAGGCGCGCCATGAACCAGCGACTCCAGCGCTGGCGGCGCTGCATGGAGCTGCCGACCTTCAAGCGCTCGAGCAACCCGAAAGCGCCGGCGATCATCAAACCCAGGGCGACCACCAGCAGCACCCGTATCACCCGCGCGTAGCCGCGCAGCCGATTCATCACACCGCAGCCTTGAAGTGGCGGGCGTAGCGCGGGCAGAGGTCGTCGCGCTTGAGCAGGATGAACACATCGGCGACCTGGAAATCTTCGTCCCAGCACGGCTCGCCGCAGATCTTCGCGCCCAGGCGCATGTAGGCCTTGAGTAGCGGCGGCATTTCGCAGATCACATTGCCGGGGATGTCCATTTGCGGCAACGGGTTCTTCGGTTCGGCACGCAAGTGCTGATTGCATAGATAACGGTCGCGCAGGCGCTGCATGATCGCGTGAGCCTGGACGCCGCCGTCCTGCATGGGAATGCTGGCGCAACCCATCAGATAGCTGTAGCCGCCTTCGTTGAGCACTTCGGCCAGTTCGCTCCACAACACCGCGATGGTGCCACCGTTGCGGTAGGCAGGGTCGACGCAGGTGCGGCCCAGCTCCAGAATCGGCCCTTCCAGCTGAACCAGCCCATGCAGGCTGAATTCTTCTTCGCTGTAGAAACGCCCAAGGTTCTTTGCCGCCTGATGATCCAGCAGGCGGGTGGTTGCAACCAGTCGCCCGGTGTTCAGATCGCGCACACCGATATGTGCGCAATGCAGGTCGTAATCGTCCATATCCAGGCCCAGCTCCGCGCCGTTCAGGAGGGCGTTGAACTCTTCGCTGAACACGCTGAAACGCAAAGCCTGGGCTTCCTGCAAAGCGCTTGGCCCGATCAGGCGCTCGGCTTGAAGGCGGCGTTCGGAAGTGTTGTCACGAATGCGGGCGATCTGGGTCATACGAACTCTCCTGAGCCAGCGTTGCATGGCTGGCCGGTCGACTGAGTGGTCCAAGCGCTTTGCTGTACCCGCAGGCTAGGGAGATGCCGTGTCACGGCCGTGAAGCTTTGGTGATGGTTGTGTGACCGGGGCGCGTGACGCGGGTAGGAGCCAGCTTGCTGGCGATAAGCGCTTGGTGACCGATGCACCGTGGTGTTCGCTTTGCTGCCGCTTCGCGCCAGATCGCCAGCAAGCTGGCTCCTACGGCGGGTGGCGCAGCGCGCCTGAACCAGGCCAAGAGTGTTTTCGCATGCGATTAGTGTCATGAAGCCCTGCCAGAATGCGAAAACTCCCTGTCAGGTATCGCCGGATGTTTCATCGACTCGTATCGCTATGCGCGCTCTTGGCGGCGAGCCTCAGCGCGCAGACTGCCCACGCCGAAACCTGGCCGGGCGAACAATGGACCACGCGTCCGATCCCGCACACTACGGCGCTGGAGGCCCTGGAGCGCTACGCCTTTGCGCCCCGCGACGACGACACCCGCGCTGGCATTCGTACCGACGCGCTGCTGGTGATCGGCAATGGAGAGATCCTGTATGAGCGCTACGCCGGACCGACCACGGTCGATACGCCGCATCTGACCTGGTCGATCAGCAAGAGCGTGCTGGCCAGCGTGCTGGGTGTGGCTTTCGGAGAAGGGCGCTTCGGCCTTGACGACCCGGTGGCAAGGTTCTACCCGGCGTTCGAAGCCCACCCGGATATCAGAATCCGCGACCTGCTCAACTGGACGTCCGGGCTGGACTGGCAGGAAGACTACGAATACGCACCGCTCAACTCCTCGGTGGTCGCGATGCTCTATACCCGCGGTCGGGGCGACATGGCCGGTTTCGCGGCCGGCCATCCGCGTTACGCGACTGCCGGCAGCCACTATCGATACTCCAGCGGCGACAGCAACGTGCTCGCCGCGGCGTTGAAGACCATGGTCGGCGCAGAGGCCTACCCCGATTATCCCTGGACCGCCTTGTTCGACCCGCTCGGCATTCGCAGCGCCGTCTGGGAAACGGACCACAGCGGGACGTTCGTGGGCTCGTCCTATGTCTACATGACGGCTCGCGACCTGGCGCGGATCGGCCTTGCGATGCAGCGCGGCGGACGCTGGCGGCAGCGGCAGATAATCCCCACGCAATGGATCGACTTCGTTCTCACGCCAGCTGCCGCCATCAACCTGCAGCCGGGCGGCGAAGCGCCGGGCGGGCACTGGTGGCTCAACCGCAGCGCCGCGTCGAGTGCCGGTCCGTGGCCCGACGCCCCACCCGACACCTTCGCCGCGCTGGGTCACTGGGGACAGGCGTTGTACGTCATCCCCAGCGAAGGTCTGGTGGTAGTGCGTTACGCAGACGGCCGGGACGGCAGCTTCGAGCACAACCGACTGCTGGGGCTGGTGCGGGCGGCCTTCACCGGGCAGGGTACGAAATGAGCGAGCAGAGCTTCGTCCGAAGACATCCTTTTACCAGCCTGGCATTGCTGGCCGGCGCCGGTCTCGTGATTCTCGTCTGGCAGCATCGGGTTGCGTTGCAGGCCTTCCCAAGCATCATCAGCGCCTACACCGCCAAGGAATATTGTTCCTGCCGATATGTGATGAGCAGCCCGGAAGCCTACTGCCGAGGCTACGTAAAACAGTACGTGTCCAGCACGCTGGTCGATGATTCGGTGCGCAGGAGCGTCACGGCGCGCGGTCTTGGCCGCAGCGCCACTGCGACCTGGCTGGGTGTGCGCCAGGGCTGCCGACTGGAACCCTAAGCTGTATGCCTGGAGAAACATTGTGACGAACGTAGCGGATTGCCAGCGGTCAGACAGGCGGATAAGGTTGCGCCGACCTTGACCTCACGGAGTTCGCATGCTCAAAACGCTTCGCCTGCTGCCGGCTTTACTGGCCGCGCTGGCGTTACCCGCCCATGCCGGTTGGTACCTGGACAACGAGTCGTCCCGCTTGTCCTTCACCTCCACCAAGAATGCCGATATCGCCGAAGTGCATCGCTTTCTCGTGTTGCATGGCAAGGTCGACGACAAGGGGCTGGCGGAAGTCGAGGTCGAACTGGAGTCGGTCAATACCGGCATCCCGCTGCGTGACGAGCGCATTCGTGAACAAGTGTTTCAGATTGGCAAATATCCCTCCGCGCGTATCAGCGCCCGACTGGATCTGCGGCCAATCAATGCGCTCGCGCCGGGTGCGCAGCTGGAGCTGAGACTGCCGTTGAACGTGCGGTTGGCCGGCCAGAGCCACAGCTACAACGCGCAATTGCTGGCGACCCGCCTGGATGATCGCCGCTTTCAAGTGGTGACGCTGGAGCCTTTGGTGGTCCACGCCCAGGATTTCGGACTGGTGCCGAACTTCAACGCCTTGCGCGCTTCGGCCCGTCTCTCGGCGCTCAGCCTGTCGGTTCCGGTCGGCGCCGTGCTGATCTTCACGGCGCGCTGATATGGCTGGAATGATCTTTCCGTGGCGTGAAGACAATCGGTTCAGTCTGCTGATCGACGGCCCGGCGTTCTTTCCGCGCATGATCGCGGCCATCGATGCGGCCGAGCAGCAGGTCGATCTTGAACTCTATCTGGTGGAAGCCGGCGCTTGCGCCGATGCCATCGTCCGGGCGCTGGCGGACGCCGCCCGGCGTGGCGTGATCGTACGCTGCCTGTTCGACGATTTCGGTTCCCAGGCATTCGACGCCGGGCTGCGACGGCAACTGACCGAGGCCGGGGTAATCCTGCGCTTCTACAACCCGATTTCCTGGCGACGCGGCATACGCAACTTCTATCGCGACCACCGCAAGATTCTGGTGGTCGACAAGGCGCTCGCAATGGTCGGCGGCACCGGCGTCACCGACGAATTCTGGGAGCCGGATCGCGATACCAGTCAGTGGCACGAGGTGATGGTGGAAATCACCGGGCCCTTGGTGATCGACTGGCAGGCACTGTTCGATCGGCAGTTCCACGCCAACCAGCAGCGCATCGCCTGGCGACCGCAGGAGAACTTCGGCCTGACGCGCCTTCCCCGCGCGCCTGCCGCGGGCGAGGGCCTGGGGCGGGTCGCTTATGCCGACTCGCGGCAGCATCGCGACATCGTGCAATCGCTGGTCCGTGCCGTGAACAGCGGGCGCAAGCGAGTCTGGCTGGCGACACCGTATTTTCTGCCCACCTGGAAAATACGCTGGTCGTTGCGCCGCGCCGCCGCTCGGGGCGTGGATGTTCGCCTGTTGCTCACCGGGCCCCGCACCGACCATTCTTCGGTACGTTATGCCGGGCACCGCTACTATCCGCGTCTGCTGCGCGCTGGGGTGAGGATCTTCGAATACCAGCCCTGTTTCCTGCATCTCAAGATGGTGTTGATTGATGACTGGGTGAGCATCGGCTCGTGCAACTTCGATCACTGGAACCTGCGTTTCAACCTGGAAGCCAACCTCGAAGCGCTCGACCCCGAGCTGACAGGCGACGTCGTCGCCAGCTTCGAAAAGGATTTCGCCCACAGCACCGAAGTGACGTTGCAGGACTGGAAGTCCAGGCCGCTGTGGCGTCGGGTCAAACAACGTGTCTGGGGTTGGGTGGACCGGTTGGTGGTCAATCTGTTGATCCGACGGGATTGAAGAACGACGAATGCCCCGCGTAGGAGTCAGCTTGCTGGCGAGAGGCCGGCATAGCCACAACATGCTTGTCGCTCAATGAAACGCTATCGCCAGCAAGCTGGCTCCTACGACGGTTTCGCGTACAACGCCTTCAGGCGTTCCGGCGCAAAACGCCGCCCGGCAGTCGGGCAATGAATCTGCGGCACTCCCGGTCTAGGCTGTTCTCTTATGGAAAACCACCAGGAGAATGACGATGACTGCCAGGAAAATCCTCATGCTGGTCGGCGATTACGTCGAGGACTACGAAGTGATGGTGCCGTACCAGGCGCTGCAAATGGTGGGGCATGTCGTGCATGTCGTTTGCCCCGGCAAGACGTCGGGGCAGACCGTGCGCACGGCCATCCACGATTTCGAGGGCGACCAGACCTATAGCGAAAAGCCCGGACACCACTTCGCGCTGAACCACGATTTCGACAAGGTCAGGATAGAAGCCTACGACGCACTGGTCATTCCAGGCGGAAGAGCCCCTGAATATCTGCGACTCAACGATACCGTTCTCGAATGGATTCGCAACTTCGACAAAGCGGACAAACCCATCGCTGCGGTCTGTCACGGCGCGCAGTTACTGGCCGCCGCCGGCATTCTCAAAGGCCGGGAATGCAGCGCGTATCCAGCCTGCGCGCCTGAAGTGCGGCTGGCCGGCGGAACCTTCATGGACATCGAAATAACCGCCGCCCATACCGAGGGCAATCTGGTGACGGCACCCGCCTGGCCGGCGCATCCTGCCTGGCTGGCGGCGTTTCTGGAGTTGTTGGGGACTGAGATTCAGCCGTGAATCAAGACGCAGTGTCTGGTCATCTTCCACAAAACCCACAAAAAACCCGGCTTTCGCCGGGTTCTTTTTTTGCGATGACGCGCTTACTGCACTTCCACCGCCAGGCTGTCGCTGATCTTCTTCTGCCAGATCGCAGGGCCAGTGATGTGGACCGATTCGCCGTTGGCGTCGACCGCGACGGTCACTGGCATGTCCTTGACCTCGAACTCGTAGATCGCTTCCATGCCCAGCTCGGCGAAGGCGACGACTTTGGATTTCTTGATCGCTTGAGCCACCAGGTAAGCGGCGCCGCCGACGGCCATGAGGTAGACGGCCTTGTGTTCCTTGATGGCGTCGATGGCGGTCGGGCCGCGCTCGGATTTGCCGATCATGCCCAGCAGGCCGGTCTGATCGAGAATCTGGCGGGTGAACTTGTCCATCCGCGTGGCCGTGGTCGGGCCAGCCGGGCCAACGACTTCCTCGCGCACCGGATCGACCGGGCCGACGTAGTAGATGAAGCGGCCCTTGAGGTCTACCGGCAGGGTTTCACCCTTGTTGAGCATCTCGACCATGCGCTTGTGCGCGGCGTCGCGGCCGGTGAGCATCTTGCCGTTGAGCAGCACGGTTTCGCCCGGTTTCCAGCTTTGCACTTCTTCCGGCGTCAGGGTGTCGAGGTTGACGCGGCGGGCCGACGGGCCGGCTTCCCAGACGATTTCCGGGTAGGCGTCCAACGATGGCGCTTCCAGTTCGGCAGGGCCCGAGCCGTCGAGCACAAAGTGCGCGTGGCGCGTGGCGGCGCAGTTGGGGATCATGCACACCGGCAGGGATGCCGCGTGGGTCGGGTAGTCCATGATCTTGACGTCGAGTACGGTGGTCAGGCCGCCCAGGCCCTGGGCACCGATGCCCAGCTGGTTGACCTTTTCGAACAGCTCCAGACGCAGCTCCTCGATACGGTTCTGCGGGCCACGTGCCTTGAGCTCATGGATGTCGATGGACTCCATCAACACTTCCTTGGCCATGACCGCCGCTTTCTCGGCGGTGCCGCCGATGCCGATGCCGAGCATGCCGGGCGGGCACCAGCCGGCGCCCATGGTCGGCACGGTTTTCAGGACCCAGTCGACGATGGAGTCGGACGGGTTGAGCATCGCCATCTTGGACTTGTTTTCCGAGCCGCCGCCCTTGGCCGCGACGTCGACTTCAACGGTGTTGCCCGGCACGATGGAGTAGTGGATGACAGCGGGGGTGTTGTCCTTGGTGTTCTTGCGAGCGCCCGCCGGGTCGGCCAGGATCGACGCGCGCAGCACGTTTTCCGGCAGGTTGTAGGCGCGACGCACGCCCTCGTTGATCATGTCGTCCAGGCTCAGGGTAGCCCCGTCCCAGCGCACGTCCATGCCGACGCGCACGAACACGGTGACGATCCCGGTGTCCTGGCAGATCGGGCGATGACCGGTCGCGCACATGCGCGAGTTGATCAGGATCTGGGCGATGGAATCACGGGCAGCGGGCGATTCTTCGCGCAGATACGCTTCGTGCATCGCCTGGATGAAATCCACGGGGTGGTAATACGAAATGAACTGCAGGGCATCGGCAACGCTCTGAATCAGGTCGTCTTGCTTGATCACGGTCATGCGGCGCGCTCCTCTGTGGGGACGGGAACATTCAATTACGCTATCGGCGGGCGTCTGGAAGCGCGGCAGTGAACCTGCGTTTGCAGTGAGCCGAAGCGGGCGCAAAAAGGCGCGGCAGTATAACCCGCCCAATCGGCCTGGCTGTACAATCGCGAATATTTTCTGTGCCTGGCCTGGAACTATCCCGATGCCTGAATTACATGTCGGCGACCGTCACTGGCCGGTGGCAGCCGGCAGCAATCTGCTGGATGCCTTGAATGACGCGGGTCTGGGCGTGCCTTACAGTTGCCGGGCCGGCAGTTGTCACGCGTGCATGGTGCATTGCGTGCGCGGCGAACCGCTCGACGGGGCACCCGACGCGCTGACCCCGGAACAGCGCCGACAAGGTTGGCGTCTGGCATGTCAGTGTCGCATCGTCGATGACCTGAGCATCGAAGTCTTCGATCCGGCCCGTGACGGATTGCCCGCCAGTGTAGTTGGCAGCGACTGGCTGAGCCCTGCGGTGCTGCGCCTGCGTCTGCGGCCTGAACGCCCCGTGCGCTATCACGCCGGACAACACCAGGTACTCTGGGTCGAAGGCAGCATCGCCCGGCCTTATTCGCTGGCGAGTCTGCCAGGAGCAGATGACTTTCTGGAATTCCATCTCGATTGCGCGCGACCGGGCGCGTTCTGCGATGCCGCCAGGCGCCTGCAACCGGGCGACAGTGTCCGGCTCGGCGAGCTGCGCGCTGGCGCCTTGCATTACGATCCCGACTGGCAGGACCGGCCGCTTCTGCTGCTCGCTGCCGGAACCGGGCTGGCGCCACTCTGGGGCGTGCTGCGTGAAGCCTTGCGGCGCGAGCACCAGGGGCCGATCCGGGTGATGCATCTGGCGGCCGACAGATCGGAGCATTATCTGGCGAATGACCTTCAGGCATTGGCCGGCTCGTATCCGCAATTGAACGTCCGCTTGATCGTTCCGGACGAACTTCAAACCTTGTCCACGGATCTGCGCCTGTTGTCCCGACAGACCATCGCACTGCTGTGTGGCAGCTCCCACAGTGTCGAAAGCTTCGCCCGCAGCCTTTATCTGGCCGGGTTGCCACGCCATCAGGTGCTGGCGGACCAATTCCTGGCGCGCGCATAGAACGGGCAGGCCGCCAAAGAAAAGGCCCCGCCTCTTGCGAGACGGGGCCTTTTTCACAGCGCTGGTCGATCAGACCATCGGATCGCCGACGTGCAGGATCTTCATGCCGTTGGTGCCGCCAATGGTGTGGTAGCTGTCGCCCTTGGTCAGGATGACCCAGTCGCCTTGCTCCACCAGCCCGCGCTTGAGCAGCTCGTCCACGGCGGACTGGCTGACCTGGCCCGGCGGCAGGTTCGCCGGGTCGAACGGCACGGTGTAGACGCCACGGAACATGGCGGCGCGTGCCTGGGTTTCCCGGTGCGGGGAGAACGCGTAGATCGGTACCGAGGAGCGAATCCGCGACATGATCAGCGGGGTGTAGCCGCTTTCGGTCAGCGCGATGATCGCTTTCACGCCCGGGAAGTGGTTGGCCGTGTACATGGCGGCCAGCGCGATGCTTTCGTCGCAACGGGTGAAGGAGTGACCGATGCGATGGCTGGATGTCTTGCCGGTCGGGTGACGCTCGGCGCCCAGGCAGATGCGGGCCATGGCCTGTACAGCTTCGATCGGGTACGAGCCGGCGGCGCTTTCGGCGGACAGCATCACGGCGTCGGTGTAGTCGAGCACGGCGTTCGCCACGTCGGACACTTCGGCGCGCGTCGGCATCGGGCTGGAAATCATCGACTCCATCATCTGGGTGGCGACGATCACGGCCTTGTTGTGGCGACGGGCGTGCAGAATGATCTTCTTCTGGATGCCGACCAGTTCGGCATCGCCGATTTCCACACCCAGGTCGCCGCGAGCGACCATCACTGCGTCGCTGGCGCGGATCAGCTCATCGAGCACTCCGTCGTTTGCGACGGCTTCGGCGCGCTCGATCTTGGCGACCAGCCAGGCAGTGCCGCCTGCTTCGTCACGCAGCTGGCGCGCGTATTCCATGTCGGCGGCATCGCGCGGGAAGGAAACGGCCAGATAGTCCAGCTCCATCTCGGCGGCCAGCTTGATGTCCTGCTTGTCCTTGTCGGTCAGCGCCGGGGCGGTAAGACCGCCGCCGCGACGGTTGATGCCTTTGTGGTCCGACAGCGGGCCACCGATCAGCACGGTGCAATGCAGTGCTTCGGCGGTCTGGGTGTCCACGCGCATGACCACGCGTCCGTCGTCGAGCAGCAGCTCGTCGCCCACGCCGCAATCCTTGACCAGGTCCGGATAGTCGATACCGACGATGTCCTGGGTACCCTCGGTCAGCGGATGAGCGGTAGAGAAGGTGAATTTGTCACCGACTTTCAGTTCGATTCGCTTGTTGGCGAACTTGGCGATCCGGATCTTCGGACCCTGGAGGTCGCCCAGCAGCGCAACGAAGCGGCCGTGCCTGGCGGCGATATCGCGAATCAGCTTCGCGCGAGCCTTGTGCTCGTCCGGGGTTCCGTGGGAGAAGTTCAGGCGGGCAACGTCCAGACCCGAGAGGATCAGTTGCTCGATGACTTCCGGCGAGTTACTGGCAGGGCCCAGTGTGGCGACGATTTTGGTGCGGCGAACGGTCATGCACAAACTCCTTAATTGAAGCGCAGCGAGAGGCTACTCCTGTCTGTGCTTTTAGTCATTGTTCCTGTGAGGGTGTTTAAAATCGGCGAGCGAAGGCAAGACAAGGCGAAATCGGTCGAAAAAGCGGAGTTTACATGGAGTAAATGAGCATTTTGAGACCGATTTCAACGCTGTATTGTCGAGCGCAGCCATTTTGTAAACACCCTCTTTGCACTAGCGCGCCATGAATCGGCAGGGCGATCGGCTGACAGTCGGCGCGCAATCGATGGTGAAGAAAATCGCTGGCAGGTCGATAAACGAGCACAGGACAGGAGATTTTCATGCGTATTCTAGTGATTGCTGTAATGCTCGCCGCGCTCGGCGGCTGTACCCGTTGGTCGATGAATTCCAATCTGGACCATGCCTACCTGGCTTATCAGCAGGGCGATTGCGAGCGGGTCATGCTCGATCTGTCGAAAGTCGAACGTCAGAGCCGTTCGCGCCGCTACGTCCAGCCGGAAGTGTCCATGTTGCGCGGTCAGTGTCTGGAGCGACAAAAGCTGTACGTCGATGCTGCGCAGACGTATCAGTTCCTTATCGCCCAGTACCCCGAAAGCGAATACGCCTATCGGGCACGGGCACGCCTGGATACGCTCGCGCAGTTGGGGCATTTCCCTAAAGCCCCGCCAGTCAAGGCTTTTCCTGCTTCACGCTGATTACACCCGATTGGATGACTGGTGGCGTTTTCGGGTGGATGTCAGTGATTTTTGAGCTAGTCTGACTGTTACGGGTGCGCAAGGGTCTGTTAAGACTCTGTGGCGGAAGGATCTGCAGCAGGATGCGTAGTAAGGCTGCAGCAAGCTCGAAATGTTTGCTTGACCAGGCTCACTTGGTCTCTAGAAAGGCGGCCACCATGCTTATAGAACGAAGAATCGAACGTCACCAATTGCAGGACTATCTTCAGGTATTCAACCGACATACGGACCGTCCGCTAGGTTGCCTGGGTAACGTCTCCGAGAACGGTTTGATGGTGATCAGTGATCTGCCGATGCTGACAGGCGCGCAGTTCGAGCTTCGGCTGAAAATACCTGCCGGCAGTAACGAACAGAAATACATCGATGTTCAAGGGACGTGCATGTGGTGTAAGGAGGACGAAACGCCCGGCAGTTATGATTCCGGCTTTCTGCTCAGTGGAGCTCCCACTGAGTATCTGGAATTCATTGGTCTGCTGCGTCGGTATTTCAGCTTTTATCCGCTCGAAGCCTCTGCCTGAACGATTGGACGGGGCCGGCTCATAGCGTGCCGGCCTTTTTCCAGTCCAGATAACGCGTGATCAGGCGCGGCCCCAGTTCCGCGGGGCGAGCATCGAGTACCGGCACGCCTTGGGCGACAAGGCGCTCGTGCAAGCGGTTACGGGCATTGAGCAGTTCCAGCACGCCGCAGTAGGTCAAGGCGTCTGCGTAGGTCTGCACTCTGTTGTGTCTCACCCGTTCGAACATCTCCTCACGAAGGCTCGCGACCAGCACTCGATGGTGCTGGCCGAGGCGTTTCGTCGCGTCGAGCAGTTCCTGGTCCTCTTCATCCCGCAGGTTGGTCACGAGCACGATCAGCGCACGCTTGTACTGACGCGCCATCAATTGTCGAACCGCGTTGGCGTAATCCGCCGGACGATGCGTCGGCTCCAGCTCATAGGTGGCGTTGAGCAGCCGGTGAAGCTGAGCCTGACCCTTGACTGGTGTGTAATGTCTGTCCACTCCGGCGGCAAAGGTCGAAAAGCCCACTGCATCGCCCTGGCGCAGGGCAACGTAGCTTAGAAGCAGACAAGCGTTCAGTGCGTGGTCGAAATGAGAGAGGTCGTCGTCCTGACTGCGCATCTGGCGCCCGCAATCCAGCAGAAAGACGATCTGCTGATCGCGCTCATCCTGGTATTCCCGCGCGATGGGCATGCGCTGACGCGCGGTCGCCTTCCAGTCGATCTGGCGCAGGCTGTCGCCGTCGCGGAATTCCCGCAACTGATGGAACTCAAGACCCGTGCCGCGGCGCTGGTGCTGGCGTATGACGATTTGCCCCAGCAGGTTGTCCACTGCCAGTAGCTGACCATTGTGCAGCCGAGCGAAATCCGGATAGACACGGACGACATCGGTCAGCGGCAGGTATCTGCGGCTCCACCACAATCCCAGCGGGCTGCGCAGTTGAATCTCACATTGCCGCAGGGCCAGAGGACCTCGGCGCACCGGGCGCAGGCGATAGCCGACCTGGGCACTGCTGTGCGGTTCGAGCGTCAGGATTTGCGGCAGATGCTCGAACTCAAGCTCAGGTGGTGGATGATCGAACAGGACGATGGTTTGCCCGGACTTCGCCAGCGACTCGATTTCCAGGCGCACTTCGCTCCAGCGCCCCAGCGCCAGACTGCCCGGCAGTTGCCGACGCAGCCGAGGCGAAGGCTGACGGGCGAGCCGGATGGCGTCGACCAGCGCGAATCCGGTCAGCGCCAGCATCACGGCCCAGTACAAGTCTGCCGCTACCGACGGCAGACGGTCATTCGCGATGCCAAGCACAAGCCCGACGCCCGTCAGCACGCCTGTGTAGCCTAACAGCGCAACCGAAGGTTTCAGCGTCTGCTTCATGAGCGCGGAGCCGGCACCTGGTCCAGCATTTGCCGGAGTACCTGATCCACGGAAATACCTTCGATATCCAGTTCCGGTGAGAGTCTTACGCGGTGACGCAGCACCGCCAGCGCGCACGCCTTGATGTCGTCCGGCACCACGAACCCGGCTCCGCGCAACAGCGCTCGCGCCCGACCGCCGCGCACCAAGGCAATGGAAGCCCGAGGTCCGGCGCCGAGCATCAGTCCGGGCCAGGTCCGGGTGCTGCGCGCCAGCCGCACGGCGTAGTCCAGGACCTGATCGTCGATGGGCAGGTCGCTGGCAATGCGTTGCAGCGCCTGGATGTCCCGCGCCTGCATGATGACCTTCAAGGGCTGTACGTCGAGCATGTCGGCCCGGGTCGAGCGACTGACCTGACGAACCATGTCCAGCTCCTGCTGGGCTGCCGGGTAGTCCATGCGCAGCTTGAGCATGAAGCGGTCGAGCTCGGCCTCCGGCAGCGGGTAGGTGCCTTCCTGCTCGATGGGGTTCTGGGTCGCCAGCACCATGAAAGGCTGCGCGATGGGCAATGCCCGGCCTTCCAGCGTCACCTGTCGTTCCTGCATGGCTTCCAGCAGAGCCGCCTGGGTCTTGGCCGGCGCCCGGTTGATCTCGTCGGCGAGCAACAGATGGGTGAACAGCGGCCCCTTGCGCAATTTGAACTGCTCGGTCTGCATGTCGTAGACGGCGTGTCCGGTGACGTCGCTGGGCATCAGGTCCGGGGTGAACTGGATGCGGGCGAAGTCACCGCCGAAACACCGGGCCAACGCACGAACCAGCAGTGTCTTGCCCAATCCGGGTACGCCTTCGAGCAGCACGTGACCCGCGCCGATCAGCGCAGTCAGTACATCGTCGATCACCGCGTCCTGGCCGATGACTGCTTTCTGCAGTTCGCCACGCAACGCCTGCGCCAGCTGACTTGCGCGCTGACGCTGCTGGACCGGGTTGCTGACAGGCGTGTCGGTTGTCGGTGTATCGCTTCCTGAGGTCGTGGACCGCGGGTCGCTCGCTGGATCGCTCATAGGGAATTCCTGAGGGTTTGCAAATGGGCCACCTGACGCGTGAAGTCAGTCTGCGAGATATGCTGCGCGGGCCTGGGACGCAGTGCGTCGCTGACGAAGGCCGTGGTCTGTTGGCTCAATCGCGCCAGCACCTGCCATTGCTCGGCGACGACCAGATGTTCGAAGCCGGGATGACGCTGGCGGGCGCGACGCGCGATGTCCTGGCGAAGGTTCGTAAGCAAGACTTGCTGACCGCCGCGCCGCGCCATGAAATCGGCGCAGGCGCGAGCATGTTCGGCGAGTTGGCGCCGAGCCCTGGTGGCGGCGGGCAGGACTGGGCCGGTTCGCGACGCGTAACGCCACAAGGCCAGGATCAGTAGCAGCGTCAAGGCAGTCAGCGCCAGCGGGAAGTGGCGCACAAGCAACGTGAACAGATTGTCATGCCGGGTCTGGACGACCATCGTCACCGCGCTGTCCTGGGTCAGATACCACAACAGCCAGGCGTTGTCGTAGCGGGCGATGGCGCGGTTCTTCCACAGTTGCGCATCGCTGAGCACGGTAATGGTTCCAGTGCCTCTTTCGATCTGGAGCAGGTGAGTCGCTTCCGCGCTGTTGGCCCATGAGTGTGCTATATCGTCCGGGTCTTCCAGATGCAGGGCGGGGTCGAAACTCATGTAGGCCGGAGCCTGCTCGTTTTCCAGATACAGGCGGGTCAGCTCCGGCCAGGGCGTGGCCGGTGGCTGGTAAGGCGCGGGTGCCAGGGGAACCGGCAGGTTCGACTGCGCGATGCTTTGCTGGCGGTCCTGTGCCTTGATGTCCCTTGTCAGGTAATGGCGAACGCCCAGTCTGTCCAGCAGCAGGTCTCCGCTTCGGTCGCGCGTGGGCACCCACAGTTGCTCGGCGGCGACTATCAGGCGTCCGCCGGACTCGACCCACGCCAGCAAGGCATCGACATCACCGGGCGTCATGCCCTTGCGGCTGTCGAGTAACAAAAGTGTTTTGGCTTGCCGGCTCGGGTCCGGGAGGTCTTTGTAGGTGTCAGCGACGCTCACCGCAACCGAGCGTTGGCGCAGGAAGTACTCCGCTGCGAGATAAGGGTTTCCTCTGGCCTGGGGCGACGGACCCTGGTCAACGACCTCTTCGTAGTATTCCAGGCGTGTAACGGCATAGCCCGCGAGCAGCACCAGCAGCACCAGGCCCCCCAGCAGCAAGTAGTTCCTGCGTCGGCTCATGTCGTGGCCCTGTTTTCGAACAACTGACGCCAGCCGCTGCAAAGTTCGACCTGGACCGAGGCCGGGGGCAGTTGGTGGCCGTAGGCGAGATTTTGCCAGTGGAATGTCAGGCTCCGACTGAACCGGTCGAGCGCGGGCTGATCCAGGCCGGCGATTCGGACCAGTATTTCTCCCTCCGTATCCGCGCTGGTGACCGGTAACCGGTGCTCGACAAGCAGTCGGCTGAGCAACGCCCGATACAGCAGGGCCAGTGCCTCCCTGGGCTGTGTGGACCAGAGCCGTTCCGCGCTGCCGGCAATGTCGTCCGGAAGCGTTTCCACCCCGATCCGCAGACCGAACAATCGCTCGGGTATATCCCGCGACGGCACGGCAGAAGCGATCCGGCGTGGGACGAACACGGCGAACCATGCGCGGTAACGCCAGATCAGCACAGCGATAGCTGCGAGCAGAGCCGCCCACAGGACAATCTCGAAAAAGCGGGCAATGGCCTTGGCCGAACTCATCAAACGCTCTAGCCAGGCAAAAAAGGAATCTGCACCTGCCCCTGACGATAAGCTGCGCGCATCAGCTTGCTTTTCAGGAAACCGCCAGCCGGAAACCCGCTCGAGATTGGCGAAGGGTGGTTGTTGCAATACAGCCTTGATCGATTGCTGCGCGGCCTGGCTCGACAGCGCCTGGCCCATAAGGCGGGGTACGTCCGGTGGTGCTGCCTGCTCGGCCGACGGGATTGCGGATTCCGGTAGCGGGCAGACCATGACCGGCTCGTCCGCCCACACCGGAGCACTGTTCGGTACAAGCGCGAGTGTCGCTACGATCAACAACAGGTAAGCGCTGCCGGTCAGCCGCTGGCGCAGGCGTCTGAACACCAGTTCGATATCCCAGGCCTCCAGTACGGTGCGGCGGTTGAGATACAGCGTGAATCCGCAGGCGACGTAGACAGGCTCCCAGACGATCAGAACCAACGCATAAAGCGCGTTGCTCAGATGGTCCAGCCAGACGGTTTCGATGTCTGTCGTCAGCAGGCTTCGCCAGAGCCATTCGGTTTCCATTTGTTGGGGAACGAGGGCGAACAGCAATAACGCCAGCCCCGTCCAGAGGATCGTTTCCAGGTGCAGGCCGACCACGGTCAGCAGCCGGGCATGACCTCGGTCCCGGCGACAGAGTGTTTCGATCCGTTGTGCGCGCTGCCGACCAGAGAGCTTTTCGAGCTGTTGTACCGGCAGCAGGAAGCTGCGGCTCAGGCTCAGGCGCCGCCATAGCAGGCTGGGGATCAACTGTGACCTCAAGGTCGCCGGCCATGCCTTGAGCGCCTGGGTTAGCGAAGGCGCCTTGCCGAACAGCGCCTGTGACAGGATCAGCAGCGGCAACCGCTCGAAGGCAGGCTTCAGCCACCAGAACACAAGCACAGCGAGGTACGGTCGATCATGAAAGATCAGGCTCAGCAAGGCGAATACGGGCAGGGTGACGATTGCCCAGCTGCTCATCAGCAGGCAACGATGTTGACCAGCCAGCAGGACACCCAGATCGATGGCTTCCATGGGTGAGCGCGGGCGCAGCTCCACCGAGGCTTCAGTCAGGCGCATGAGCGCGGCGTCCGGCGAAGGTCAGATAGCTGACGACCACTACCCATAACAGGACGCCGGTCAGATATTTGAGCGCGGGTCGGGGCCATGCCATCGACGACCAGTAAGCCTCGATGAATGCGGCGATCACCAGTAACAGGATCACTCCCGCCATCAGCTCTATGCTTGACCTGCCGGCCTTGCGCAGCGCTTCAGCCCGTCCGTACCGTCCTGGCGCGAGCACCGCCCAGCCGAGTTTCAGGCCGGCTGCCCCGGCCAGCGTGATACCGGTCAGCTCGAACGCACCGTGGGCGATCACGAATGACCAGAAGTTATGGCCGGAACCCGCGCCGGTGAGATGACCAGCGACTGCGCCGATGGTGAGCCCGTTGAACAGCAGGAAGAACAGACTCCCCAGTCCCAGCAGCAGGCCCGAGGCGTAGGTCTGAAAGGCGATGCCGATGTTGTTCATGATGTAGTAGCCGAACATCATCCAGTCCTCGCTGGATTCCCGCTCAAGAGGCCCTCCGATGCGCGACCTCGCTGGGTCGTACAGGCTTTCCATCTCGTTCACCTGTTCAGGATCGATCACGCTGTAGACCAGTTCCGGAAACTGATAGACCAGTAATCCCATGCCGATCAGGCTGCTGAAGAACAGCAACCCCGCGGTCAGCACGAACCACCGCTCGGCCCTGACCCGTCGGGCAAACCCGGCGAGTACGAAGCCTGCCAGCCAGGCGCCGGGCGTATCGCGATGGCGGTATAGCTGCTGGTGCGCGCGCATCGCCAGACGATGCAGATGGTCAATCAGATGACTGCTGTAGCCGCGCTCCCGGGCCAGTGCCAGTTGATGACACAGCTTGCGATAGTCGCCCGCGAATGTCTCGGCGGCGGGCGTACCGCCGCGACCGCGTTCGATTTCATCGAGCTGCTCGCTGAATCGCTGCCACTGCGGGTGATGACGGGCTTCGAACAGACTCTGCTTCATAATGGCTCCAGCAGTCCGCGCGCCAGGCCGTTGACGTGGGCGACCGCTGCGTCGTCCGGGATGTGCAGGGGCGCTGCGATGAGGACGGCCAGTTCCTGGGTCCGCTCGCTGGACAGTTCGCGCTGGCGCTCGGCCAGGTCGAGGATGGCGTGCTGCTCTTCGAGCCGGAGCGCGACCGGAGCGGCCAGAGGCGCGGCTGGCGGCAGAACGGGACGGGCGAGCGGCGTGTCCTGGTGAATGACCAGCGTGCCCGCCGCAAGGTCGCCGAGTCGTTTGAACTCGGCGTGATTGAGACAGCTGAAGGCGCCGATGCAGTAACCGAACGGCAGCATGTCGACGAATCTCAACAGGTTGCGCGACAGGGAAGAAGCCCAGCCTATCGGGGTTCCGTCGTCATGCACTACCCTGAGCCGCAACATCCGCTTGCCGGGGGTACGGCCTTGGTCCAGGACTTCGAAGAGCACCATGTACCACCAGTTGAGGATGAACCATGCGATAGCGGCCAGTCCGAAGCCCAACTGGTCGAACACCAGGAAAATCACGACCAGCACGCCGGATGCGAGCGCGCGAATGGTCAGGTCAATGGCGAAGGCCAGGGCGCGGGGCACCAGCCCGGCGGGCCGCAGGACCAGGTCGGTGCCTTCCGGTGTCTCGATTCTGATCCGCGTGTCCAGTGCCCCGTGCAAGGGGGCTGCCTGTGGCGGCATTTGAGCTGATGTCATTAGCGGCGGGCGTCGTCCGTTGTGGAAACTGATGCTAGCTACCACGAGGTTGCCAGGCAACCTGCCAGAGTCGCCGATGCTTGTATGAAAGGGTTACGTCTGTGGATGGATGTCTCCGGATTGGCCAGACCCTGGTCGCAAGCCCTACACTTTGCGGGACTCAGGTTCAGGACAACACAGTGACTTCCAGCATCTTCTGGTACGACTACGAAACCACCGGCATCAACCCGCGCAACGATCGCGCGCTGCAGATGGCGGGGATTCGTACCGATGCCGATCTCAATGAGATCGCGCCTCCCGTGAATCTTTTCTGTCAGCCCGCGGATGACATCCTCCCCCATCCGGCGGCCTGTGTGATCACCGGGATCACGCCGGGCCGTCTGGCCGAGAAGGGCCTGTGCGAGGCCGATTTCATGACCCGTGTGCATGCCGAACTGGCCGCGCCGGGCACCTGTGGCGCGGGATACAACACCTTGCGATTCGACGACGAGGTAACCCGTTACAGTCTGTATCGCAACTTCTTCGACCCCTACGGCCGCGAATGGCAGGGGGGCAACAGCCGCTGGGACCTGATCGACGTGGTACGAGCAGCCTATGCGTTGCGTCCGGATGGAATCGTCTGGCCCCAGGAAGAGGGGCGGGTCACGTTGAAGCTGGAAAGGCTGACCGCCGCGAACGGGATCGATCACGGTCAGGCCCACGATGCACTGTCCGATGTGCGCGCTACGATCGCACTGGCACGGCTGATCCGTGACCGGCAACCTCGCCTCTATGACTATCTGTTCGCCCTGCGCAGCAAGCACAAAGTGCAGGAGCAGATTCGTCTCATGCAGCCGCTGGTGCATATTTCCGGCCGCTTTTCCGCGGCCCGCAATTATCTGGGCGTGGTCGTGCCACTCGCCTGGCACCCGCACAATCGCAACGCGCTGATCGTCTGTGACCTGCATCTTGACCACGCTCCGCTGCTCGAACATGACGTCGAGGTGCTGAGACAGCGTTTGTATACCCGTCGCGAGGCGCTGGCGGAAGGCGAATTGCCGGTCCCGCTCAAATTGCTCCATATAAACCGCTGCCCGGTCATCGCGCCTTTGAATGTCCTGCGCGAGGAGGATCAGCAACGGTTGCAACTCGATATGTCGAGCTATCGCGCCCGTGTCGCACAGTTGGACGAGAGTCGTGAAGTCTGGCAGGAGAAACTGCGTGCGTTGTACGGGAAGGACGACTTCGAGGGTCACCAGGACCCTGAACAGCAGTTGTACGGTGGATTTATCGGCGAGCGTGACCGTCAGTTGTGCGAACAAGTACGTCAGGCGCAGCCCGAACAGTTGGGTAAAGAATCCTGGCCGTTCGACGACCCGCGCTTGCCCGAATTGTTATTCCGCTACCGCGCCAGAAACTTTCCGGACACCTTGACCGGCGCGGAACGCAAACAATGGCTGGAGTTTTGTCAGGCCCGGCTGCAGCATCCGGAATTCGGGGCTCCCAACACGTTATCAAGTTTTACCCAGGCGCTGAACGAATTGTTGCCAACTGCGACAAGCGAGCAGGTCGGCATCTTGAGTCAATGGCAGGACTATGTAGCGTCCTTACGAGCACGACTAATGATATGACGTTAAAGGGTAAAAATTCTGACAATAAAAAACGCCAGCGTGCTGGCGTTCTTTCAGATCACAAGGTACAGCCCCCAAGGCTCAGCCCAGCAAAGTAGCCCAGCTTTCTACCTCGTCACCGCCCCACTTGGCTTTCCACTCTTTCAGCGTCTTGTGGTTGCCGCCCTTGGTTTCGATGACTTCGCCGTTGTGCGGGTTCTTGTACTGCTTGACCTTGCGCGCGCGCTTGGTGCCGGTGGTTTTTACCGCGCCACGCGAGCCCTTGTTAACTTTGGCGTCCGGATCCAGCAGGGCGATGATGTCACGCAGGGACTTCTGATATTCGCCCATCAGGGTGCGCAGTTTGCCTTCGAATTCCAGCTCGGTTTGCAGTTTGTCGTCTTGCGACAGGTTCTTCAAACGGGCCTGGAGTTCTTTGATGGCTTCTTCCGTGGCGCGGTATTCGTTGATCAGGGACATGAGGGAGACCTTATGTTGAGCAGGGTTTCAGGGTTACAGTGGGGGCAATAATAGTCAGAGGTATCTGGCAAGTAAACATGAAATAAATGTTTTATTTGAACTGCGCGTCAATATACGTGCGTCCTACAGACGCGATGAACTAGCTACGGACTGTATCGAGCCGCAAATACAAGGTCGATAAACCTGTACAGCCGCTGTCGCGCCGGGAAGAATCGTGTGAATGCAATGATCAATAGTGGCAGTCTGCAACTGGATAGCAGCGGGCGACATGACGTGGTCGGCATCCTGTGAAACGAATACTGCAGTTTTGTCCCGCAACCGCTAGAATGGGCGCCTTTGCGAAGTTCTGGAGTTTTCCCTAATGCGCACTTTTCGTCTGGTGATTTCTTGCCCGGACCGTGTCGGCATCGTTGCCAAAGTCAGTAACTTTCTGGCCGCCCATAACGGCTGGATTACCGAAGCGAGTCACCATTCGGACAATCTCAGCGGCTGGTTCTTCATGCGTCATGAGATTCGTGCCGACACCCTGCCGTTCGATCTGGAAGGTTTTCGCGAGGCGTTCGCGCCCATCGCCGAAGAATTCTCCATGGACTGGCGCATCACCGACTCGGCGCAGAAGAAACGCGTCGTGCTGATGGCAAGCCGCGAATCGCATTGCCTGGCCGACCTGCTGCATCGCTGGCACAGCGATGAGCTCGATTGCGACATCGCCTGCGTGATTTCCAACCACCAGGACCTGCGCAGCATGGTGGAATGGCACAACATTCCGTACTACCACGTTCCGGTCGACCCCAAGGACAAGGAGCCGGCATTCGCCGAGGTATCGCGTCTGGTCGGCCATCATCAGGCTGACGTCGTGGTGCTGGCGCGTTACATGCAGATCCTGCCGCCAGCGCTTTGCCGCGAATACGCGCATCAGGTGATCAACATTCACCACAGCTTCCTGCCATCCTTCGTGGGCGCCAAGCCGTACCACCAGGCGTCGCTGCGCGGCGTGAAACTGATCGGAGCGACCTGCCACTACGTCACCGAGGAGCTCGACGCCGGCCCGATCATCGAGCAGGACGTGGTCCGCGTCAGCCACAGCGACAGCGTCGAGAACATGGTTCGTTTCGGCCGCGACGTGGAAAAGATGGTGCTGGCCCGCGGTCTGCGCGCGCACCTCGAAGACCGCGTTCTGGTTCACGATAACAAGACTGTGGTATTCGACTAAGCATCTCGCAGGCGGGCGAGCAGCTTGAGGGCTGTTTTCCCGCTGCATGCCATCACCGGGAGCAAGCGCCATGCACGATCCTCTCGACAAAGCCGTTTCCAGGGCGCCGGCCACGGTGGGAGAGGGTTGTCTGAGCCGCTACGATCCCGACGAGTTGACGGACGACAACGGCGCCGACTTCGACGGAGCCGAGCGGCTCTGGCGCGAGCTGCATCCCGCCAGCGACGAATCTGCTCCATCGGATGCCAAGACCGACGCCTGAGCATTCAGCCAGGCGATCTTGGTCATTGGCGTGCGACCCTGTTCCAGCAAGCGTTCGATCAGGTTCAGCCAGTAGTTGCGCGACATTTCGTGGAGCATGTCGACTGGGTGCAGGCCGAGTCGAATGACGGGGGCCGCCTCCAGCCTGCGTTCTCGCCACAGGCTGTAGACGCGTGAAGCCGCGCGTCGCCAGGCACTACGAGCGCTCCAGACGATGCCGGGAGCGTCTATCGCCGAGAAGTCTGGCAGTCTGTAGAAACAGTTGACGTCGCTGGTATAGGTCAGCGGCAGACCGCGCAGTGCGCAGCGCGTGCCTTCGCTCATCAGCCACGCCGGGGCGACGAAACCCTGTACCGGCCAGTCCAGCCGGGAAAACAGTTCCAGGCCTCGCTGGATGCGAGTGGATGCCTGTGCCTCGCTCAGGGCATAAAACTCGCCTTCCCAGGTAATGACACGGCGCATGAGCCAGTCGCGTGGGGTGCGCGGCGCCGGCCCGTCGTCGCAGTGGTAGTAACCGTGCAAAGCCAGTTCATCTCCGCGTTGCAAACGCTCGTGCAGCAGCTGTTGCAAGCCTTGGGCACGCTCCAGAGCGCCTTGTCTGTGAAAGTCGGGTACGACCAGCCAGGTCATGGGGATATTCGCCTGCCTGTCGATTCGCTCCACGAACGCCCGGTAGGCAGGCCAGGTCTGCGGCGCGACATCGTGCAGCACCACGATCAGATGGGTCTCAGGCATGGGCGGCCACCGACAGGGTACGGCCCAGAACCGCCCGGTAATGCTCCAGCAGACCGGCGACGACCGAGTCCCAACTGTAGCGGCGCTCGACATGAAAGCGCGCCGCCCGGCCTTTCTCCCGCACGTCATCGCAGAACAGCTGGCGCACCACGTGAGCCATATCGTCGGGGTCGTTCGGCTCGCAGAGCAGGCCGCACGCAGGCGTGACGATTTCAGCAAAGGCGCCGGCGGCGACCGCAACCACCGGAAGGCCGCTGGCCATCGCTTCAAGCACGATCAGCCCGAAGGTTTCCTGATCACCCGCGTGGAGCAGCGCGTCTGCGCTAGCGAGGAGCCGTGCCAACTCTGTGGTCGCGCAGAAATGGCCGATGACCGACACGTTGCCGGGCACTTGCAACGGCATGTGCGAGCCTACCAACAGCAGGTGATAGCGTGAGCCGAGCCGTTTCATGCAGCGCAACAGGATCGGTAGATTCTTTTCTTTCGAGCCGCGCCCGGCAAAGATCAGCAAGCGGGTATCCGGCTTGAGTCCAAGCTCCTGCCTCAGACGATCGTCCCGGCGGTCGGGGTTGAACATGTCGAGATCGACACCCAGCGGCTGTACGTGAACGTTCTCTACGCCCATCGCACTGAGCCTGTCGACCATGATCTTGCTGGGCGCCAGCACCCGATCGAAGTTGCCATACAGTTTGCTGATGTAGGCCTGAACTCCGGTCTCGGTCCAGCTGCCGACGCGATTGCTGACCAGCAACGGCAGGTCGGAGTGATAGAAGCCGATCACCGGCACTTCCAGCTGGCGGCGAGCGGCCAGTGCCGCCCACGCGGTCAGGTACGGGTCGCCGACCTCGATCAGGTCCGGTTGCAGTTCGTGCAAGGCGGCGTGCCAGGGCGAGGCGCGGAGCGGAAAGCGATAGCCGTTGCTGAACGGCAATGTCGGCGCGGGCACCTGGTAAATACCGTTCTTGTGACCGGCCTTGGGCCCTGGAATCAGCAGGCTATGCCGCACCTCGGGATGAGTTCCCAACCTGAGGTGCTTGGCATCGAGATAAGTGCGCACGCCGCCGCTGGCCGGCGCGTAGAACATCGTCATGTCCGCAATGTGCACGGGAACACTCCTGATCGTTCTTTGCTGATCTCAGACAAGAATAGTTGCTCGAAGCGGAATCCACTCGTGCTTGAAAGAGCTCGGGGCCGCGCTCAGGGCTCGACCTCAAAGCGGTCGCCGGGACAGTTGGCGAAACTGGTCAATACTTGCCACTGCCATGTACCAAGGGCCAGCGAACGTGCCGAAGAAAGAGGATGACGACATGCAGGATTCTCAGCAGATTGCGCTGGGCGCGGACCCGTCCGCGCAACCGGTGTATCAGGCGTTGCGCCTGACCAATCGCCACGGATTGATCGCAGGCGCGACCGGGACCGGCAAGACCGTGACTTTGCAGCGGCTGGCGGAAGCGTTCAGCGATGCGGGGGTCACCGTATTCGCCGCCGACGTGAAAGGTGATCTCTGTGGTCTGGGCGCCGCGGGTAGCCCACAGGGAAAGATTGCCGAACGCATCGCGCAGATGCCGTGGCTGACCCATGCGCCGCAGGCTTGTCCGGTGACGCTCTGGGATGTCGACGGCCAGTCCGGGCATCCGCTGCGCACCACGTTGAGCGAAATGGGTCCGCTGCTGCTGGGCAGCCTGCTGGAATTGACCGATAGCCAGCAGGCTGCGCTCTACGCTGCATTCAAGGTGGCTGATCAAGAGGGGCTGTTGCTGCTTGATATCAAGGATCTCAAGGCACTGCTCAATCACTTGCGCGACAACCCTGGGTTACTCGGCGAGGACAGCGCGCTGATGACGACCGCGTCCAGTCAGGCCTTGCAGCGCCGGCTGGCGGCGCTGGAGCAGCAGGGCGCCGAAGCGCTGTTCGGCGAACCGGCTTTGCAGTTGGAAGACCTGTTGCAGCCGGCGGCGGACGGGCGAGGGCGCATTCACCTGCTGGATGCCCGCCGCCTGGTGCACGAAGCGCCCAAGGTCTATGCCACCTTCCTGTTGTGGTTGCTGGCGGAGTTGTTCGAGCAGTTGCCCGAACGAGGCGACGCGGACAAGCCATTGCTGGCGCTGTTCTTCGACGAGGCGCACTTGCTGTTCGCCGATACGCCTAAAGCGTTGCAGGAACGTCTGGAACAGGTGGTGCGGCTGATTCGCTCCAAGGGAGTCGGCGTATATTTCGTGACCCAGTCACCCGGCGACCTGCCCGACGACGTGCTGGCGCAGCTCGGATTGCGCATTCAGCACGGGCTACGGGCCTTCACCGCCAAAGAGCAGAAAGCCTTGCGCGCCGTCGCGGACGGGTTCCGGCCGAATCCGGCTTTCGACACGCTCAAGGTGCTGACAGAGCTGGGCATCGGCGAGGCGCTGGTGGGAACGCTGGAGGCGAAAGGCACGCCGGCAATGGTGCAAAGGGTCATGATCGCACCGCCTCAGTCGCGCATTGGTCCGCTGGACGATAACGAGCGTCGTGCCCTGGTGGCAGCGTCGCCTTTACGGGGGCGTTACGATCAGGCGGTCGACCGGGAATCGGCCTATGAAATGCTGGTCACTCGCAAAGTGGCTGAACCGGCCTCCAACGAACCGGCGCAGCGCAGGGAACCGAACGAAGAGAGCTTCAGTGAGAAGGCGGGCGAATTTCTCGGCGGGCTGGCCGGGCAGGCCATGAAGAACGCGATGCGTCAGGCGGCCAATCAACTCGGCAGGCAATTGGTCAGAGGCTTGATGGGATCGTTGCTGGGAACGAAAAAGCGTCGCTAGGCAAGAGGGCGACGCGGGTGCGCCGCCCTCTGCTTGATGTCAGGCCAGGACCAGAGTCGCCAGCCAGAACAGGAATGCCGACAGCGCGACGGTTGCTGGCAGGGTCAGGACCCAGGCCAGCAGGATGTTGCGCACGGTGCCGCCCTGTAGGCCGCTCTTGTTGGCGACCATGGTGCCGGCCACGCCGGACGACAGGATGTGAGTCGTCGAGACCGGCAGGCTGAAGACGTTGGCAAGACCGATGGCCGAAGCGGTCACGATCTGCGCTGACATGCCCTGGGCGTAGGTCATGCCCTGCTTGCCGATCTTCTCGCCGATGGTCAGTACCACGCGCTTCCAGCCCACCATGGTGCCGATGCCCAGCGCCAGCGCCACCGCCAGGATCACCCAGAACGGCGCGTACTCGGTCGTTCCGGTCAAGTCCTTGCGCAGCTTCTCCAGATCGGACTTCTCTCGCGCGCCCAGGTCAGGCAGTTTGCTGACCTTGCGAGCGGTGTCGTCCAGGCACAGCAGGTAGCGACGGACTTCGATGCGCTGCTCGGAGGACAGCGCGTGGTAGTCGGTCACGCCGGTCAGGCGATCGAGCAGTGCGTTGATGGTCGGCTCGGTCTGGTCCGGGTTGCACGCCGCGGTGGAAGGCAGGTCGCCCTTGGCGGCCTTGCCCAGCGCCAGATACTCGCCCAAGGTGGCGTTGTTGCGCTGATAGAACTGGCTCAGGTGCAGCGTCGCGTCCCGGGTACGTTCGATCTGGTAGGTAGTGCTGCCCAGGTCGAGAACGAACTGGCTCGGCACGATGCCGATCAGCACCAGCATGATCAGGCCGATGCCTTTCTGACCGTCGTTGGACCCGTGCACGAAGCTCACCGCCATCGCGGAGATGACCAGTACCAGCCGGTTCCAGAACGGGGGATGTTTCTTGTCGTCCAGCTTGCGGCGCTGTTCCGGCGTCTTGTGCATCTTGGACTGCGGACGCCACCATTTCAGACCGATCAGCACCAGCCCGGCGACCGCGAAGCCCGCCAGCGGCGAGAACACCAGCGAGGCGGCGATATCGATCGCTTTCTGCCAGTTGACGCCGTCGGCCAGTGGAATGTGGTTGAGCAGGGCGTTTGCCAGGCCCACGCCCAGAATCGAGCCGATCAGCGTATGCGAGCTCGAGGCCGGGATCCCGAAATACCAGGTGCCCAGGTTCCAGGTGATCGCCGCCGCGAGCAACGAGAACACCATGGCAAGGCCGTGACCGGTGTTAACGTTGATCAGCAGTTCGACGGGCAGCAGGTGCACGATGGCGTACGCGACACCGACCCCGCCCAACAGCACGCCGAGGAAATTGAATACACCGGAAAAGAACACGGCCAGATGAGGCGGCATGGCTTTGGTGTAGATGACTGTCGCCACCGCGTTTGCAGTGTCATGAAAGCCGTTGATGAACTCGAACGTGAGGACGAACGCCAGAGCGAGCAACAGGCTCACAATCACCCAAGCATCTAGCCCGCTGAATAAATCGATCATGTAGGTTTTCTGACCCGGTCTGAAGGGGGCGCGATTATGACAGAAAAAATACTGATCGACTTGCAGCGGCTGACCGGTGTCGCCTGAGATCAACAAAAAGACGCACGAACGTCGCTCTCGCGAGCAGGACGCGAGGCTTGTCGCATGGGGGCCCAAGACGCTCGCGGACGTGCTGCCGCGCGTGATCAGGACTCGCTTTTCAGATCCTGCTCCATCTTTTGCAGCTCTTGCTTGAATGCCTGATCGAGAATGCTGGCTTTCTTGCGCCAGGGTTTGCGCTCAGGATCGGGTTGGGCGGCATACGTGGTAACTTCTCCGCCATACACTTCCTTGTATCGGTGCTCCTGGCGCTCTAGTTCCGCGCGCAGTTCATCTTTAGTCACGGTTGTACCTGAATAAGTGAAAAGGAATCTGGCGTTAGACGGTGTTCGCAAGATAACCGGACTCGACAGTGCCGTATGAAATCGCCTGAAAAATGCCTGTTTACCCAAGGTCGACAGCATTTCTCGACAGGCTCGACTTGTCTTCGCTCGTCTGATCCGCAAACGCCCTCTGCACACAGCACCGCAAATGCGCCCACTTGTGCGACCCGACCGTCATGCGGATAAATCCCGTGCAGTCCGGGCAGCCTGGAGCGCTGTTGGGGCTCGTGGCTACGGGCACCAGATTCGATAGCTGTCGTAGCGACATGCGCCTGTTGGAGCCGGCTTCGCGGCCACTACAGCAAGCCGTGGGCAGACGCCTCATGATGGGCCGCGCGCAAGTATGCGCCGACCCTCTGCGAGCTACTATCTCCAGAAAGTTTGGAGTCGTCAACTAGGTGATCGGCAGGTTGACCTGAAATTTCATTAAAAAGGGTAATGGCGGAGGAGGTCTGTCTAGTTTCATGTGTTATTGAAAGTGACAGAACTTTCATAATGGTTATTCCGTCGCTGACGGACGGAATTCTGACGACGGAAAGTCTCGATTGTTCTGCACGAGTGAACAGTGAATCTATGGCGCAGATGACATGCGATAGGTGAACGCCGAAATGAAAACGGCCTCGCTGTCAGGCAAGGCCGTTGCCGAGGACTTCTCAGTGGGTACCTGACCAGTATTTCCAAGAAGTCACTTCGTGGCAGGGCTAAAGGTATAAGCATATTTGCGACGGGTCAATTGCGATTATCGGCCAGTCGTTCGATAATCGCACAAGCTGCCGGGCTTTAGAGACGACGGGCGAGCGAAAAGACATCTATATGGCGGTATGGGCAGGACGAGGACACGGCGATGAATGATGAACTGAGGAACTCCTTTGCCTCGTTGGCGCCGCCCATCGTGGCGTCGCCGGCCAAGCGAATACAGGCATTTACCGGGGATCCGGATTTCATGACGTCCCTGGCGCGGGGCTTGGCTGTCATCCATGCCTTCCAGGAGCGCAAGCGACATCTGACCATCGCTCAGATCAGCCATCGCACCGAGATCCCGCGCGCTGCCGTTCGTCGGTGTCTGCATACGCTGATCAAGCTCGGCTATGCCACGACCGACGGGCGCACTTATTCGTTGTTGCCCAAGGTATTGACGCTTGGGCATGCCTATCTGTCATCGACGCCGCTCGCCGTCTCTTCTCAACCGTACCTTGACCGCATGAGCGATCAACTGCACGAAGCCTGCAACATGGCTACCCTTGAAGGCGACGACATTCTTTATATCGCTCGCTCCGCTACGACCCAGCGGCTCATATCGGTGGACCTGTCGGTGGGTGGACGACTGCCGGCGTACTGCACGTCCATGGGACGGATTCTGCTGGCGGCGCTGGATGACGTGTCATTGCGCGAATACCTGGATCATGTCGATCTGCAGCCCAAGACCAGTCGAACGATCCGGACCACCGAGGCGTTGCTGGAATGCTTGCAGCAGGTACGTCAGCAGGGCTGGTGCATCGTCGATCAGGAGCTGGAGCAGGGGCTGCGTTCGATTGCAGTCCCGGTCTATGACGCGTCGGGACAGGTACTGGCGGCACTCAACGTCAGCACCAGCGCGGGCCGCGTCGCCCGCAGTGAACTGGAACAGCGTTTCCTGCCGATCATGCTCGACGCCAGTCGTGATCTGAGCACGCAATTGTTCACCTGACGAGAGTGCATGAATTGGTTCGATAATCGAACGGTTAGTCGATTATCGGATTGTTTGCGCCGACTCGCAGGCATAACCTCCTGTTCATACCAGCGCAGTCCTGCGCTGATCAATGAAATGTGATGGTGAGCCTGGGAGCACGTCATGGCTGAAATTCTTTCCTTACGCGATGCGGTGAAGCAACTGGTCAACGATGGCGACACCGTTGCGCTGGAAGGCTTCACCCATCTGATCCCCTCCGCGGCGGGACATGAAATCATTCGTCAGGGCAAAAAGGACCTGACCTTGGTTCGCATGACTCCGGACCTGATCTATGACCAGTTGATCGGCGCTGGCTGCGCGAAACGCCTGGTTTTCTCCTGGGGCGGCAACCCCGGTGTCGGTTCGCTGCACCGTCTGCGCGACGCGGTCGAGAAGCAATGGCCGCATGCGATGGAAATCGAAGAGCACAGCCATGCCGACCTCGCCAATGCCTATGTCGCCGGCGCTTCAGGCTTGCCGTTCGCCGTGCTGCGCGCTTACGCCGGGTCCGACCTGCCCAAGGTCAACCCGCTGATCAAGACCGTGACTTGTCCGTTCACCGGAGAAGTGCTGGCGGCCGTGCCATCGGTTCGGCCAGACGTGACGGTGATTCATGCGCAAAAAGCCGACCGCAAGGGCAACGTGCTGCTCTGGGGCATCCTCGGCGCGCAGAAAGAAGCCGCGCTCGCCGCGCAGCGCTGCATCGTGACGGTCGAAGAGATCGTTGACGATCTTGAGGCGCCGATGAATGCCTGTGTGTTGCCAACCTGGGCGCTGAGCGCGGTCTGCCTGGTACCGGGTGGCGCGCATCCATCCTATGCCCATGGCTATTACGAGCGGGACAATCCTTTCTATCAGGCCTGGGACCCGATTGCCCGGGACCGCGAGGCGTTCACCGCGTGGATCGATGAGTACATCCACGGCACGGCGGATTTCAGCGAGTTCCAGAGCAAACTGGCCAGCGCGGCGGAGGCAGCACAATGAGCTACAGCACCAGTGAAATGATGACCATTGCCGCGGCCCGGCGCCTGCGCAATGGCGCGGTCTGCTTCGTCGGCATCGGCCTGCCCTCCAAGGCCGCCAACCTGGCACGCCTGACGTCGTCTCCGGATGTCGTGCTGATCTACGAGTCTGGCCCGATCGGTGCCAAGCCCAGCGTGCTGCCGCTGTCGATCGGCGACGGCGAACTGGCGGAAACCGCGGATACCGTGGTGGCGACCAGCGAGATCTTCCGCTACTGGCTGCAGGGCGGCCGAGTGGACGTGGGCTTTCTGGGCGCGGCTCAGGTCGACCGCTTTGGCAACATCAACACCACGGTCGTGGGCGATTACCACAATCCCAAGGTGCGCTTGCCGGGTGCGGGCGGCGCGCCAGAGATCGCCGGTTCAGCCAAGTCGGTGCTGATCATCCTCAAGCAGTCGGCACGTTCCTTCGTGGAAAAGCTCGATTTCGTGACCTCCGTGGGCCACGGCGAGGGCGGCGATTCGCGCAAGCGACTGGGGCTGCCCGGCGCGGGGCCCGTCGGGATCATCACCGACCTGTGCATCATGGAACCGGAAGCCGGCACCAACGAGTTTGTCGTCACCACCCTGCATCCGGGCGTCACCCGTGAACAAGTGATCGCCGCCACCGGCTGGAAGATTCGCTTCGCCGATGACGTGGCGTATTCCGAAGAACCTACTGATGTCGAACTGACCGCCTTGCGGGAACTGGAAGCGCGTACCGCTGCCGCTCACGGTCAGGTCGCAGGAGAAGCCTGATGCGCGACGTATTCATCTGCGATGCCATCCGTACCCCCATTGGCCGGTTCGGCGGTGGCTTGTCGACGGTGCGGGCCGACGATCTGGCGGCCATCCCGATCAAGGCGCTCATGGAGCGCAATCCATCAGTTGACTGGGAAGCGGTGGACGAGGTGTTTCTCGGCTGTGCCAACCAGGCCGGGGAGGACAACCGTAACGTCGCGCGCATGGCGGCACTGCTCGCCGGGCTGCCGGAAAGCGTGCCGGGCGTCACCCTCAACCGCCTCTGCGCCTCGGGCATGGACGCGATCGGGACCGCGTTCCGGGCCATCGGCTCGGGCGAAATGGAGCTGGCGATCGCCGGCGGGGTAGAGTCCATGTCTCGCGCGCCGTTCGTGATGGGCAAGGCTGACACCGCCTTTTCACGCAACATGAAACTCGAAGACACCACCATTGGCTGGCGCTTCGTGAATCCGCTGATGAGGGAACGCTACGGGGTCGACTCGATGCCCGAAACCGGCGACAACGTGGCGGATGATTACCAGGTTTCTCGAGCCGATCAGGACGCTTTCGCCCTGCGCAGCCAGCAACGCACCGCCGTTGCCCAGGCTGCGGGCTTTTTCGATGAAGAGATCGTGCCCGTTCGTGTGGCACACAAGAAAGGCGAAACCATCGTCGACAAGGACGAGCATCCGCGCGCCGACACCAGTCTGGAGACGCTGAGCAAGCTCAAGCCGGTCAATGGCGCCGACAAGACCGTAACTGCGGGAAATGCTTCAGGCGTCAACGACGGTGCCGCCGCGTTGATCCTGGCGTCGGCCGAAGCGGTCCAGCGCCACGGCCTGACGCCACGGGCGCGCATTCTGGGCATGGCGAGCGCGGCGGTGCCGCCACGGGTCATGGGCGTCGGCCCGGTGCCGGCAGTCAAGAAGCTGGTGGAGCGCATCGGCCTTTCGGTTGCCGACTTCGATGTGATCGAACTCAACGAAGCTTTCGCCAGCCAGAGTCTGGCGGTGGTGCGCGGGCTGGGTCTCGCCGACGACGCGCCGCAGGTCAATCCCAACGGCGGTGCCATCGCGCTGGGCCACCCGCTGGGCATGAGTGGTGCGCGACTGGTGCTGACCGCGCTGCACCATCTTGAGAAGACTGGCGGCCGTCGCGGTCTGGCGACCATGTGCGTCGGTGTCGGACAAGGACTCGCCCTGGCGATCGAGAAAGTTTAAGGCAGCTCACAGGGCTTTAATGGCCCGACATTCAACCACCCGGATCACGGCTTTGCCTCCACGAAAAGGCAAACCCGTGATCCGGGTTGTTGTGCTTGTCATGCCGTGGTGTTACTGATTGTTTCTGGTTATCAATCTGGATGGGGTAATAATGACAACTACAACGACAGAGTCGCACTACACCGGGGAAGAACGCAGCAAGAGGATTTTCGCCATCGTCGGCGCGTCTTCCGGCAACCTGGTGGAGTGGTTCGACTTCTACATCTATGCCTTCTGCGCAATCTACTTCGCGCCGGCTTTCTTTCCCTCGGATGATCCGACGGTTCAATTGCTCAATACCGCCGGGGTGTTCGCCGCCGGCTTCCTGATGCGTCCCATCGGTGGCTGGATCTTCGGCCGGGTCGCCGACAAACATGGCCGCAAGAATTCCATGCTGATCTCGGTGAGCATGATGTGCGCGGGCTCGCTGATCATTGCCTGTCTGCCGACCTACGCTTCCATCGGCGCCTGGGCACCGGCGCTGCTGCTCGCGGCGCGGCTGCTGCAAGGCTTGTCGGTGGGTGGCGAATACGGCACCACGGCCACCTACATGAGCGAAGTGGCGCTGCGCGGCAAACGCGGCTTCTATGCGTCGTTCCAGTATGTGACCCTGATCGGCGGGCAGCTGCTGGCGGTACTGACCGTGGTCATCCTTCAGCAATTTCTCACCACCGAAGAGCTGCGCGAGTACGGCTGGCGCATCCCGTTCGTGATCGGTGCCGCCGCCGCGGTCATTGCCTTGCTGCTGCGTCGCAGCCTGAACGAAACCACCACCGCCGAAAGCCGTGAGGACAAGGATGCCGGCAGCATCAAGGCGCTGTTCAAGCATCACAAGGCGGCTTTCATAACCGTACTGGGCTACACCGCCGGCGGCTCGCTGATTTTCTATACCTTCACCACTTACATGCAGAAGTATCTGGTGAACACTGGTGGCATGGAACCCAAGACCGCCAGTTACATCATGACCGGCGCGCTGTTCCTTTACATGTGCATGCAGCCGCTGTTCGGCATGCTGGCCGACCGGATCGGGCGTCGTAACTCCATGCTCTGGTTCAGCGCGTTGGGCGCTCTCTTCACAGTGCCGATCCTGATGACGCTGAAAACCACCACCAGCCCGTTCATGGCCTTCGTTCTGATCACCGTGGCACTGGCGATCGTCAGTCTCTACACCTCGATCAGCGGTCTGGTGAAGGCCGAGATGTTTCCCCCGCAAGTGCGCGCGCTGGGCGTTGGTCTCGCCTATGCGGTCGGTAACGCGATATTCGGTGGCTCGGCGGAATTCGTCGCGCTCAAGTTCAAGGCGGGTGGCATGGAAAGCACGTTCTACTGGTACGTCACTGTCATGATGGTGGTAGCGTTCCTGTTCAGCCTCCGCCTGCCCAGGCAGCCGGCGTATCTGCACCACGACCTCTGACCGGTCAGGCATAAAAAACCCACCATGCGGTGGGTTTTTTATTGCTCGGTCAACCATTCGATCAGAACAATTGGACCGAAGGTTTTTCCTTGGCGATCGGTTGATTGTCGCCCGTGTTCTCGTACCAGCCGCCACCGAGGGCCTTGTACAGATTGACCTCACTGGTCAGCTGGGCAAGACGGTCGGTGATCAGGGTCTGCTGAGCGCTGAACAGCGAGCGCTGCGCATCGAGGAACGTCAGGTTGCTGTCGATGCCGATCCGGTAGCGACGCTCAGCCAGGCGGTAGTAATCCTGGTTGGCCGCGACGAAATCGCGTTGCGCCTGGAGCTGGTCCTTGAACGTGCGACGCGAAGCCAGACCGTCGGACACTTCCTGGAAGGCTGTCTGAATCGACTTCTCGTAGTTGGCGACTTCGATCTCTTTCTGGATTTTCGAGTAATCCAGGCTGGCGCGCAGGGCGCCGGCGTTGAAGATCGGCAGGCTGATATTCGGCTGGAACAGCCAGGTGCCCGAACCGCCTTTGAACAGGCCGGACAGGTCGGTACTGGCGGTGCCGGCGTTGGCAGTCAGGCTGATGCTCGGGAAGAACGCGGCCCGCGCCGCGCCGATGTTGGCGTTGGCGGCCTGGAGCGCATGTTCGGCCTGAAGAATGTCCGGACGGCGCTGCAACAGATCCGAAGGCAGGCCGGGCGGCAGCTCGGTCAGCAGATCGGCATCGAGTTTCTGCGGCGTCGGCAGGTTATCCGGCAGACCGGTGCCCAGCAGCAGGACCAGGTTGTTCTGGTCCTGAGCGACCAGACGCTGGTACTGCGCCAGTCGCGCGCGAGCGCTTTCGACCGAGGTGCGGGCCTGGCTCAGGTCCAGCGCCGAAGCGACGCCCACTTCGTTGCTGCGCGAAGTCAGCCGCAGGCTTTCTTCGTACGTCTTGAGGGTGTCCTGGGTCAGCTTGAGCAGCTCTTTGTCGGCCTGCCAGGTCATGTAGGCGTTGGCGACGTTGGCGACCAGACTGATCTGGGTGCTGCGACGCGCTTCTTCGCTGGCGAAGTAGGTCTGCAGCGCCTGCTCGCTGAGGCTACGGATACGTCCGAACAGGTCCAGCTCGTAGGCGCTGACGCCCAGCGTCGCGGAGTAGGAACTGGTGATGCCCGAACGGCCCAGCTGAGACATGTCGGCCGGCACGCGCTGGCGCGAGCCGGTTGCATCGGCCGAAACGCCGGGGAACAGGTCGGCACGCTGAATGCGGAACTGCGCCCGGTACGCTTCGATGTTCAACGCCGCGACCCTAAGATCACGGTTGTTGACCAGTGCGGTCTGGATCAGCTGTTGCAGCGCCGGATCGCGAAAGAACTGGCGCCAGCCTTGCTCGGCGGCGGCCATGTTGGCCGCCTCGGCCGGCGTATACGCCGGGCCTTGTGGGTATTGCGCGGCAATCGGAGCTTCCGGTTGCTTGTACTCGGGGATCAGGGAGCAGCCGCCGAGAATGAACGCGGTGACTGCCAGAGAGATCAGGGACTTGCTCATTGGCCAGCCTCGGTGTGTGGAGTTTCGTTCTTCTTCGCCTGGTCCTTGTCTTTGTCCTTGCCCTTGAACATCGAGGACACGGCGACATAGAACATCGGGACCCAGAAGATCGCCAGAATGGTGGCTGTAATCATACCGCCGATCACGCCCGTACCGATGGCGTGCTGGCTGCCCGAGCCGGCGCCGCTGGAAATGGCCAGCGGAACCACGCCGAGGATGAAGGCCATGGACGTCATGATGATCGGACGCAGACGCATACGGCAAGCTTCCATCGCCGCTTCGACCAGGGTCCTGCCTTGCTCATGCAGTTCCTTGGCGAACTCGACGATCAGAATGGCGTTCTTGGCCGCCAGACCGATGGTCGTCAACAGACCCACCTGGAAGAACACGTCGTTCGACAGTCCGCGCAGGCTGGTTGCCAGCAGCGCGCCGATGACGCCCAGCGGCACCACGAGCATGACCGCGATCGGGATCGACCAGCTTTCGTACAGCGCCGCCAGACAGAGGAAGACCACCAGCATGGACAGTGCGTACAACGCAGGCGCTTGCGAGCCGGACAGACGTTCTTCGAACGACAGGCCGGTGAACGAGTAGCCGATGCCCGCCGGCAGCTTCTGAGCGATGGCTTCGACTTCCGCCATGGCCTGACCGGAGCTGTAGCCCGGAGCCGGGGTACCCAGGATTTCCATCGCCGCCACACCGTTGTAGCGAGAGAGCTTCGGCGAGCCGTAGATCCATTCACCGGTGGCGATGGCGGACAGCGGAACCATGGTGCCGCTGTCGTTGCGCACGTACCACTTGTTCAGGTCTTCAGGCGTCATGCGACCGAAGGCTTCGCCCTGTACGTACACCTTCTTCACACGACCGCGGTCGATGAAGTCGTTGACGTAGCTGCCGCCCAGTGCGATGGACAGGGTCTGGTTGATGTTGGACAGAGTGATGCCCAGCGCGCTGGCTTTCTCGTCGTCCACGGTGAGCTGGTACTGCGGCTCGTCGTTCAGACCGTTCGGACGTACGCCGGCGAGGATCTTGCTCTGCGCCGCCATGCCGAGGAACTGGTTGCGGGCTTCCAGCAGTTTCTCGTGACCGACGCCGGCCTGGTCTTGCAGGTAAACGTCGAAACCGGTGGCGTTACCCAGTTCCAGAACCGATGGCGGTACGACGGCGTACACCATCGCGTCGCGGAAGCTGGCGAAATGCTGCTGCGCACGCTCGGCGATCTTGAACACAGTATTGTCGCTGTCGCGCTCGTCCCAAGGCTTGAGCATCACGAACGCAAGACCCGAGCTCTGGCCGCGACCGGCGAAGTTGAAGCCGTTGACGCTGAACACCGAGTTCACACCGGCGCCTTCACCGTTCTCCTTGTCGAGCAGGAAGGTACGCATCTCGTCGATGACTTTCTGCGTACGCTCCGCCGAGGAGCCAGCCGGAGTCTGGACCTGGGCGAAGATCACGCCCTGGTCTTCTTCAGGCAGGAACGCCGACGGGATGCGGGTGAACAGCCAGATCATGCCCGCGACGATGATCAGGTACACGACGAAAGCCGGCAACTTGTGGGTCACCATGCGCTTCACGCCGTTCTCGTAGCTGACCACGCTGCGGTCGAAGGTACGGTTGAACCAGCCGAAGAAGCCGCGCTTGGGTTGACCGTGCTTCTCGGGATCGATCGGCTTGAGCATCGTGGCGCACAGCGCCGGGGTGAAGATCAGGGCCACGAGCACCGAAAGGGCCATGGCCGAGACGATGGTGATCGAGAACTGCTTGTAGATCACACCTGTGGAACCGCCGAAGAACGCCATCGGCAGCAGTACCGCCGACAGAACCATGGCGATACCCACCAACGCACCCTGGATCTGCTCCATGGATTTGCGCGTGGCTTCCTTGGGTGACAGATGCTCCTCGGCCATGACCCGTTCGACGTTTTCCACCACGACGATGGCGTCGTCCACCAGAAGACCGATGGCGAGAATCATGCCGAACATGGTCAGTGTGTTGATGGTGAAACCGAACGCGGCGAGGATGCCGAAGGTGCCCAGCAATACGACCGGCACGGTCATCGTGGTGATGATGGTGGCGCGGAAGTTCTGCAGGAACAGGTACATCACCAGGAACACCAGCACGATCGCTTCGATCAGCGTATGAACGACGCCGCTGATGGATTCGGTCACGGTCGGGGTGGTGTCATACGGATAGACCACCTTCATCCCTGGCGGGAAGAAAGGCTCCAGCTCGGACACGGTCGCGCGAATGGCCTTGGCGGTATCCAGTGCGTTCGCGCCGGATGCCAGCTTGATCGCCATACCCGAGGCAGGGCTGCCGTTGAACTGCGCGTCGATGCTGTAGTTCTGACCGCCCAGTTCGATGCGGGCGACGTCTCGCAGACGAACCTGAGAACCGTCGGTGTTGACCTTGAGCAGAATGCTGCCGAACTGCTCCGCGGTCTGCAGGCGGGTCTTGCCGATGATGGTGGCGTTCAGCTGGGTGCCGGGCAGGGCGGGCAGGCCGCCGAGCTGGCCGGTGGCGATCTGTACGTTCTGGGCCTGGATCGCTGTGCTCACATCGACCGGCGTCAGCTGGAAGTTATTGAGCTTGGACGGGTCCAGCCAGATGCGCATCGCATACTGCGAACCGAATACCTGGAAGTCACCCACACCCGAGGTCCGGGAGATCGGGTCCTGGATGTTGGACACGATGTAGTTGGACAGGTCGTCCTTGGTCATGCTGCCGTCTTCGGACACCAGACCGATCACCAGCAAGAAGTTTTTCACCGATTTTGTGACTCGCAGACCCTGCTGTTGCACTTCCTGAGGAAGCAGCGGGGTCGCCAGGTTCAGCTTGTTCTGGACCTGTACCTGGGCGATGTCCGGGTTGGTGCCCTGGTTGAAGGTCACGGTGATGGTCATGCTGCCGTCGGAGTTACTTTCCGAGGACACGTATTGCAGGTTGTCGATACCGTTGAGCTGCTGCTCGATGATCTGCACCACAGTGTCCTGCACGGTCTGCGCGGAAGCACCCGGGTAGGTCACCTGGATCGCGATGGCGGTCGGAGCGATCGCCGGATACTGGTTGATCGGAAGCTTGAGGATCGAAAGCGTACCCACCAGCATGATCACCAGGGCTAATACCCAGGCGAAGATGGGGCGGTCAATAAAAAATCTGGACATCTATCACTCACCCTTGCCATTGGCAGCGGAAGCAGACTGGGCCTCGGTGAGGTTGGATGCGTCCTTGACCTTCACTTCAGCGCCCGGCTTGACGAATTGCAGACCTTCGGTGATCACCCGGTCACCTTCGGCAAGACCTTTCTCGATCAGCCAGTACGCACCGGCGGTACGGTTGGCGACCAGCTCACGCTGCTCGACCTTGTTGTCCTTGTTCACCACCAGAGCGGTCGGCTTGCCCTTGAGGTCGCGGGTCACGCCTTGCTGCGGCGCGAGAATGGCCTTGCTGTTGACGCCGGCCAGCAACTGGGCGTGCACGAACATGCCGGGCAGCAGAACGTGGTCCGGGTTCGGGAACACGGCGCGCAGCGTCACCGAGCCTGTGGCCTGGTCAACCGAGACTTCGGAGAACTCCAGACGACCTTCCTGTGCGTACTCGCTGCCGTCTTCCAGCGTGAGTTTCACGGTCGCGGCATTGTCGCCGGCCTTTTCCAGACGGCCGCTGGCGAGATCACCGCGCAGCTTGAGCATTTCAGCGGAGGACTGGGTGACGTCGACATAGATCGGGTCAAGCTGCTGAATGGTCGCCATTTCGGTGGTCTGACCGCTGGTGACCAGCGCGCCTTCGGTCACGCTGGAGCGGCCGATGCGCCCCGAGATCGGCGCCAGCACGCGGGTGTAACGCAGATTGATCTGCGCCGTCTGCAGCGCGGACTGGGCTTCCTGGGTGTTGGCCAGCGCAGTGTCGTATTCCTGACGGCTGACGGCCTGCTCGTTGACCAACTGCTTGTAACGATCAGACATCGACTTGGCGGACTGCAAGGTCGCCTTGGCGCTGTTAGCGGTGGCTTCGTACATCGCAGGGTCGATCTGATACAGCTGCTGTCCGGCTTTCACATCGGCGCCTTCCTTGAACAGACGCTTGAGAATGATGCCGTCTACCTGCGGCCGGACTTCGGCAACGCGAAACGCGGTGGTCCTGCCCGGCAGCTCGGTAGTCAAGGTGTAAGGCTGGGCCTTGAGCGTGACGACGCCGACTTCGGGCGTCTGAGGGGCGGGCGGTGCCGCGTCTTCCTTCTTGCCGCAGCCGCTGAGCAGGGAGGCCAGGGCGACGGCAGTGACCAGGACGGTAACAGCTGGCTTGAATTGCATGAAGATCCTCGGGGGCAGGAGCCTGTAAACGCTTGGAAAGGACAATGTTAAAAAACTTTCGGCTAGATAAGTAGCATGCTAATGAATATACTTACATTCACGGCTGTTTGTAAACACCTCATAAAGCAATTGGCCGCTATGAGGACAGTCGGTAAATCGCTCGGGACAAGGCACTACAAAAGCCGCCCGATAACCGCCGCAGGCAGCTCGATGCATCAGCCTGACGAAAGATTCTTGAGGTTTTATTGCCATGGTCCGTCGTACGAAAGAGGAAGCCCAGGTTACCCGTACCCAGATTCTCGAAGCCGCCGAGCAGGCGTTCTATGAGCGCGGCGTGGCCCGGACAACCCTGGCGGACATCGCGACGCTCGCGGGCGTGACGCGCGGCGCCATCTACTGGCACTTCACCAACAAGGCCGAGCTGGTCCAGGCCATGCTCGACAGCCTTCAGGAGCCGCTCGAGGAAATGGCGCGCGCCAGCGAGAGCGAGGACGAAGAAGACCCGCTGGGCTGCATGAAAAAGCTGCTGATTCATTTGTTTCATGAAGTTGCACTGGACCCGAAAACCCGTCGCATCAATGAAATCCTTTTTCATAAATGTGAATACACGGACGAAATGTGTGATTTTCGGCGCCAACGCCAAGCCAACGTCGTGGAGTGCCATGACCGGATCGGACTGGCCCTGACCAACGCTGTGCGCCGCGGGCAATTGCCTGCCCGGCTGGACACCGGTCGTGCCGCAATCTGTCTGTTCTCGTACATCAACGGCATTCTCGACCAGTGGCTGCTGGTGCCCGAGCGCTTCTCGCTATTCGAGGAAGCCGAGCGGCTGGTCGAGGTCTGCATGGAGATGCTGAGCCTGAGCCCCGCATTGCTGAAATGCGAGGCTGCCCCCGCCTGATCGTCGGGCGGTGCTCGCGGTTTCCTCGTGCCGCCAGACATCTAACCGCAACCCGCCTGGTGATAGCCAGCGTGTTTACCCAGTGTTTACGCTTTATGCGTCTATTTGTCGCAGGTTCCGGATGGGATGCTATCCGTCGCGTCTGAAGGATGCAGGTAGGACATTTCTCGATACATGTAGCTGATTTCCCAAAGTATTTGGGGTGTATTGCCTGCTTGCATTTCTCCCTTCACTCTTCATGCCTCGATCAATCATCAGGAGCGAAGGCAGCATGTCCGCGGGATCTTGCGCCTGCCTCGGCCGTTCCAATCGGCGCGAGCACCGTGGGCAAGGACGCCCTCTGTTTCACCCGGCAAGAGAGGAGGACAGATGTCCGAGCTCTTGACCGGTTCCCGTCGCCTGCTCGACAGGCTGGAGCGTCGGGCTCGAGACATCAGCGTCGATGCGCCTTGCGGCGTTCCGGTCGTGCGGCTGGGCCTCATCACTACGCTGTACTTCAAGCAGGGGCACACTCCCGAGCTCAAAAAGCGGGTCGAAGCCTGCTTCGTCCGTTTTTATGCGACCTTCAAGCCTGCGCTGAAGTGGCAGCTTTACAAGCGCATGCGCCGCCTTACTCCATCGGGTTTCGCCTCATGCCGACGGCAGATTCTGTCGAGTCCCGAGACGGACCGCTTCGTCTGGTCGATCGCCAGCGCGACTCAGGCCGAGGTGGCGACGCACAGTCTGTTCGTCATGAACACGTCTCTGAGCCAGGCGAACGACGATCGATCCTGTCTGAAAATGGTGCTGCCCTGGACCTGTCTGACCGAACCTGACGGACTGAGGCGTTACGAAGACTGGGTGCGTTACCTGAGCAGCCAGGTCCGTGCCGAGCACGGTTTCGCCGGGCTGGCCTGTATTCTGCCCTGCGACGGTCATCAGTATCTGCATTGGGAATATCGTCTGGCCCAGCAATATTCGGGGCTGATGGTCGACCCGGGTCCGCATATAGAAAGCCTGAGGCTGCTTGACCGGATAAAGGGCGTGAGCTGGTACACCGTACTGGGCGAGGTCTTCGTTCGCAGGTTGGGAGGCAGCGACCGGCTGCGCGGTCGGCTGAGCCAGCACAGCGACGTGGTGTTCCACACCTACGAGCATGGGTTGTTGATCCGCGCCGGCAGTGTGCCGCAATTGGCAAGCTCCGACGAAGAACCGGCGACGGCCTATGCAGCGGTCAACCGCGTCATCAGGCCAGTGCGCTTGCAGGACACCGGGAACCTGCACCCTTACCTGGCGCCCGGACTTGGCTTCACTGAAGAAACCACAGCGCAATGGTACGCACGCTTCGATGAAAAGCCGGTGCCGCCCATCGAGGCCGGGCAGCCGTGCCCCAGAGCAGGCTACTGGTTCAGTAACGCCCAGATAGGCTCACGCCGGTTATTCCGTGAAGGGGAGGTCATGCCGGCTTTCGAGCACATCAGAGGCAAGCGCGCCCGATGGTTCTGGGACGAACAGCAGGACTGACCGTCCCGGTTCACTCCCGGCCACGCAGCAGATTGTTCGGCATGGTCCAGGCTGCCGCGAGGCCAAACAGCGAAACGGCCGCGCTGACCATCAGCAGGTGGCGGAATGTCAGCGCCAGCTCCGCACGCAAGGCTTCGAGGGCGGGGCCGCTGGCGGCATTGAGGCTGTCGAGCAGAACGTTGCCTGACGAGCCTTCACCGCCCAGTGCGTCATGGCTTACGTGACCGATGGCGGTTTGCTGAAGCATGGCGAGCAACAGCGCCGACATGATTGCAACGCCAACGGCGCCTCCCAGCGAACGGAACAGGTTGGTGGTGCTGGTGGCGACGCCCATGTCCCGCACGGCAACCGAGTTCTGGGTACCGACCAGCGACGTCGGGAACTGCATGCCCGTTGCGATACCGGTCAGGACCATGAACAGGCTCATGAGTACCACCGAGTCGGCGGGGGTGAAGGCCATCGCCAGGATGGCGATCGGCATGAGCGACGCGCCGGCCAGGATCAACGGCTTGTAGCGCCCGGTCAAAGCAGTGCGTCGCCCCGCGAAATAAGCGCCCATGGGCATGCCGATCGCCAGCGGCAGCAGATGCAGCGCGGCGCTGTCCGATCCGCCGCCGGTCACTGTCTGGTAACGCAGCGGCATCAGCACGATCAGCGAGATCGCCTGAAAACTGGTGAAAAACACCGTGCACCAGCAGAGTACCGCGCTGCGGTTGGTGAACAGATGCATCGGCAGCAGCGGCTCGGCGGCCCGCCGCTCGTGCCAGACGAACAAGGCCAGCGCCAGGCCTGCCAGGCCGAGCAGCAATTGGACGGCGCGATCCCCCAGACCATGTCCTTGACCGATTTCGGTGATCCCGAGCAACAGCGCAGTCAGGCCGATGATCATCAGGACGGTTCCCAGGTAATCGATGACAGGTTTGCGTTGCGGCACCGGCAGGCCGATCAGCGTGCGTCGGGCGATCACCAGGGCCGCAATGCCCAGCGGCAGGTTGATCAGGAACACCCAGCGCCAGGACAGATATTCGGTCATCAACCCGCCCAGTACTGGCCCAGCCACGCTGGCCGCGGCGTACATGCTGCTGAAATATCCCTGGTAGCGGCCGCGCTCCCTGGGCGGCACGATATCGGCGATGATCGCCTGACTCAGCGAAACCATCCCTCCCGCGCCTATGCCCTGGAGAACCCGGGCCAGTATCAGTTGCTCCATGCTCTGCGCCCAACCGCAGAACAGGGACGCCAGGGTGAATACCCCCAGCCCGAACAGCATCAGGTTGCGGCGCCCGTAGAGGTCGCCCAGCTTGCCGTAGATCGGAACGGCAACCGTCAGCGCCACCATGTAGGCGGAAATCACCCAGGCGAGCAGATCGACATCCTTGAACTGAGCAGAAATGGCCGGCATCGAGACGGCGACGATGGTCTGGTCAAGCGCGCTGAGAAAGACCGCCAGCATGAGGGCGGTAAGAATGCTGCGAATGGCCGGTGGCGTTTGCGTAAGACTGGTCAAGACGGATCCTGAAAGCGATGGACATCGCCCTGCAAGAGGCGGAAAGGTCTCGCCAGTCTAGTCCGATAGCCTGCTAATCGATAGCAGCCTTGGCTTGAAAATCCATGTATCCGGTCAGCAAAGCAGCGTCATCGCAGGGCGCTGAAGGTGGAATTGGCCGGTACGCAGTGGCCGATCATGCAAGAGGCGGTCTGGGGTGCCTGACGAATCATTTCCACCCGCCATGCTCCGGCAGCGTACAAGGCAACGACAGCGGCGATGCCCAGCGCAGCCATGCACCTTTTGGTTTTCACTTTCATGACGCCCTCCCTGTACAACTACTGAGCAGTTACAAAGGACTGATGAAAGTGTAGGACAACCTTTAGGTTCGTGTGGGAATCCCGAGATAACCTGGCTTAGAATCCGGTTCTTGATCCGCACACAGGAAATGGCGAATGGCACGCAAGGAATTGAATGGCTTCGAAGTGGTGAGTGCCGTGATCCCCGGTGAAGGGGGCTATCGAGCCGCAGTGGCCATCAAGGCGCTGGGTTTCAGCGGGGCGCCAGGTTTTCATGCGATCCTTCCGGGGCAGACCTTCAAGACCGCGCATGACGCCGATCTGGCCGCTGTCTCCGAGCTGGAGCGGCTGGTTGATGTCGACACGGATGGCGAACCGGTCTGGCCGCTGGCCTGAAAGACAGTTCTTACGAATTTACCTGACCCATCGCGGTGCCGGATTCCGCTGCCGCTGTGCGGCAGATCGCTGGCAAGCCAGCTCCTACAGACAGCGCTGATGTTGTAGGAGCCAGCTTGCTGGCGATGAACACCACTCAAGCCTGCGGCCGGTACATCTTGAACAGGTTGTTCGGGTCGATCTGGAAGTAATCGGCCGGACCGCCGCCGCGCAGGATCGGCTCTGCCGCCGCTGTGTCATAGATGCCGTCCTTGAGCAGCCACTTGGCAATGTGCACAGCCACCACCTCACCCAGTATCAGCCAGCTGGGCACCAGCTCCTGGTCAGCGCGTTGCAGTTGAATGATCTGCGAAACCTTGCATTCGAACGATACCGGTGTTTCCAGCACCCGCGGCACCGATACGACCTGCGACGCAAGCGGCGTCAGGTTTGCCAGATCGAACTCGCTCACCTCGGCGGATACCGGCGCACAGCTCTGATTCATCGCTTCGGCCAGGGAGCGGGTCGCCAGATTCCAGACGAATTCGCCCGTCTGTTCTATGTTGTTGAGGCTGTCCTTGCGGCCCACGCTGCAAAAACCAATGATCGGTGGCACGTAGTTGAAGGCGTTGAAGAAGCTGTACGGCGCCAGGTTGAGCTTGCCGTCCCGATCCTGAGAAGAAATCCAGCCGATGGGGCGCGGACCTACGATGGCATTGAACGGGTCGTGTGGCAGGCCATGACCTTTGGAAGGTTCGTAGGAGTGAATATCGTCTGACATCGCTTGATTCCTGTGACCACGGATGAAGGAAGCAAGCATAGTGCTGGGCAATGGTTGCGAACGCCAGAGGCAGATACAACCAACAAGCCCGGCAATGGCCGGGCTTGAGAAGGTAGAGTCGCTTTGATCCGTAGGAATCAGCCCAAGCGGTTAGCACCTACACGGTCAGCTCCGTCGGAAGCCTGACGGTTGGCGCCTACACGGTCAGCGCCGTCGGAAGCCAGGCGATTGGCACCTACGTGGTCCGCGCCGTCCGACGCAAGGCGGATCGAGCCGACGTTGGTGTGGACGGTTCCGCCTTCAGCGACCAGCGCCGAGCGCGAAAGGTTGCCCGAGGTCATGGCCGGAGCGGCGAAAGCGCCGGAAGCCAGTACGGAAAAAGCGATGCCCAGAATCAGTGTGTTGGTTTTCATGGCTGTGTCTCCAATTCGTGGGATCGGTTGTGATCCCGTGTTGGAGCCAATGCTACGCGCCCACGCGACAATCAAAAGTCATTCGCATTGCTACCCATCATCGCCGTAAATGATAGTTGGACGCATCGCCCGATTTTCGGGCCTTGGCGGGGAGAGTGCGCTGTAAGCGGGCAACCCAGGCAGAAACGCTGGCAAATCTCCTCTTGACAATATTTTGCATATAAGCAGTTCCAAGGCGCAGCGCTGATACGTCCAGGTTTTTGCACTGTTTCGGTTCGCGTGCGAGGCTGGATACCCATGAAAAAGGGCAGCCCCTTACCGGCGGCTGCCCTTGGTATCAATCCGACGCGAGATCAGTCGGTTTCAATACGGGAGTGCTTGCGCGTGTCTTTCATGGTCACGTAGACCGCCAGCGAACAGGCGATACAGGCTGTGACATACCAGTAATAGCCGGTTTCCATACCGATACTCTTGAACCACAAGGCAATGTATTCAGCGGTGCCGCCAAAAATCGACACGGTGAGCGCGTAGGGCAGGCCAACGCCCAGTGCACGGATTTCGGTCGGGAACAGCTCCGCCTTGACCACTGCGTTGATCGAGGTATAACCGCTGACGATGATCAGCGCGGCCATGATCAGGAAGAACGCGCCCCACCAGGTTTCGATGGTGTGCAACGTGCTCAGGATCGGCACGGTGAACAGGGTCCCCAGCACGCCGAAGGCGATCAGGATCGGGCGACGTCCGACCTTGTCCGAGAGCCCGCCTACCACCGGCTGCAACAACATGAACAGGAACAGCGTGGCTGCGGAAATGGTGGTCGAATCGCTGATGCTCATGCCAACGGTGTTGACCAGGTATTTCTGCATGTACGTGGTGTAGGTGTAGAACGCCAGCGTACCGCCCATGGTCAGGCCGACGACGGTCATCAGCTCCCGGGGATGACGCAACAGGGTGCGCAGCAGGCTTTCCTTGGGCTTGGTCTTCTTGTTACGGGTGAAAGACTCGGTTTCCTCCATGCCCCGACGCAGAAACAGCGCGACCACCGCGCACAGCGCGCCGATGGCGAACGGAATGCGCCAGCCCCAGGAATGCAGCTGTTCGGTGGTGAGGATCTGTTGCAACACGATCAGTACGCCCAGCGCAATGAGCTGGCCGGAGATCAGCGTTACGTACTGGAAGCTGGAGAAGAACCCGCGACGCTCTTTGGTCGCCATCTCGCTGAGATAGGTCGCGGATGTTCCGTACTCGCCGCCTACCGACAAGCCCTGCAGCAGGCGAGCCAGCACCAGCATGATGGGCGCGCCGACACCGATGGTTTCATACCCTGGCGTCAGGGCAATGATCAGCGAGCCGAAGCACATCAGCAGCACCGAGGCCATCAGCGCGGCCTTGCGTCCCTTGTAGTCGGCATACATACCCATCAGCCAGCCGCCGATCGGGCGCATCAGGAAGCCGACGGCGAAAATCGCGGCGGTGTTGAGGAGTTGCGCGGTGCTGTCGCCCTTGGGGAAAAAGACTTTGGCGAAGTAGAGCGAGAAGGCGGCATAGACATACCAGTCATACCACTCGACCATGTTGCCCACCGAACCACTGAAAATGGATTTGAGGCGGCTTGACGTGGACTTCTCGGCGGCGCGGGTGCCGGCCGAGTCCTTCGGGAGGGAGTTGGAGATTTCCATGGTGTTCCTTGCAGTCATTATTTTTAGAGGAGGGCTCGATCGGCCCCGACGGTCTCTTCAATGGACCGCCTTGTCAGTGCTATAGCAGGACCTGTGCCATACCGGTCAGGCGCGAGTTAGAGGGGGGCAGGGCAGGCTAATAAGCGGAAATCCGCTCATCGACGGAGTTGGAGTAGGCGGAAATCTGCCGATGTCGCCGTCCATGGCGGAGTTGCAGAGAGCAAGGGTGTTCGGGCTGGTCAGCCGGGCCTGCGTCCGACCACTTCCTGCAGCCTGGCGGCCAGTTCTTCGGTGGAGTACGGCTTTTGCAGAATCTCGAAACGGTGCTCCTGATCCTTGGGAAGCTGGGCCAGGTCCTCGCTGTATCCGGTGGTCAGCACCACGGGCAGCCAGGGGTAAAGCTGCTGGATGCGCTCATGGAGTTCGATTCCGTTCATGCCCGGCATCGCGATGTCCGAAAAGACCACCTGGAATTGCGCGGCGTCACGCGCCAGCTCGTCCAGAGCTTCCCTGGCACTGGTGACCCAGCGCACCTGGAAGTCCAGTCTCTCCAGCATCGGCCGGGTGTAGGTACCGATGTTCTGGTTGTCCTCGACCATCAGTACGCTCAGCCCTTCCAGCGTCACCGATTCAGGCGGCTCGGTGTCAGCCGAAGGGCTGTCATCGGCGGGCGCGCTCGGCAGGTACAACGTAAAGCAGCTGCCATGACCCAGTTCGCTCTCGACCAAAACTTCGCCACCGGATTGCTTGGCGAAGCCGAACACTTGCGAAAGCCCCAGCCCGGTGCCTTGGCCGACGCCCTTGGTGGTGTAGAAGGGTTCGAAAATCGCACCAAGCTTGTCCTGTGCGATTCCCGTGCCGGTGTCAGTCAGGGAAATGGTGACGTAACCGTCGGTGCCCGGCAGCTTCGGCGACTCGCCGCGGGCCCGCTCCACCCGGATTTCGAGCGTGCCGGCGCCGGACATCGCGTCGCGGGCGTTGACCACCATGTTGACCAGGGCGGTGTCGAACTGGCTGCCATCGGCAAAGATGAAGCATGGCTCGTCAGGTACTTCAATGCGTACTTCGATACGCGAACCCGTCAGGGTGTCCATCATTTCGCCGATGCGCATGACACTTCGGGCAACGTCGAAAACCTCCGGTTGCAGGGCCTGGCGTCGCGCGAACGCCAGCAATTGACTGGTCAGCCGCGCGGCGCGCTCGACCGTGCTGGAGATCGCATTGACGTATTTGAGGCGACGCTCTTCCGGCAGGTTGGCGGGGCGCAGCAAGTCGCTGCAGGAACGAATGACCGTCAACAGATTATTGAAGTCATGGGCGACGCCGCCGGTGAGCTGGCCGATCGCTTCAAGTTTCTGCGATTGCCGCAGCGCGTCTTCGGAAATTCGCAGCGCCGTGTCGGCTTCGACCTGGTCCTGGATATCGCGCCCCACGGCATGGATGAAATGCTGATCCGGCACTGCGGTCCAGGCGATGGTGCGCCACGAGCCGTCACGGTGCCGATAACGGTTTCTGAAGTCGGGAATGTTCTGACCATGCGCCAGACCGTGCATGGCCCCGCGAGTGCTGTCGATGTCGTCGGGGTGCACCAGATCCAGGAACTGGCGACCCACCAGTTCTTCTTCGGGCCAGCCCAGCGCGTGGGTCCAGGCGGGGTTGACCGCACTGACGATACCGTCGAGCTGCGCGACCAGCATCAGGTCGGTGGACAGTCGCCAGATCCGGTCCCGATCCTGGGTGCGTTCCAGCACCCTTTGCTCCAGTGAATCGTTGAGGGCGCGCAGGGCTTCCTGGGCGTCGCGCAGTTCGGTCATGTCGCGCGATACGCAAAGAATCTTTTCCGGACACCCAGCGTTGTCGAAGATGGGACTGACCTGGACATGCCACCATTTCGTCGTGCCGGCGACGGTCCGGGCCATGCCCATGAAACTGGCGCTACGGCCGGCGCGGGCGGCCTCCACTGCGGCGCGGGCATCGAGATTGCCCTGATCTTCCCAGAAATCGGGCCACGGGCAGCCGCGAATGGCGCCGAAATCGGCCACCTCCATCACCCGCTGGCCGCCTTCACTCATGAACATCAGGCGCGCGTCCAGGTCGAGCACCTTGATGCAGTCGTCGATGCTCGACAGCACCCGATGAGTAAAGGCTTCGTTCTCGTTCTGCCGCGCTTCAGCCGTGACCCGCGTGGTGGTTTCGTTGACGTGACAATACAGACCTTCGATAAGGCCGGTGTCGCCGTACAAGGGTGAAAAGGACAGCGACCACCAGGTCTGCTGCGGCTTTCCGTCACGATAGATCACGCGCGGCAGATCGTCGGTACGCGCGCCGAGGCCCGCAAGGGCCTGTTCAGTCTGCGGCCGGACGTGGTCCCAGGCCCGGCCCCAGACCGAGACGACGGGTTGCCCCATCGCTTGAACGACCGGGACGGGCAATACCTCGCGGTAGGCGTCGTTGAAGAACAGCACTTGCTCTTCTCCCCAGACCAGGCAAGCGCTGTCCGGGCAATCGAGCATCAGGTTCATGGCCCAGAGCAATGACGACGGCCACTGGTCGCGCGCGCCGAGGGGCGAGCCGGACCAGTCTGTCTCGCGAATCAGTCGGCCCATGTCGCCGCCGCCCGAGGGCAGCATGAGGGGTGTACTCAAAATGGAAGCCCCTTGTGGCGCAATGGAGGGTAAAGCGGGGCATCATGGCACTGCCGGGCGAGACTGACCACCTTTCCCGCCCGAGCCGGGTGCTTGCGCGGGAAAGGACTCGCACGCGGCGGGCAATCAAAGTAGAAACATTTCCCGAGTCAGGCCATGGCGCTGCATCTTTTCGTTGAGCGTGCGACGCGGCAGTTGCAGTTCTTCGAGTACGGCCTTGATGTCGCCCTTGTGGCGGCTCAGGGCGGCGCGCAGGCACTGCGCCTCGAAAGCTTCCTGCTGGGCCACCAGGGACTGGCCCGGCTGATCGGGTTCGGTGGAAACAGGGTTGAGTCCAAGCGCTTCGCGTTCCGCCGCGTTGGCCAGTTCCCGGACATTGCCCGGCCAGTCGTGACTGAGCAGCCTGCCAAGCTGCACTGCGCCGAGCACCGGTGGTTCGCGACCGACTCGCGACGCGGCGGCTCGGGCGTAATGGTTGAACAGCAACGGAATGTCCTCGCGGCGCTCGCGAAGCGGCGGCAGGCGCAGTTCGGCGACGTTCAGGCGATAGGCCAGGTCTTCTCGAAACCGGCCTGCCCGCGATTCTTCGAGAAGATCAGGTTTGGTCGCCGCTACGATGCGCAGATCCACCGCGATGCTCTGGTTGGAGCCCAGGCGTTCCAGTTTCCTGTCCTGCAGCACCCGCAACAGCTTGACCTGCTGGGCCATCGGCATGCTCTCGATCTCATCCAGAAACAGCGTGCCACCATCGGCGTATTCCAGTTTGCCTATCCGCTTGCCCTGAGCGCCGGTAAAGGCGCCGCTTTCGTGACCGAACAGCTCCGCCTCGAACAAATGCTCGGGAATCGCCGCACAGTTGAGCGCCACAAACGGCCGCGCAGCGCGTGGGCCGAAGTCGTGCAGGCAGCGTGCGACCAACTCCTTGCCGCTGCCGGTTTCACCGCGAATGACCACATTGACCGGAAGCTGCGACAGATCGAGCACCTGGCGGCGCAAAGCCTGCAGGGCCGGCGAAACGCCCAGCAAGGTCGCATCCAGCTTGCTGCGCGCGTCGGCCTGCTCATGCAGCCGGCGATTTTCCAGCACCAGCTGGCGCTTCTCCATCGCGCGACGCATGGTGCCCAGCAGCGCTTCCGGGCTAAAGGGTTTTTCGAGGAAATCGTACGCCCCGTCGCGCATGGCCTGCACTGCCATGGGCACATCGCCGTGCCCGGTCAGAAGGATTACCGGCAGATCCTTGTCGCGAGCCTGCAGACTTGCCAGCAGTTCAAGTCCGTCGACGCCGGGCATGCGCACATCGCTGAGCACCACGCCGGAGAAATCCTCGGGCAGGTTCGCAAGGCAGTCCTGAGCACGACTGAACAGCCTGACCTCGAATCCCGAAAGCGTCAGCCATTGCTGGACCGCTTCGCGAATCGGTGCCTCGTCGTCCACTACTATTACCGAGTTCAACATGCTGTGTCGGACTCCAGAAAGTTATTGGGCAGATAAAACCAGAACACCGCGCCATCGCCACGGTTTTCAGCGTTCAGCCGATCGCCCAGCTCATGAATGATCGCGTACGAGACCGCCAGCCCCAACCCGAGCCCGTCGCCGACCGGCTTGGTGGTGAAGAACGGGTCGAACACATTGGGAAGGTGCTCGGCGGCAATGCCTCCGCCGCTGTCGGCGACGCTCAGTCGCCAGCGACCCTGCTCGGCTTCGATGCTGACCTCCAGGCGCCGGGTCGGCTTGTCGCGCATGGCGTCCAGCGCATTGCGCAACAGATTGATCAGCACCTGCTCCAGACGGATCGCATCGCCGCGTACCCAGGCCGGACGAGAAATATGCAGGACGCATTCGACGTGTTCTTCCCGCAGGCGGGGGTCGAGCAGCAACAGTGCCTGATCGACCACCGTCGCCAGATCCAGGCGCTCGCGCAAGCCCCTGGGGCTTTTTCGAGCGAAGGTCTTCAAGTGTCCGGTCAGGGCCGCCATCCGTGTGAGTTGCTGGTCCACTGGCACCAGCGCCTTGCAGGCGTCGTCGATCCTGCCCTGGTCCAGCAGCAGGCGCACGGTCGCCAGCTGCATGCGCTGGGCGGTCAGAGGTTGATTGATTTCGTGGGCCAGTGCCGCCGACATCTGCCCGAGCGCGGCCAGCTTGGCGGACTGGACCAGACCGTCCTGAGCCGTGCGCAGGTCGCGAGTGCGTTCCTGCACGAGCCGTTCGAGTTCGTCGCGACTGCGCTCGCGCAAACGCGCCAGGCGCCAGCGCTGGTACAGAAACAGGCCCAGGAAGACCAGCGTCAGCCAGATCCCGGCGGCGGCAAGCGCGGCATTGCGGATATCCTCCGTCGCGGTCTGCGGCTTGCGCAAAAGATGCAGCGTCCAGTTTTCATCGTGCAGCGGCAGCGATTCCCACAGATACTCCGCCACGCCGTCAGGGCCTTCGACGCGACTCAGCCGGCTCGACGGGCCGAAGCTGTCCAGGGTCCGGCTGCGCAGAGGCGAGAGCGGCTTCTTGTCGTACTGGCGGGTGCGCATCAGTTCTGCGCGGTTTTCCGCGGAAATGGGCTGCAGCTCGCGATAGCGCCAGCCGGGCCGGTTGGCAATGAACACAATGCCCTTGTCATCGCTGACCAGCAGCAAGTCCTCGCTCTGGCCCCATTCATGCTCCAGGTCGGGGAACTCCAGCTTCACGACCATGGCGCCGCTGAACACGCCGGCGTCATCGAGCACTGCATTGGACAGGAAGTAGCCCGGGATGCCGGTGGTGACACCGACCGCGTAGAAGCGGCCGACGCCGTTGGCGCGGGTCTGCTGGAAGTAGGGACGAAAACCGTAGTTGTGACCGACGTAGCTGTTGGGCTTGCGCCAATTGCTCGCGCCGACTGCCAGGCCATTGCGGTCGAGCAGTTCAAGAGACGAAGAATTGGCCGTGTGATTGATCTTTTCCAGCTTGCGGTTCAGCGCGTCCTGGGCTGTCGGGCTGATGGGCCCGTCCACGGCCGAGCGGATTTCCGGGTCCAGCGCCAGAACCGAGGGAAGTGCGCGATAGCGTTCGATCAGGGTGTGCAGGCTGTTGGCATAGAGCGACAACTGCCCACCGGCCCGGACGACCTCTTCCGACAACGCATGGCGCTGGGCCTGACGCATCGCAAGGCCGGCGCACAGCGCTGCGCCGGTCATGATCAACACGGCATACACAGTGATGCGCAGGTAACGGTGCTTGAAAAGCATGACAGATGGCCTGCCTGAAAGATCCGGGCGAACGCGCCCGCGGGCTGAGCCGCGAGCGCGCCGTGGGTGTTACAGCAGGTTGAAGGTCGCCTGCTTCACCGCTTCGGAATCGAGGCCGATCATCACCCGGAACTCCCCAGGCTGTGCGACGTACTCCAGTTGCGGATCGAAGAATTTCAGGTCCGCTTCGGTAAGCGCGAAGCTCACCACTTTCTCCTCGCCCGGTTCGAGCGTGACTTTCTGGAAGTTCTTGAGCTCCTTGACCGGACGGCTGATGGAAGCGGCGACGTCGCGCAGATACAACTGAACGGTGGTGCTGCCCGCCACCTTGCCGGTGTTTCTGACGGTCACGCTTGCGGTCAGCTTGCCGTCGCGAGCCATTTCCTTGCTGGACAGGCGAACGTCGGACACGTCGAATTGCGTGTAGCTCAGGCCATAGCCGAACGGGAACAGCGCGCCGTTCGGTTCCTCGAAGTAATGCGAGGTGTAGTTGCCCGGGCTGCCCGGCGTGTAGGGGCGACCGGTGTTCAGGTGAGCGTAATAGACCGGCAACTGGCCGATCGAGCGCGGGAAGGTCATCGGCAGCTTGCCCGACGGGTTGTAATCGCCAAACAGCACGTCCGCCACTGCATTGCCGCCTTCGGTGCCAGGGAACCAGGTTTCGAGCATGGCATCGGCCTGTTGCTGCTCGTCGACCAGGATCAGCGGCCGGCCGTTCATCAGCACCAGCACCAGCGGCTTGCCGGTGGCCTTGAGGGCTTTGATCAGATCGCGCTGCTTGCCAGGAATGTTCAGGCTACTGCGGCTGGCGGATTCGTGGGACATTCCGCGGGACTCGCCGACAACGGCGACGATCACCTCGGCCTGTTCGGCGACCTTCACGGCCTCGTCGATCATTTCCTGCGCGGGGCGCGGGTCTACCTCGACCTCGGGCTCGATGAAATTCAGGTATTTGAGTACCGCCTCATCGTCGCTGACGTTGGCGCCGCGAGCGTAAAGCAGCTTCGCCTTGTCGCCGACCGCGTTCGCCAGTCCTTCATACACCGTCACCGACTGGTTGGGACGGCCGGCGGCCGACCAGCTGCCCAGCATGTCGAGCTTGCTCTGGGCCAGGCCGCCGATCACGGCGATGGTGCCCTGTTTTTTCAACGGCAGAGTGTGGTTGTCGTTCTTCAGCAGCACCAGCGTCTTGCGCGCGACGTCACGCGCTTCGGCGCGGTGCAGCCGATCGTCGGAGTAGGTATCGGCCGGATCTTCTTCGGCAACCCCGATCCGGCCATACGGCGCGGCGAACAGCCCCATGTCGTATTTGGCGCCCAGCACTTCACGCACGGCGTTGTCGATCTCCTGCATGGATACTTCGCCGTCCTTCACCAGCCCTGGCAACTGCTCGCCGTAGGCAACGTCATTCATGCTCAGGTCGATACCGGCCTTGATCGCCAGCTTCGCGGCTTCGCGGTAGTCCTTGGCGACGCCGTGCTCGATCAGCTCCTTGATAGCGCCGTGGTCACTGACGGTAACGCCTTTGAAGCCCCAGTCCTTGCGCAGCAAGTCGTTCATCAGCCAGGTGTTGGAGGTGGAGGGGATGCCATTGATCGAGTTCAACGCCACCATGACGCCGCCGGCACCCGCATCGATGGCGGCACGGTAGGGCGGCAGGTAATCCTGGTACATGCGCGTCTTGCTCATGTCCACGGTGTTGTAGTCACGGCCGCCTTCGACCGCGCCGTACAGGGCGAAATGCTTGACGGCGGCCATGATGCTGTCATTCGCTGCAACGTTTTGGCCCTGGAACGATCTGACCATCACGTCGGAAATGCGTGATACCAGGTAGGTGTCTTCGCCGAAACCTTCGGAGCTGCGGCCCCAGCGCGGGTCGCGAGAGATGTCGACCATCGGCGCGAAGGTCATGTCCAGACCGTCGGCGCTGGCTTCTCTGGCCGATACCCGACCAGTGAGCGCGATAGCATCCATGTCCCAGCTGGCGGCCATGCCCAGGCTGATCGGGAAGATGGTGCGATGACCGTGAATCACGTCGTAGGCGAAGAACATGGGGATCTTCAGCCGGCTCTTGGCGACCGCCGCTTCCTGCAAGGGGCGATTTTCAGCGCGTGTGATGGAGTTGAACGTGCCACCGATTCGTCCGGCGGCGATTTCCTTGAGAATCAGAGGCTTGGGCATTTCCTGGCTGATGCTGATCAGCCGCAGTTGCCCGATCTTTTCATCGAGGGTCATCTGCTTCATCAGGTTGGCGATGAAGGCATTCTTGTCCTCAAGCTTGGTTTTTTCGGGAGCGACCACCGCGGCGGTAACGTCGGCAAATGCCGTATGACTGGTCAAGGCGACCAGCAGACCTGCTAAACACAGCTTATTCATGAATGATTTCTCAAGGCTTTTTACGGGCAACTCGCGTTTAATACCCGCCAGCCAGATATTGGGTTTTAGACCTTTGGCATTTATTGTTCGAGCCAGGCAAAGCGTAGCCGCTGTCCGACGGCTCGTGGAGGCATCGGCGAAGCGGCGTTGTCAGACCGATACTCGGTGTTGGCGTCGGATTATGCCGGGGAACGACCGATTTGGCTAAGTGTGTCGAAACGGGTGATTCAGTCAGGTAGTGGAGGTTGGGTTTTGAAGTGTGTGTTGCGGCTGATCTTGCCGATCCTGATGCTGCTCGGCGTCGCGGCGAACGCGAAGGCCGAGGCGCCGGCACTGGTGTTTCCGCCCATGACCGGGAACGTGGTGGACGCCGCGCAAATACTCGACAGTCAGACCGCCATGCGTCTGGCCCGCTTGCTGCGCGCTCATGAGCAGGTGACCGGCGAGCGGGTCGTGGTTGTCACCCTGGGCGATCTGCAGGGCGCGAGCATCGAAGAATTCGGCGCCCGCCTGGGCGATGCCTGGAAGCTGGGGCAGGGGGGCAAGCAGGACAGTGCGCTGTTGCTCGTCGATCGCGACAAACGCAAGGTGCTGATCGAAGTCGGTCCGGCGCTGGCAGCCCGGCTGACCGACGCCCAGGCGTCGCTGATCATCAATGTGCTCATCGCGCCGGACTTCGAGGACAACCGCTTCTCGTCAGGCATCGAGCGTGGTGCCCAGGCGATGCTGGTGGCGCTCGGTGGACATATACCCAATTACCCCGAACCTGGCCCGGACTCGGATGACTATCAGCCCGCGCCCGAGGCGGAAAAAGCCTGGCGGGTGGCGCTGGTGCTGGTGCTGGTGATCGGGATGATCGTCGCGGTCAGTGTCAGGCGCGGCGCGCCCTGCGGTGCCGCGCTGCGAGGCAGGAGCGGCGCTGAACCCAACCGTTTTGGCGGAGGCGGCGCATCGGGCAACTGGTGAGCGTGGTCGAATTACGAGGAAACGATGGCCTTACTCAATAAAGAAGAACAACGACAGGTGGCTGAAGCCATAGATCGAGTCGAGCAACGCACCGATGCCGAGCTGGTGACGGTTCTGGCGACCCGCGCCGACGACTACGCCTACATGCCGCTGATCTGGGCCGGCATCATCGGATTGCTGGTACCCGGCATCGTCAACTACTGCCTCGAATGGCTGGATGCCAACGAGCTGTTGCTGGCGCAGATGGTGACGTTTATCGGCGTCGCGCTGCTGTGCCGGATCCCGCCGGTGAACACCTGGCTGGTGCCCGCGTCGGTGCGGCGCTGGCGGGCGGGCAATTTGGCACGCCGGCAGTTTCTCGAACAGAACCTGCACAAGGCCCAGGATGGCACCGGTATTCTGGTCTTCGTCAGCGAGGCGGAGCGCTATGTCGAGATTCTGGTGGACCATGGAATTGCCAGCCGTCTGCATGACGACACCTGGAAAGCCATGATCGATGTCTTTACCCAGCACGTCCGCGACGGCCAGGCGCTTCAGGGTTTCCTGGGCTGTATCCATGCCTGCGGTGAACTGTTGGCCGATCATGTGCCTGTCACCCAGAGCCGGGGTGAATTTCCGAACCGGCTGGTGGTGCTGGGGTAGGGGACGGGATCTGACAGCGCCCGGGCGCTGGCAAATAAATATGCCTGGGCAACCGTACCGGGCGTAAAATGCCGCCCTGTTTTTTTCGCGTTCTCGTCAGGAGCGCCTGAGGCGATACAGATGTCCGACACTACCAATACCCTTTCTCCCGCCGCTGTTGCCCACCGCGCCGAATTTCTCGACCTGCTGGAAACCAGTCTTTCCCAGGACGCCCTCGTCAAGCTGGTGCTGGCCAGACACGTCGGCGAAGAAACGGAGTTGCAGCGCGTCATCATCAAGCCGCTGCTGGTCAAGGCACAGCCGAGCCTGTCGTTCGTCTACCGCTACAAGACACGCGATATCACCAAAAACCTGCCACGCACCGAAGCGCTGGCCCGCATTGCCGAGCTGGTCCCGACGTCGTTCAAGAACGCTCATTTGCTGACCCTGACCGATGAGGTGCAGCTGGAGTTTTCCAAGAAGAACAAGACGGCGCTGTTCCGCAACAAGACCCAGAGCACGCGCGATGTTCCCGCGAGCGGCCATGACCGGGACAAGAAACGCTATCTGGAGCTGAGCAGGCCGTTCCTGACCGATCTGGGCGTGACCAACAGACAGCACGAACTGATCCCGGCCATGTCTCGCAAGTGGAAGCAGATCAACAAATTCATCGAGGTGTTCTCCCATGCGCTGACGGCTTCGCCGCTGTCGCTCGATCAACCGATCCGGGTAGCGGACTTCGGCTCGGGCAAGGGCTACCTGACGTTCGCGATCCACGATTACTTGCGCAACACCTTGCAGGCCGAAGGCCAGGTGACCGGCGTCGAGTTGCGCGAAGACATGGTGACGCTCTGCAACGCCGCCGCAGCGCGGCTCGATCACCCGGGGCTGGTTTTCCAGCACGGCGACGTGCGAACCGTTGCGCCCCGCGAACTGGACGTCATGATCGCGCTGCACGCTTGCGACATCGCGACCGATTACGCCATTCACATGGGGATCCGTTCAGGCGCCTCGATCATCATGTGTTCGCCGTGCTGTCACAAGGAAGTCCGCCAGCAGATCCAGAGCCCTGGCCTGCTACGGCCCATGCTGCAATACGGCCTGCACATGGGGCAGCAGGCCGAGATGGTCACCGACAGTCTGCGCGCGTTGTTGCTGGAAGCGTGCGGCTACGAGACCAAGGTGTTCGAATTCATCTCGCTGGAACACACCAACAAGAACAAGATGATCCTGGCGGTCAAGCGCGCCCGGCCGGCGGATAGCGCCCAACTGCTGGCACGGATTCAGGAGCTCAAGGCGTTCTACGGGATCGCCGAGCAGTGTCTGGAAAAACTGCTGCTGGAAGACCGGTTGCTCGATTGAGGCGGCGTCAATCGCCAGCAAGCTGGCTCCTACAGGCGCCTGTAGGAGCCAGCTTGCTGGCGATGAACGATAACGCGGATGGATGACCTGCGCCGCATCGCGGCAGATCGCGGCTAACGCCGCTCCTACGGGTCGACGTGGGGCTGGGGATGCAGCATCTTGCGGGCTTTCTCCAGCAGTTCGGCCAGCTTGAACGGCTTGATGATCATGTCCATGCCGTCGCCGAGGAAGCTGCGCCGGTTGACGGCATTTTCGGTGTAGCCGGTCATGAGCAGCACCGGCAGTTCCGGGCGCAGTTGCCGCGCGCGGTCAGCCAGCTCCCGACCGCTCATCCCCGGCAGCCCTACGTCGGACAGCAGCAGGTCCACCGAGCGGTCATCGCCCAGGATCGTCAGCGCGCTCTGGACATCCGGGGCGAGGCTGCAGCGGTAACCGTTTTCGATCAGCAATTCGTGAACGAACATCCTTACCGAGGCCGTGTCCTCGACGATCAAAATATGTTCCCCACCGCCGGGCAGCAGTGTCGCCACAGGCTCGACGACCTCCGGGACGACGTCGATGCGCGCCGGGATCATCAAAGTCACTTCGGTACCGTGGCCCACCACGCTGCGTATCTGTATGTCGCCTCCGGACTGACGGGCGAAGCCATAGATGGACGACAGGCCCAGCCCGGTGCCCTCGCCAAGCGGTTTGGTCGTGAAGAACGGATCGAACACTTTGTTGATGACGCTGTGCTCGATCCCCACGCCATCGTCCTTGACCGAAATCACGATGTAGGGGCCATCGGCGAGCTTGGGATCCCCTTTGGAATGCGCGGCGAATGTCTCGACCCGGATGGTGCCGCCTTCGGGCAGGGCGTCGCGGGCGTTGATCACAAGATTCAGGACCGCGCTTTCCAGCTGGCTCGGATCGACCATGGCGACGGATGCGGTGGACGTCAGGTCCATCTCCAGCATGATGCGTTTGCCAATGGTGCGGCGCAGCAGATCGTCCAGCGAAGCGATGTGTCGGTTGATATCGATCGGCCGCGCGTCCAGGGGCTGTTGCCGGGCAAACGCCAGCAGACGCTGAGTCAGTGCCGCGGCACTCAGGGCCGAAGCCAGAGCGCCTTCGGTATAGCGCAGCACCTTGTCCGGCTTGTTGTCCAGCGTGCGCTTCCTGATCAGTTCCAGTCCGGTGATGATCCCGGTCAGCATGTTGTTGAAGTCGTGCGCGATGCCGCCGGTCAGCTTGCCGATGGCATCCATCTTCTGTGCCTGCAACAGACGTTCTTCGGTCTTGGCGCGCTCGGCCACCTCGAACGCCAGTTTGGAGTTGACGTTGTTGAGCTGGTGGATGTGCGAACGCTCGCGCTGGCGATGCTCGGTCACGTCTTCGACGAACACCAGGCTCATCAACGGGGTCCGGTAGGGGGAGATCCGCCATTCGGTATCCCGGGTCTGACCGCGAACAGACATGCCCACGCTGCCTTTCCAGCGTTCGCCGGCGCGCAGGGCCGCGGCAAGCTCTTCGATGACCTCATCCTGATCGTCGGCCAGCGAGCCGAGCAGGGTGCCTCGCGAATCGGTAGGGCCAATCAGCTGGGCAAAGGCGTGGTTGCACTCATGAACCTTGAAGTCCACGTCGACCACGGCGATGGGCGCCGACACGTTGGCGAAGATTTCCCCGAAACGCGCTTCGCTGTCACGCAATGCATATTCGGTGTCGCGCACGCGCAGCAGTGTTCTGATCGTCGCCAGCAGTACGTCGGGATCGACCGGGTGGACCAGATAGGCGTCGGCCCCCGCTTCAAGGCCGGTGACGATATCGGCGCTCTGCATGGAAGCCGCCGAGACATGGACAACCGGCAACAAGGCAGTCAGCGGGTCGGAGCGCAGCAGGCGAACGATATCGAAGCCGCTCATGTCCGGAAGGTTCACATCCAGAATCAGTGCGTCCGGCACCCCGGCGGCGATCATTTCCAGGCCGTCGGTGCCGTTGCCGGCTTCGCTGACCACAAAGCCATGTCGCTCCATGCGGCGCCTCAAGGCGTAACGTGTGGCGTCATTGTCGTCGACGATCAGCAAGCGCAATTCACGCGTCATCGCGGGACTCCCCGGCGATGGCCAATGGAATGATCACATAGAAGGTGGAGCCGACGCCCGGTGTGCTGTCCACGCCCACGCGTCCTCCCAGCAGCTCAGCGAAACGCTTGCACAACGACAACCCGAGGCCGGTCCCGCGCAAGCGTTTTTGCAGCGGCGAGTCGATCTGGGAGAAATCCTCGAACAATTCGTCGTGCATGGTTTCGGGGATACCGACGCCGGTGTCGTGGACCGCAAAGCGCACTTCCTCGGCGTTTTCCAGCGTCGCCGAGACCCGCACTTCGCCGCGCAGGGTGAACTTGAGCGCGTTGGAGATGAAGTTGCGCAGAATCTGCGCGAGCTTCTTGTCGTCGGTGAACAGCCGGGGGAGGCCGGCGGGCGCCTCGAAAATCAGGTCGACCGAGGACATGTTGACGATGGGCCTGAACATGCCCCGCAGCGCGGCGAACAGGTCGAACATGTCGAACCAGGCCGGCGAAATGGTGATGCGGCCGGCTTCGATCTTGGCCAGGTCGAGCAAGTCGTCGACCATGTCGGACAGCTCGCGCGCCGCACCGCTGACGAACGCGACCTGACGATGCTGCTCCGGACTCAGCGGCCCATCGATCTCGTCTTTCAACAGGCTGGCAATGCTCAGGATCGAACCCAGGGGCGTCCTGAACTCATGGCTCATGTAGGAGAGGAACCGGCTTTTAAGGTCCGAAGCCTGACGCAGTGCGCTGGCCTGGTTGTCCAGCTCCGAATACAACGCCAGCACACCCTGATTGGTCTCGTCGAGTTCAGCCCGCAGAGCCGCGGTTTCCTGACGCAGACGTTCCACTTCAAGGGCCAGATCCTGCTGCTCCTGATCGTGTGGAGAGGGAGCGGACGAATCAAGCATCGATAGCCTCCAGGGCAATGACCAGAACGGTTACGTCGTCTCGACCACGACAGAAATCGCGGTGCAACAGGGCTGCGATGATCGCCGGGTGACGATACGCCAGCCCCGGGTAATCCCGCAGATTCCAGCGCGACTGCAGGCCATCGCTGTACATCACCAATAGATTTCCACAAGCATTCTGGTGTTCAAAGGCCTGGACCTTGCGGTATTGCAGCCCGACGATCCCTGCATGCGACGCCAGGCCGTGGCTTTTATCGTTGCCGATGACCGTCGCACCGATATTGCCGATGCCGACGAACCGCAGCGCATTGCGGTGTGAATCGAATTGCGCAACGGCCGCGGCGCCACCGCGCGTCCCTCTCATGGCCTGATGCAGGTGCTCCATGACGGACGTGCCCGGGTCGAACGGAGCAGAGGCGAATGCCGCTTCCCCGGCGCGTGCTGCCTGTTCGGCTTCGGTGCCATGTCCCAGCCCGTCGACGATCAGCGCGCTGATCTGGCTGTTTTGCACCACTAATGACCAGACATCTCCGCAGGCGGGATCGTTCAACAGCGAGTGCTGGCTAACGCCGAACCTGAGATCCCGGGCGCGCGAGCCCCGTGGGTAGAAGCGCGTCAGGATCACCGAACCCTTGGCGTCGGTATACAGGTCGAAGACATCGGCCTGCCGGGAAATGGAGCCGAGGCCGATGCCTTGAGTGCCGCCTGTGGAGAATCCGTCCGGCATGCAGCGCTGCTCGTCGAAGCCCGGCCCGCGGTCCAGGGCAATGATTTCGATGCCTTTGATCGCGCCGCTGGGCATGAGCCTGAGGTGCAGCTCGCCATGCCCGGCATGCTTGAGCAGGTTGCTGGCGAGTTCGGTCGCGGCCAGGGCGACCCGGCCAGCATCCGTCGGATCGAAGCCCTCGCTCTCGGCCATTTGCTGGGCAGTACGTCTGGCATGCCCGACCTGGCTGACATCTTCGACGGGCAAGACCAGAGTTGCGGTGCCGCTGAGGTTCATGTCCATCGGGTTATGGTGATTCTCGTGCCGGCGCCGGGGGCAGTGTCCAGTTCAAACTCATCCACCAGTCGCTTGGCGCCGGTCAGACCCAGTCCCATGCCGTTGCCGGATGTCCAGCCATCGGTCATCGCCAGCTGGATGTCGGGTATGCCAGGGCCTTCGTCGCGAAAGGTGATGCGCAAGCCCGTGCGCACGCCTTCGTCGATGATCTCCCAGTCCATCGAACCGCCGCCGCCGTACACCATGGTGTTACGCGCCAGTTCGCTGACCGCGGTGACCATCTTGGTCAGATCCACCAGACGCATGCCGCATTCCTGAGCCAGCTTGCGTGCCGTCTGGCGCGCCAGAACGACATCCTGTTCGATCAGGACCGGCTGCGAACCCGCGCTGCGTATGCTCATTGAGCACCTGCCCGCTCTTGCAGAAGCTTCATGCCGCGCTCGACGTTCAGTGCCGTGCTCACGCCCGGCAGCGTCATGCCCAGCTCGACCAGCGTGATCGCAACCGCCGGCTGCATGCCGACCAGGACCGTCTGCGCGTCCATGATGCGCGACAGGCCGGAGATGGTGCCGATCATGCGGCCGACAAATGAATCGACGATATCGAGCGCCGAAATATCGATGAGCACGCCTTTGGCGGACGTTGCGCTGATGCGTTCGGCCAGATCGTCTTGCAGGGTCAGGGCGAGCTGGTCGTGCATGTCCACCTGAATGGTCACCAGCAGAAACGGCCCCATCTGCAGAATCGGGATTCTTTCCATCGGCTTACACCGCAGCCTTGGTCACGGTCGTGCCCAGACGGCGCAAGGCAAGCGCCAGCGCATCGGCCAGGTTCGACTTGGTCACCACGCCTTGCAGGTCCAGTCCCAGATGGACGATGGTCTGGGCGATTTGCGGACGTACGCCGCTGATGATGCAATCGGCACCCATCAGGCGGATGGCCGTGACAGTCTTGAGCAGATGCTGCGCGACCAGGGTATCGACGGTCGGCACGCCGGTAATGTCGATGATCGCGATTTCCGAGCCGGTGTCGACGATACGCTGCAACAGCGATTCCATGACCATCTGGGTGCGCTGTGAGTCCAGTGTGCCGATCATGGGCAGGGCGAGCACGCCTTCCCAGAGCTTGACCACCGGCGTCGACAGTTCGAGCAATTCTTCCTGCTGGCGCTTGATGACCGCTTCGCGGGATTTCTGGTAGGTGCGCATGGTGTGCATGCCCAGGGTGTCCAGCAGCTCGGAAGTCTCAAGCAGCTGTTCTGCAAGCAGGGCCGGGCTGTCGGCATATTCTTCCTGCAATACGCCAAACAGAGGACCTTTGAGCGTAAAGATGAAAGCTACGGTCTGGTGCGAATCCTGGCCGGCCAGTGCGCGGCTCGCCGAGAGCTTCTCGAGAAAATGGCGAATCTCGTCCCAGTCGCTGCCTGCCAGCGACTGAGCGCTCTCGCGTTCAGATGTCGAAACGAGAAGACTGAGAAACTCCTTTGTCTGAGCCTTGACGTCTTCCTCGCGCAGGTTGCGCATGGCTCCGCTTGCCTCCAGGCTGGCGAGCCAACTGGATACGAGTCCGGCTTGAGACGTCTTGATCGCTTGGACGGTACGCTGTATCAGGCTTGCCATGCTTCAAACTCCTTGAATTTCAATGAGGTCGGTCTGGCGTAAGGATAAGGATCTACAGGATCAATAGCGCCTTGCCAGCAATGCGGAGGAGTGTCTACCTTTTGCGCCGAATTGCAAGCTGACGACCAGAGGATTTCGGATCTCAGACTACTGTCAGGGGCTGGCAGACGATATCCAGCATTTTTCGGTCGCAGTTAGGTGGGGGTTTCACGCAAAAGTTGCATGCAATCCCGCATGAGACGAGGACGCGCCGACGGCGTGTTCAGTCGCAGTCGGCAAGAGAAGTGGAAAGCTGGCCCAGCGCGCTGCGGTCTTCCTTGGGCAGGGAGCGGTACTGCTGGACGATCCGGGCCTCTTCGGGGGTAAGGCTGGCTTCCGGAGTTGGCGTGCGGGTCCCGAGCAGTACATAGAGAATATCGACGCCGCTGGCAGCGATGCCGATCAGGTAACCCGCCTTTGGCTGGCGCTCGCCCGCTTCGTAGTGGGCCTGAGCGTTGGTCGCGATACCCCCGAGCGTGGCGAACTCCTGCTGCGTCAAGCCGAGTTTTTTGCGCTCTTCCCGTAACCGTTCGCCCACATGTTTCACAGGCACATCTCCGCTGTTGTGGTCAGACCCTATGTTTCAGTAGAGCAGAGCAGGGAAGAACATGCTCGCAACCCGTCGTCAAAATGTACTCAAAAGGGTTTTTTTCACGTTTTAGTGTATGTTTTTGGATAGCAATACGGTCAGGCTTGTCAGCTGGACGTGTTAAGGCGCCGGCGCGGATTCAGCCGTGAAAGACAGGCTCGGTGCAGGTTGTGCAGCGCCAACGCTCGCTGGCGCTTGTACGCTTTATCAAGCCACCCAGCTTTCCACAGTCTCGGCACCGTATTCGGCTTTCCACTGCTTGAGCGTCTTGTGGTTACCGCCTTTGGTTTCCACGACTTCGCCCGAGTGAGGGTTCTTGTAGAGTTTGACGCTGCGAGGCTTGCGACTGGCCTTGACCGGGGCAGCCGGTGCCTTGCCCGGGCGCGACGACAATTGCGGATCAAGGATCGAAATAATGTCCTTGAGGCTTTTGTTGTATTCACCCAACAATTCACGAAGTTTGCTTTCGAACTCGATTTCCTGCTCAAGCGCCTTGTCGCCTTTCATGGCTTCCAGCGCCTGAAGCTGTTCAGCAAGGTGGCGCTCAAGTTGACGGTATTCAGCCAGTTTGGACATGATTTGTTACTCCGATTCGAACATCGTTTTCATACCACGATGGTGCGCCCATGCGTGCGTATGGCAAGAGTGGATAAACCGGTCTGAGACCCGGTGAATTTCATATCTGTAAACTTGGGCCTGGCCGAGCGACTGCTAGTTGCCGCAGGCACCGATTCTGCATGGCAGCGCGCGGTAAGCCCTGTTATCGGGCCTGCCGCTGACGGGCGCCTGATGCCGGCGGCTGATACGCAGAACGCCCCATAGCATTGCACAGGCTATCGCCAACCAGGCGGCGATCATACTGAAGATTGTCATTGCAAGGCTCATACATACCTCCATTGCGTTGTCTTCTTCGTGCTCTCCCATTAACTGACCGCCGCCTTTTGCAGGGATTCCAATTAATTCTGATCGAGAGGCTCAAGCGTGTGCGACTTCGCATAAATATCGGTTAAAACAAAATTTTCACAAGTTGGACTTGGCAGCCGGTCTGCAGTCATCTTTGGGCACTTTGCCTAGTGGTTTGAACGTGCCCCGAAGAGACCCTGAACAGTTACGGCTCCTCTGCCGCAGCTTCAAGTTCGGCGTACCACTGCGCGTAAGGCGTGTTGGCAACCTTGTGTCGATTGAAGTCCGGGCTGCCGTCAGTCCACCAGACCGGACCGCGCTCGCCGAGCGCGACCTTGGCGGTCTGTGCCTGTGCACGGGCCGATTTCAGTCTGGCCGCGTCCGCCGACTTCTTCGCTTCCTTGACTCCACGTCTTGCGTCCATCAGCTCCTTGACCAGCCGTTGCCGCTCCGGCTCTTCCAGCGCAGGGTTGGTGCAGCGCCAGAGCTGGCCTTTGACAACGAAATAGCGACCGTCGGGAGTAGTGGGATACATGGGCTCGACTCTGGCTGCACAAGGCGGATGGATAACCAGTGAGAGCGTCATGCCGTGCGGAAAATTCAGATCCGGAGCCAAGTCAGTCAAACGCATTACAGAGTGTTCAGCCGCTGGGGATACACGCCGCGTTATCCAGACCGGACTCGCGCCAGCGACTCCAGACCTTCTCCCAGCCTTGCTCATGACTCACACCTTCAACCACTATCACCCGATTGCACGCGTCATTTCCCGACCGCCTGTAGTATTCCTGCGTCAGCGCGGTCGGAACGACTTTATCGAGGCTTCCGGAAAAGTGCCGCTGGGGTAAGCCTGTCAGGCGAAGCCGGTAATCCAGAGGGTCAAGTGAACCCGCAAGGGGCGACAGGTTCTGGACGCGCGCCCACAGTCGAGGGCTCAGGTTGCCTGCAAGTGTTTGAATCTGTGCCACGTCGTCACGCTGCGCAGCCAGCAGAAGCGCCAAGGCACCGCCGCCGGAATAGCCGATCAACTCGAATGACTGATTGCGGTAGCGTTGTTTCAAAAGGTCCAGTGCCGTGCTGAGGCTGGTAACCACTTCTTGCGAGAAACGTTTGTCTGTCCAGAGTGCTGTCGCGCAGGCGGGGGCAGTGACGAACTGACACGGTCGCGCGAGATAGATATTGGGAGCCGGGTCCTCGATCGCCAGGCGTGGCACCAGCAGTTTGCGTGGGCTGGGGTCGAGGCTGGGTTGGGTGGCCGTCGCCCAGGCATGGCCGTCTCCCTCCAGGTACACCCGCAAACGGTCCGCATGCCGGACGTTGCCAGGCAGCAGGGCGGCCAGCGCGAACGGCTGGCCTGGCAGGATTTGCAGTTGGCGACCATGTGCGTCAGCCAGTTGTTGCAGCATCTGGCGCGGCGACTGGCAGCCAGCGACAAGAGCGCTGATCAGCAGCGCTGCCAGTGGCCCAAAGCAAACGCCCCAGCGAGGGCCGGGGCGCAATTTTCTCATCAGAAGTCGTAGCGTACTTTGGCGGAGAACACGTCGGCATCGAAGCCAGATTTGCCGATGTAATCGTAATTGACGCCCAAGGTCACTGCGCCCAGCTTGTAGTCAGCGCCTATGCCCGCTTCGAAACTGTCGCGCACCGCTTTCGCACCGTTGGTTACGAATGGCGTGCTGCCGAGCAGAAAGGTGGACGTGCTCCTGGCCTCGTCAGCCGCAAAATCGTGATAGGCCATCAGTCTGGCTTGCGGCTCGAACGAACCTGCGCCAAGCATGAAGCGGCCTGCCACGCTCATGCCTGCACCCAGCTCGATAACTTCGTAACGCTGGTCCTCGACCTTCAACGCAGCCGACGAGTTTTTCTCACGGTAGCCGTCAATGTTCACCTGGCTGTAGCGAGCAGCAAGACGCGGCTCGACCAGCAGTTGCGGGGTGATACGGTAAGTGTAACCACCCACGAGGTTCAGACCCAGCAGGTCGCTGTCATAGTCTGACTTGGCGCGCGTGCCGGCGATATTGCGTTTGCCCTGGTTGTCGTTGAGACCGTAAGTCAGGCTGGCGTCGAGGAAGTAGTTACCCAACTCGAAACCGCTGTACAGGGTGAAGGCATGGCTATCGACTTGAGTCTTGTTACCGGTTTTGCCGTTTACGTCGGTGTTGACGAAGCTGTATGCCAGGCCAAGGGTCAGGTTTTCATTGAGTTTGCCGTCCGCACCCACTGCTATCCCGTGGCTGTAGGCGTTGTAGCCCGCCACGTTGTCGCGCCGACCTTGAGTGGCGTCGCTGTACAGCGACTGGACCCACACACCTGCTTCTTCAAAAGCCTCGCCCGAAGATGCACCGCGTATCGAACTGGTGCGACTGCCGGTGACGCCGCTGATCAGGTTCTGGCTGGTGGTCGCGGCACGCGTAGCGCCGCCGTTGATGTCCGGTGTCATTTGCGAAGCCAGACTCGCAACTTGAGCCTCATCGGCATTGAGCAACGCCTTTTTGAAGGGATCGCTGTCGCTCAGCTTGCCGATGATGCTGTCATCGACAAAGTGGGTCAGCGTTTTCCCATTGTTGGCCGAACCGCCATGGTCGGTCACGATCTGGGTAACTTCCTCCCTGGCTTTACCGGTTACCACGGCGACGACTTGATTGCCGGTGACGGTGTAACTGTCGACCTTGAGCAGCGCTGATGTGCTGACGACATCCAGCTTGCCATCCGGATCGATTTCTTCGCCGTCTCGGGTCAACAGCTCGATGTTGCCCGCTTCGATCAGTTTGTAGGTAGTGCCACTGGCGCTGAAATCTTCGCCTTTGGCTGCCAGTTTTACCTGGGCGCCCTGCGTGAATTGAGTGGTTCCAGTGACTTTCAGTACCGCGGTATTGACGTCGGTGGCATTGCTGAGATTCAACGCCAGTGCAGAATTGCCAGCGACGTACAGGTTGCCGTCGATGCTGGTGTGCGGGGCTTCAAGCGTAAAAGTGGTCGCCAGATGGTCACTGACGCTGCCTACGTCGATCCAGCCGTCGTCTTTCAGACGAATGTTGTAACCGTTGGCGCCGGCGCCGGTCGCAGTGAAGGACGTATCGCCTTCTAGTTCGATGTTGCTCAGGTCTATCAGGTTGCCGACAACGACACTGCCTTTGCGCAGAATCAGCTCGACCGGGCGGTTGCTCTCGGACGCGTCGATAGCTTTGTCAGCAGAAATGATGGAGCCGCTGTTGAACAGGTTGAGGGCGCCTCTTTCCAGAAACCACGGCTGAGCGCCCGGAACATCGAAGCGCGTATTGCCAATGGAGATGGCAGTGCCTTGAGCGCGGATAGTCCCGTCGTTGGTCAGATGTACGCCGTTGCCGGTGAAGCTGGCACCGTCGATTCGTACGCCTTCGGCTTGTTCGCCGGTCGCAACGATGGTGCCCTGATTGTCAAAATATCCAAGAGTCGCAGAAGCGCCTGCGTTGCTGGTCGTCAGATCGATGGCCGTTGCGCCTGCGCCCGTCACCTCGACTTGGCCGCGATTGATCAGGCCATTCAAGATCCTGCCGCCCTCCACACTGACGCCTTTTGCTCCTTCACCGCTTGTGCGGGTGATCGCGGCATTCAGAATCAGATCCCTGTCGATAGTCGAGTCAGTGAGCGTGATGATCTTTTGCAAGCCGGCACCGCTGTAACCTCCGGAAATATCGAGGTTGCCAGTATGCGATTGACCTGCGCTGTTGAATCCTGCACTGGTCAGAAGGGAGGTTTCGGCAAATGTGGGCAACGCCCAGACAGACACCGAGAGGGCGAGAAGCGTCTTGTGTATTACAGGGATCACAGTTCATTCCTTAAACAACTTGTCAGCAAACTTCCGTGCTTGGGAGAACCTGGCTGCAACAGTCAGTAGCGGAGATCGCGCAGCACGGCGCGCAATGATACCAAAAAGCCATCTTTGCGGGAGTGGCGGCTGTCGGTCGGATGGGCGAAGGAGAATGGATACTGCTGAATCTGCCATTGGCCGATATGGACATCTTGCTGAGGGATAACGGATGCCGACAGAAACGGACAGGAGGAATGTGCTGGTTTAATGGTTCCGGACACCTCAATAGGGGAAACTACACCCACTGAGGAGTCTCCATGAGCAAGAAGAACAGAAGCTTTGATGTCAGCTTTAAGCTGGAAGTCGCCAAGATGGTCAAGGATCAAGGCATGAGCGTCAGCCAGGTCTGTCGTGATCTGAACCTCGGCGATACCGCAGTGCGCCGCTGGGTTCAGCGGTACGAATCAGAACAGCTGGGTGGTGCCGGGATCGGCAAGCCGCTGACGGCCGAGCAGCAACGTATTCGTGAGCTTGAGCAGCAAGTTCGCGACCTGAAAATGGACAACGACATCCTAAAAAAGGCT